>JAABSU010000121.1 GCA_011390265.1 Spirulina sp.
GCTTGCGCAGTTCTGTGGGTTGTGCTACATTTAGTAACTGTCGCACAAAAGCGCGATGCAAGGGCGTGTAGCTCAGTGGACTAGAGCACGTGGCTACGGACCACGGTGTCAGGGGTTCGAATCCCTTCCCGCCCGTTTGATCCCCCCTACCCCCCTTTTCAAGGGGGGTTTTGGATTTAACCCCCCTTGGATTTAACCCCCTTATAAAGGGGGTCGGCGCAGCCGGGGGGATCCCAAGCCTCGAAACGAAGCAAGATCCCCCCTGCCCCCCTAAGCCCCTGCGGGGATGCGCCTTCGGCGTAGAAAAAGGGGGGTTCAAGAGTAAACCCCCTTATAAAGGGGGCCGGCGCAGCCGGGGGGATCTCTAAAGCTGGTCAATCATGCGGGCAGCTTGGGAACCGTAGCCGCCGCCGAAAAGATTGAAGTGGTTGAGGATGTGGTAGAGGTTGTATAGGGGTTTGCGGTGACGATAGCCAGGATCGAGGGGCCAAACGGCCTCATAACCGCTGTAAAAATGGGCCGGGAAACCGCCAAATAATTCCGTCATCGCAATATCTGCCTCGCGATCGCCCCAATAGGTGGCCGGGTCTAAAATCACCGGCTCCCCCGCCACCGTACAAGCCGCATTCCCCGACCACAAATCCCCATGGAGTAACGAGGGGGGCGGTTGCCAATCCGCAAGAATTTCCCGCACCCTCGCCACCACCTTACCCGGATCGGGGAAATTGCCCCCCCGCCGCTTCGCCAAGTGCAATTGAAACCCAATGCGCTGCTCCGCGAAGAAATCCGCCCAATTCTCCAGCCAATCATTGATTTGGGGCGTTGAGCCGATGGTGTTGTTGCGATCCCAGCCAAATTGACCGCGGCCGGGGGCTTGATGAAGGGCGGCTAAATCACGACCCATTTTTTCCCAACTAAGGGATGTGCCCCGGCCAAACTCCAACCATTCCATGACGATATAACTGGATTCCCCCACAACGCCGACCCCTAGGGGTTTAGGGACACGGATCGTGCCGGTGGCGGCCATCTGATTTAAGGCCAGGGCTTCAGCCTGGAACATTGATTCTTGGGCAGCACTGTTGAGCTTAATAAAATAGGCGACATCGCCCCCCCGTAGGCAATAGCCCTGATTAATACAGCCACCGCCGACACTGCTGCGATCGCCTATTTCAAAAGGCTCCCCCGTCCAGGTGCTGATTTCCTTGGCAATTTGATCCCACATCCTGCACACTTTGAACCCGTCGCCCCTATCCTAGCGGCCCTAGGGCCGCCTTGAACCGAGGTAGGATGCTTTGATATTTAGCCAAACGGGCGTAATCCTGGGCCGTGGGTTGGGCAATGCGGCTCAGATCACAGTTATCTTCCATATCGGCAATTTTCACCCCCAAAGCCAGGGGATTAGCCATCACCCGCTGCAAATAGGCTTCATAGACTTCGCCCTCCCGTTTGGTGATGGCATCGAGGGCTTGGGTGATCACCGCCGGAAATCCAGCAGCGGTTAGGTCAGCGAGGGTTAGATCGGAATCCTCGATCGCATCGTGCAACACCGCCACAATTTGCGCCTCCCCATCCTCCACCGCCGCCATCACCCGTAGAGGATGGCCAATGTAGGGATGGCCGCCTTTATCCACCTGGCCCCCGTGGGCGCGGTGGGCAAGGGCGATCGCCTCCTTCAATAACCTTTGCCCATCCCCTTCCACCATGAGCGGGACAGTATCGCGGCTCATCGGGGAGGTAATGCCCCATCAAAAATAGAACTAGCGGGGGCGGCCTCTGGAAAGGCCGGAATCGTGCGTTCTGGTTCAGCGGGAGGTGAATCTAAGGGCATCGGCTCCGGGATGGGGAAAGGGTCAGGATCGGGGCGAGCCGGGGGTGGGGTAACGGGAATATCAATGCTGGGGGCCGCTTCAATCTCCATCCCCGCGTTCATCGTCGGGATGACGGTCAGTTCCAAATACTCACGAATTTCACCCACCCGCTCAAAATTCTCCGCCGTACTATAAAGTTCGAGGGCATACTGAAGCGTATCCACCGCTTCCTGATAGCGGTTCCGGGCTTGGGTGCTAAAGGAGGCGATCGCCTCTCCATCCGCCACCCGCCGCATTGATTCGGCCTCCGTTCGCGTTTGCAGATAGGCAGCCTCAAAGAGGGAAACCCCTAAATTAAAGTAGGCATCGGTAAAACTGGGGTCGCGATCAATGGCGCGGTTGTATTGGGCGATCGCCTCTTCGTAGCGTTCCGCATCCTGGTAGGCAATACCGAGGTTGTAGTACATCTGGGCATCGTGGGGCAGGAGTTCCCCAGCGGTTTGCAGGGCAGCGATCGCCTCCTCCGGCCGCCCCGATTCAATTTGCGCCACCCCCAATTGGCGGTAGGCATTGGCGTTGGTGGGGTCGAGGGCAACGGTGCGCTCAAAGCGATTGGCCGCAGCCTTGTAGTTGTCCAATTCCAAATACACCAGCCCTAGGTTGTACTGAGCCAGGGCATTTTCCGGCTCTAGGGCCGCCGCATTGCCGAGGGCGTTGAGGGCTTCTTCCCATTGGTTGCGACGGGCATAGATTAGCCCTTGATGATAATAGGCATCGGCAAATTCTGGTTCAAGGGCGATCGCCTGCTCAAACAAACCCAAAGCCTCATCAGCACTGCCTTGGCGATTAACGATCAGCCCCAAGTTGTAAAAAGCTCGGGCATTTTGGTCATCAAGGAGCAAAGATTGGCGATAGGCCTGGCTAGCGGCCTCGTAGCTGCCCAAACTATCCAACATCAGGGCAAGATTGTAGTGGGCGGGGGCAAATGTGGGTTCGAGTAATACCGCCCGCTCGAAGGGATCGAGAGCCGCTTGGGGCTGACCTTGGCGATAGAAGGCAATGCCCAAATTGTAATAGGCAACCCCTAACATCGGTTCGAGGGTGACGGCCTCTTGATAACGACTGATCGCATCGTCTAACCGGTTTTCTTGGAGGTAAACATTGCCCAAAAGGTAATAGGCCATGCCAATGAAGGGATCGGACTGAAGCGCTTGCAAGAGGAAGGTTTCGGACTTCGCTAATTCGAGGTTGTGATAGGCCCTCACCCCCTGTTGAAATGCACTCGCTGCCTCTAAATTTTCGCTGTAGAGGCCATCAATGAGTTGCTTCGTCGCAGAGGGCGCAAGCATTGCGCCCCTACAGAATGACACCATAGATGCAGATTGCCTTCGCCCCATTCCCTGACAAGAGCCATTCATTTGTACCGGTTTCGCTGTGGCCATGGGGGCAATCATGCCCCAACCCAATAGAATACCGATGGCCATCGCCCATGGTTTGTGTGGTTGCCCCATGATCTTTTAAGACTCCTGTATGCTCGTTTCAGTTATAACATTGCGGCTTCCTTAAGCCTGCCAAATGACCCAAGCTCCCCAGAGGGCGGCGGCGATCGCCAAAGCCGTTACCCACACCGGATAACCGCTACGGGTCTGCTTCCCTGCCCCCACAGGGCGCAACACATCCACATCCACCCACAGCGTACTCCCCCGCCGCAACCAACCCAACACCGTCACCTCCTGGCCGACAAACTCCACGGGCCGGGGGGGGATGGGCCATAAATTCCCCAGCGGCCCCGCCTTGGCGATGAAATGCAATTTCAGCAGGCCCGATGAGGTTTTGAGAATTAAATCCTGCCCCAACCAGTTGCCCAAGCCTCGCCG
Source organism: Spirulina sp. (assembly GCA_011390265.1). Classification (GTDB taxonomy): domain Bacteria; phylum Cyanobacteriota; class Cyanobacteriia; order Cyanobacteriales; family Spirulinaceae; genus Spirulina. The sequence continues at coordinate 3,686 of JAABSU010000121.1, forward strand.
TCCCAATAAAATCCCTTCTAGTTTAACCCCGTAGCTTTTAGGGGGAACCGTTTTTGGGTCGCGCATCAGGTCTTCAATGCGGGGGTTTTGGCGGGAAGGAGTGACGCGGATATTGGGGAAATAGCCATTAATCCAGACAATTAAACTGAGGCTGAAGGCGATCAGGATGCAACCATCCAGGAAGGAGCGGGCATTGGCCAGCCAGATCAACCGCCAGAGGGGAAACCAATCACTGAGCAGATTGGCACTCACCCCGACAATCCACAGCAGGCTGCGGGAGACAATGCCGAAAAATAGCCCAGAGAGTACGGCACTTTGCAAAATCGGCAGGGCGCGGTAGCTGTTGGCGAATTTTTCGAGATGTTGCCGCCAAGTTTGGGGTGGGGGGATGACGGTGGGGAGGTCGATTTCCGGGGGGAGGCCCCAATAGTTGGCGTAGCGGTTGAGGAGGTAGAGGCGATCGCCCATTAAGGGATGGGAATTCATCAGGGCCAACCAATGGCGATAGGGGTTGACACATTCCCAGGTTAAAACTTCCTCAAAAGGCGTTTTATCGGGGAGACTCCCCAGGCTGAGGGCTTGGCGATGGCCCACAGGCATGAGTAAATCGGCACTTTCCAACAGCCAGAACGTGCTTTCCTGCTGCTCAATGTGGCGGCTGATGGCCAGGGAAATTTTCAGCAGGGCGCGGCTCATGGCGTTGGGGTTGCCGGTGGCTTCGGCACCGAAGCGATCGCCGTAGTAATGGCGTTGGCGGGAAAAATAGAGGAGGGGCACGCGCCACAGCCAATAAAAGCCATAGCTCAGGGCGGCCAAGCTAGCGGCGGCCATCGTCAGGGCGACACCGAGGCCTTGGCGCAATTTTGGGGGCAATTGCGTCAGGGCGGCCATCCGCTCCTGAAGCCAACTGCCCCCCCAAGCAAAACCTTCGTAGCATAAAAAGGGCAAATGCAGAAAGGCGATCGCCCCCGACATCACCCCCACATCCCGATGCACCACCGGGGCCATCTGGGCTGCGAGGATCGCCGCCAATTCTTCATCTTCTAAACAGGTTAACAACCCCTCACTGATGGCCAGGCGCGTCGTCCGGGGCAAATGGCCATAGGTGAGGATCACCGGAGCCGCGATGGGGAGCCGGAGCAGTTTGGGGATGGGGATGCGATGATCTTGGGCGATGCGTTGGAGGAGTTTGGAGCTTTCGGGATATTGGGAGGCGAGGCTATAAATGCCCCAGGTTTGGGCTTTGACCCGTTTTTTGAAGAGCAGATCCAACAGCCAAGGCATAGCGAGGAAAATCACCGCCAAGAGACTTAAAATCACAGGGCTGGGTTCGGCGTAGAGCCAAGCCGGTGGAGCGAGGCGCAATCCCCACAACATCACCCATTTAATCAGATCAAAACTGACGATGATCGACCAACGGAGCAGGGCAAAAAAGGCGATCGCCGTTCCGATTAACCGTAACCAGAATTTCCAGCGGCGGGGGGGCTTGAGCTTCTTCCAAGTTTTCGCCCGCTCGGCGTTGCGCCATTCCCGCCCAGAGACAAACACCGCAGGGGTAGCCTCTGGGGGGGCTTCGTAGGCAATGGGGAGGGGCCGCCGTTGGCGGGAGGCTGGGGGGGAATCTGAGGGGGTGGTGAGGGCGGCGGCGTTGGCTTGACGGAAGCGGCGGGTGAGGTCAGCGAGAGCTTTGGCAGCCCAGGGGTAGCGGTCTGGATCTTGGCTGAGGCGTTTGCACAGATCCAGGGCATCACGGGGGCGATCGCCCTTCGTATAGGCAACAATCAAAGTCTGATAGGCAGCGGTCAGCATCGCTGGCTCACAATCATCCCGCACCACCGCTTCAAGGTGGGCAATGGCGGCGGGGTAGTTTTCAGTATCAAAGGCGGCTTGGCCGGCTTGGAAACTGGTTTGGGCGGGGGAAGTCATGGTGGTAGCGGAAACCTTGCTCTCAGCTTATCCCAAAATTCGCTGGAGATCGAAAAATGAGCTTAAGGGGCGATCGCCCTTGCACCGGCGAAAAAGGTCAGGCTGTAGGCGATGGGCGAAAAAATTAATTTTCTCGCCTCTAGGGAGATCAACGATACAACCAGATTTCAGATCAACCCCACCCCCAACCGTGCAAAATCCTCACGACAAACCCTCGTAGGATGGGCAAAAAGCGTTGGCCCTCAAGCTGCCACGGTTTTCGGGCGGGGGAGGGGCATATCGGGTTCATGTTCATGTTCAACCCGGAACACCGTTGCGTAGAGATTGGCAATGATTTGTTTACCGGATTGGGTTAAGTTTAAAAACTTGAGGGCTGTGGGTAAATAGGGGTGAACTGCTTTCCAATAAAAACTGGGGTAATTCGCCCGCAAATCCCCCGGTGTGGCATAGCCTAAAACCTGATTTGTGCCAATTTCTTCAAACTCGTAAAACAAAGCCGGAATTTTTTGGAGATAGCGAGGATCGCTCAGTTGACCAATTAAATCTGCCGCCCGCACCAAACCGGGGTAATTGTCCGTGTCCTTATGGTCTTCATCCGCCGGAACAGGGAAACGGGTTAACTCAATACTGTCCTTGAGTAACTCCGCATCAATGAGCTTGTGACCGCCAAACCGCTCTTGGACAAATAACTTGCCTCGATCCACATGGTAGGGGGCTAAACTGGCATCACTGGCTCCGGGGGGGAGTTGAATCATCTTGCGGTCTAAGCCTGTGGCGTAGAGGTGCTTGAGGGGCTGATCTGGTTGGCATACGCCCTTGACATAGCCAATATCATGGCATAACAGCGCAATGTGAAAATGGAGCCAATCCTCCGGCGTGGTTCCCCCTTCTTTAATATGCTTTCCTCGGAGAATTTCCTGGCCCACTAAGGTAACAAAAATAGTATGCTCAACATTGTGGTAAAGCGCGTCACTGTTGGCGATGTTTTCCAAGGCCATCCCCGCTGCCCAAGCAATAATTTCTGCATATTCAGACTTCCATCCCCCATAGGTTCGTTGGTAGCCCTGGGTTAGTTTCTGAACCAGATTGTCAATGAGCAGATTCGTTGCTAAAAACATAGGGATTGCGAGGGGGGAAAGCAGCAGGGTTAACAGCTATTTTAACTTGGAGAATTACCCTCAGGGGTGAATTCATCCAGAAAATTAGGCGGTGGGGATGAATGGGGGCCTCAGTTTCATAATAACCATAAGCAGGAGAGTGCGATCGTGGGTTGGCAGAGATTATTGGTGTTGGGATTAGGGTTGAGCTTGACCTGGACTTTGGGGGGTTGTCCCCGTTCATCGATCGCCCCCGAGGAAGAATCAACGCTACCTCGGATGATCACCGTGGAAAATGCTGGTTGGGAAATGCCGGAGACGGAAATTAAAGCCAGCCAGCCGCGACGGGTGGTGTTTGCCCTCAAGGATACCTATGATCCGGAAACCGGGGAACATGGGGATATCTATCAGGCGCAGGTGTGGGCGGGGGCTGTGGCAGCGGGGGAGGATTTTGGGGTAACGGTGGAGTTGCTGCCTAATCAATGTCATACCTGCGCAGAAGATCAAATCCGGGCGATCGCCAACCGCATTGAGGCGGGAGATATCGATGGCTTGGTGGTGATGGTGACGGATTCGGTGCGGTTGGCCAATGTGATTGAACGGGCGATCGCCCAAGGGGTTCCCGTTATTGCCATGGATACGCCAGTCAATAGTGAGCAACTGGTGAGCTTTATTGTTTTTGACAATGTGGCGGGGGGGAAATTAATGGGGGAATGGGTGGTGGAGCAGTTGGGGGGCGAGGGGAATGTCTTGCTCCTCAATGGCGCTTTAGCCCAACAAAATGCCCTCGATCGCCAACAGGGGTTTCTGATGGGGTTAAACACCGGCAATATCAATATTCTCGAAACCCAAACCGGGGAATGGTCAGAGGAAAAAGCGGAGGAGATTACCACCGCTTGGTTGGCACAGTTTCCAGAGGTGGATGCGATCGTCGCGGCCAACTATGCCATGGCTCAGGGGGCCAGTAATGCGGCGGTGAAGGCGGGCCGACGGGAGGACATCCTGATCACGGGGTTTGATGCCATGCCCCCGGTGATCGAGGCCCTCAAAGCCGGGGCGATCGATGCCACGATTAACCAAATGCCCGATTTTCAGGCCCGCCTCTCCCTCCAACTCCTCCTGCGCCATCTCGAAACTGGCGAAGCGTTCCCGCCACGAATTTTCTTACCCAGAATCCATCTCATCGATCGCAACAATGTTGAGGATCTGGCCTTGCCGGCCGAGAATTAAGGCATGATCAACCTAGATGGATCTACTGAATTGAACTCAGTTTGAACAAACCATTTTGGCGACACCTCTGGCATTGGCTCTATCCACGACGGGATTCCCTCCGGCGGAAAATTACCCAACAAATGCTTTTACTCAGTGGCATTGGTGGGCTGGGGCTGGTGATGGCGATGTCTTTTGCCCTGATGACGCGGGTGGAGCAGGCCCAGCGGAGTTTGGAGCGGGTCAGTAATGAGGCGGCCTTAAGTTTTGACCTGTTTGTTTTGGAGATCCAAAGCGATATCCGGGCCACCAGTGCTTCTTTGGCCACCACTCCCAATGATTTGGAAATTTTGCGGGGGCTGCTGGCCCGCAATCGTTCCCTATTAGATGTGCAACTGGTGGCCACCGATGGGACGGTGTTGGCCCAGCGCAATCGGGTGGGCCGCCCTCAACCACAGCAGCAGCAGCATCCGCTGTTGGATCTGACCCTAAACCGGGATCAGGTGGCGATCGGGCCCGTGGGGTTTGATGGCCAATTTCCCTATTTGGATTTGGCGGTGCCGGTGATGAATGAGTTGGAGCTACCGGTGGCAACGTTGTTGGTACGGGTGGCCCTGGATGATCTTTGGAATCAAACGATTAACATCCGGGTGGGTCAACAGGGGTATGTGTATATTACCGATGCTGATGGGCAGATTATTGCCTTTCGCAATACCCGCTTGCAGGGGCCGGGGTTTGATTTGGTGGCGCAGATTGGGCGATCGCCCACCCAGATTGCCCAAGCCAATGTTAATTTCTATGGTGGCCTTGAAGGGGGCTGGATGCTGGCGGCGGGTCGTTCCCTGCGGACAGTGGATTGGTATGTGATTGTTGAACAGCCGGCCACGGAATTGCTCTGGCCGGTGTTGGTGGGGGCGTTGGTGTGGTTGGGGGCGATCGCCCTCGTGGGGGCATTGGTGTATAACGTCCTCCGGTTCACCCAGGGGCGGATCGTCATGCCGCTGACCCAACTCACCGAAGGCGTGAGTAATCTCAAACCGGGGCAATGGCATCTGGTGGGGGTGATCCTTACCACCGATGATGAACTGGGGGCCTTAGCTCGGGCATTTCAAGCCATGGCCACGCAATTGCAAAGCTCCTTTACGGCCTTGGCGGATAATAACGCCAAAATGCAGGTGCTCAATGAGGCCTTGAGCCATAGTGAAGAGCAGTTACGGCAATTTCTTGAAGCGATTCCCGTTGGTTTATTTGTTCTCGATGCTACCGGCGTTCCCTACTATGCCAATGAGCGGGCCCAGTCTCTCCTCGGACGGGGCGTGGTTCCTAGCACCACCGTGGCGATGTTACCGGAGATCTATCGCGCCTATATTACCGGGACTGATCAGTTATACCCGGTGGAGCAACAGCCGATTTTTCGGGCGATGCGGGGGGAAGTCAGCCAAATTGATGATTTAGAGGTGGATGATGGCCAGCGGCGGATTCCGTTGGAAGTGTGGGGCACGCCAATTTTTAACGCCAAGGGGGAAATTTTATATGCGATCGCCGCCTTTCAGGATATTAGCGATCGTTATCGGGTCGAGCAGGAACGGCGACAGATTACCCGCCAGTTGGCCCAACTCAACCAAGCCTATGAGCGGTTTGTGCCAGAGGAATTTTTACAACTCCTAGGCAAGGCCAGCATCATTGATGTCCAGGTGGGGGATGCAGTGGAGCGGGAAATGTCGGTGTTATTTGCGGATATTTGCCACTTCACCAGTTTGGCGGAACAACTCACCCCAGAGGAAACCTTTGAATTGATCAATGGCTTTCTCTCCCGAATGGAGCCGCCGATCACCCGCCATCGCGGTTTTGTCGATAAATATATTGGCGATGAAATTATGGCCCTATTTCCCCAGGCGGGGGCCGATGATGCGGTGCAGGCGGCGATCGCCATGTTGCGCCAACTGGCTCGCTACAACCACACCCGCAAAAAACAGGGCCAAGGCGAGATCGAAATTGGCATTGGTGTGAACACGGGGCCGGTGGTGCTGGGAACCGTGGGCGGGCGGCAACGGATGGATAGTACGGTCATGGGGGATACCGTCAACCTGGCCTCTCGCCTCGAACGGCTCACCCGTACCTATGGCGTGCCGCTGCTGATTTCTCACCAAACCTTTTTACAACTCAACCATCAATATCCCTACCATATTCGTCTCATTGATTATGTGCAATTAAAGGGGAAATCTGCCCATGTTGCCGTGTTTGAGGTGTTTGATGCCGATCCTGCGGCGGTGCGGATGCTCAAATTGACCACCCGGCCCCAATTTGAGCAGGGCTTGGTTCTCTACCAATTGCAGCAATGGCCGGAGGCGGCAGCCCAATTTCGAGACTGTGCCACCCAAAACCCCCAGGATCAGGTAGCGGCAATTTATTTAGAGCGGTCGGAGCAGCGGCTACTCCCGGAGTGATTCCCCCACCGCGTAAACTGAAATTATCCCCTTTGATTGCGTTGCGATGACCCTTTCCCTTGCCCATCTTGGCCCCCCTGGTACCAATGCAGAAACCGTGGCCTTGGTTTATGGCGATCGCCACTTGCGCCACACCGGAGAAACCCCTCAACTCTGTCCCTACCCCACCATTGCCCAAAGCCTCAAAGCGGTGGCGGCGGGCCAGGTGGATCTGGCGATCGTCCCCGTGGAAAATTCGATTCAAGGCACGGTGGCCATTAGCCTCGATGCCCTCTGGGAATTGGAGGGTTTGGTGATTCAGCAGGCTTTAATTTTGCCGATTCACCATGTCCTCGTCTCCTGTGCCCCCACATTAGCCGCCGTCAAAACCGTCTATTCCCACCCCCAAGCCCTGGCCCAATGTCAACGGTGGCTCGATAGCCATCTCCCCCAAGCCCAACAGTTAGCCAGTAACTCCACCACAGAAGCATTGGTTTATCTCCGGGAAGACCCCACAGCGGGGGCGATCGCCGCCCCCCGCGCCGCCCAGCTTTATCAACTGCCCATTTTGGCCGATGCCATCAACGATTACCCTGACAACTGCACCCGCTTCTGGGCCGTGGGTCGTCGCCCTGGTATACCGGGGGATCATCTTTCCCTGGCCTTTAGCACGGCGGCCAATGTGCCGGGGGCCTTGGTGAAACCCTTGCAGGTGTTTGCCGATCGGGGCATTAACCTCAGCCGCATTGAATCCCGCCCCACAAAGCGATCGCTCGGGGAATATCTCTTTTTTATCGACCTCAACGGCAATGCCGGGACGGATTCGGTGCAAACCGCCCTGGCCACATTGCCCCAATATACCGAAGTGCTCAAAATCTTTGGCTGTTACGGGGTTTCGCGCATTTTGCCGGAGGAGCTTAATCAGAACTCGGCAGCACATCTTTAAGGGCGGTGCGGGCGGCGAGATGGTTGCGGGTGGAGACAAGAATTTCTGATTCCCGATTGAGGCGATCTTCGGTATTTTGCATTTCGAGCAACATTTGTTGCTCCGTGGCTACGCCGTAGAGGTTGCTGGCTACCCAGTAGGATAGTTCGCGGGGGGAATTGGGGAGATCATCGGGGAGATCAATCTTTTGATCCGTCAGCTTGGCGGAAAGATGCACCACATCCTTGAGCAGTTGCTCAACGTTGGTGGCTAAGGGACGGAGATCCGTTTGGGTGGGATTGTCTTCGAGCCATTCCACCAGGCCCACCCGGTAGGGCTTTTCGCGGACATATTCTAAAACCCGAAACCGTTGCTGCCCGAGGGTGATCACCTTCATGCGGTCATCGTGGAGCCGCTGGAAGTGGATAATTTCGGCACAGCAGCCCACGCCGGAGATTTGTCCTTGAATCGGGTCGAACATCAACACCCCAAAGCGGCGATCGCTTTCGAGAATCGTATTCATCATGATCCGATAGCGAAACTCGAAAATGTG
>JAABSU010000122.1 GCA_011390265.1 Spirulina sp.
AAACCCGTTAAAACGGGTTCCGGAGTGGGCTTCAGCCCACTTTCGCTATGAGCCAAGAACTTTAGTTCTTGGCGGATTCGGCAAACTCATCCCCACAAATCTTGGGTTTTGGCTGAGCGGATTCCCGATTAAACCGGGTCGCGGAAGACATAAAAGCGGGGGCCAGATGTGGGCAAATTTCCCGCTGTCAGCGTCAAGGTTTGCCCCCCGATCCGGGTGACTTGCTCCGATGGCACCTGACTGAGAAAAGTATCTAGCCCGTCAATGTCGCAGGCGTTGGGGTTGGCGGCGGCGGTGCGGTAATGGGTGGGGACGACAATTTTCGGGTTGAGGGCGCGAATGGCAGCTAGGGCCTCTTCTGCGTTATAGGCTTTGGGGCCACCGCCCACAGGCACAAAGGCAATATCCGGCTGTCCCATCAAAATCCGCTCTTCTAAACCAATGGGGCCAGCGGCTCCCCCCATGTGGAGGATGTTAATGCCCGCCTGTTGCCATTTCCACACCACATTCATCCCAAAGCGACGGCCTTCGAGGCGGTCATGGGGGACGGAAATACCTTCATAGCGTCGGGCATTCAAGGTATAGGCCCCTGCTTGGTAAAGAATGCGGGGATTCCCTGGCAAACTAGCTGAAGGAGAACCTTCATCTAAGAGGCGACTACTCATCAAGACAAAATCCACCGCTGGCACCGGTTCGCGATATCCCGCTGTACAGCCCAAGGCCCGAAAGGGATTCACTAAAATGCGCTGGCCATCGCCGGTAAAGAGCGCAGAGGTGTGGCCAAACCATTGCAGGGTTAACCCTGCCCCCTGGGCTTGGGCGGCGGGAGCGGTGACGCTATGGTGTAGGCCGAGGGTGGTCAATGCGCCGGCTCCGAGATAACGCAGAAAGGTGCTTCGCTTCATGAATTTGAGAGAGATTTAATCTGAAAGTAATGGGGCTAAGAAGTTGCGCAGGAGGGTCTTACCCATGGGGGTTAGGACGCTTTCTGGGTGAAATTGTACGCCTTCGAGGTGGGGGTAGTCCCGATGGCGCAGGCCCATGATTGTGCCATCGGCCACCCAGGCGGTAATTTCCAAGCTGGTGGGGAGGCTAGAGCGCTCGACCACTAAGCTATGGTAGCGGGTGGCGGCGATGGGGTTGGGTAATCCGGCAAAAACTCCGAGGCCGTTGTGATGGATGTCGGAGGTTTTACCGTGCATGAGCAGGGGAGCGGCGATGACTTTACCGCCAAAGACTTGGCCGAGGCTCTGATGTCCTAGGCAAACGCCGAGGATCGGAATTTTCGGCCCCAATTCCCGGATCACCGCCAGGGATATCCCGGCATCATCGGGGCGGCCGGGGCCGGGGGAGATGACGATCGCATCGGGGGCGATCGCCCCAATCCCCGCCACATCGATTTGATCATTGCGCACAACCCGGATCACTTGAGCGACGGGAAACTCGCGCCCCAGTTCCCCTAAATACTGCACGAGGTTGTAGGTAAAGCTGTCGTAATTGTCAATAACCAGCAGCAAAAACGGTTCTCCTTCTGTTTAACGTGGGAATAGGCTGAGGGTGAGGGCAAACAAGGGCGGCACCAGAATGAGGCTGGCTACCAAAATTGAGGCGATCGCCGCCACCAGCACCGCCCCCGCTGCGCAATCTTTGGCAATTTTCGCCAATTCATGATAATTCTGCTGCACTGTCAAGTCCACCACCGATTCTAAGGCGGTATTCAACAATTCCAACACCATCACCAAAGCACAGGTCAGGGCCACAATGGCAAGCTCGGTGAAACTCACCCCTAAACCCACCCCCAAAACCACCGCCAAACTAGCAATCACCGTATGAATCCGAAAATTACGCTGTGTCCTAAAGGCGTAACTAATCCCGGCCCAGGCATAGCGAAAACTCAACCACAGGTTGGGGGCAATTTGCCAAGCAAACTGACGGGACTTAGAGCTACGTGGGGACATAGGAACATAAAGCGACGGAACGGGTGTTACATCGCATTGGGGGGGACGATGGGAATTGAGGGTCATGACCTTCACCAAAAAGGACAATCAGCAGGGGAATGAAGCCAGCCAAGGGCATGATTGTCAATAAAGCGATGACTGTTGACCTCAATTGTCGTTGCGTGATCATTCCCCTACCGTCCACTGTTCTAACATCAATTGTCCCTCCTTCGATGTTTTAAGCGAACAAATAGCGTCTTGGGCGCTTTTTGGGGGAAGGGGCTTCACCCCTCGCTCTTGGGGTTGAAGGTGCTCAAACCTATATCAATTAACGGGTCTAGGGGTGAGCAGTTCGATTAATTCAGTTTGTTTGGCCAACATGGCCGCCAGTTGCATCTCGTCGGGATGATCCCAGCCCAGGAGGTGTAAAACGCCGTGGCTGGTGAGCCAGATCAGTTCTTGGCGGAGGGGATGGCTTTGGGCGATCGCCTGTCGTTGGGCCGTTTCCACGGAAATGATCACATCTCCCAAATCTAGGGGTTCTCCCGGTGGCAATGGGGGGATAAAACCCTGCTCTAGGGCCGCAAAGGCGAGAACATCGGTGGGGCGATCGACACCGCGATACTGGGCATTGTAGCGATGGATTTCCTGATCGTTGGTAAACCCCAGGCTCAATTCGTAGGCAGCAGCGGGGGGGAGGCTATCTCTAAGGGCCTGGAACCACAACTGAATCCAGAGGCTCCATTGTTCTGGGTCAATGGGACTGAGGCTTTCCGGGTCTTGGAGATTAACGGTGACATCCATCAACGGGTGAGGTAGGCCAAGCCAATCAGTAACCCCAACAGTCCGGCGCTGGAGAGGAAAAAATGTGTTAGGGATGTGCCGCGCTTTTTGACCATGTTGCGCATTGCCAATTTAACGTAGCTGGCCTGCTCCTCTGGCGGCGCTTCGGGGGTTTCAATGGTTTCGGGGGCTTGGGGTTCTGCCATGGGGTAAAAGGGAGAATTTTGGAGCGATCGCAAAATCCCCCAAGGTTTTGGAGGATTGTGCAACAGAGCGAAACGAGTTTAAAACTTGTTGAGGTTGAGGCCGGCTTCTTTGGCCACTGCCTGCAAACCGTGCTTTTGGACGGTTTTGAGGGCTTTGGTGGAGAGTTTGACTCTCACCCAGCGATTACCTTCGGGCCACCAAATCCGCTTCCATTGTAGGTTAACTTCCTGGAGTTTTTTGGTACGGCGGTGGGAGTGGGAGACGGCGTAGGCGTTATTGGCCTTTTTGCCGGTGAGTTGACAGCGACGAGACATGGGAACCTCCTGAGCTTGGGTTGAGTTCTAAGCAGCAACTTCCCAGTTTAACACCCTGTCTTGGCGATCGCTAGGCAATTTGGGTGGAGATTTCAAGGGTCATCCCCGGATTTACGGGGCTGTGAACGGCTGAACTGGATTTTCTGGAGATGCTTGGCCATCAGTTGATCCGACGATGCTACGGGTATATTGCGGCCGGTCTAGTTTGTCTAGGCTGGGTGAATCTCTAGGGGGGTGGTCATTGATAACTCAAAAGTTTTAAAAAATGTATCGTTTTGTATAGGACGGTTGAGGGGTTTGTTGTCTTCTGGGAGAACCCTCTACAATAGCCAGAGAGGGTGTCTTGAGCATCCAGCACCACAACTTGCAAAATTTGATCGGTTAAATATATGTCAACACCTGCGAAGGGACTACGGGGCAGTCAAACCCAAGCCCAGACCCGTCTTTTGCTTTCTCTTTGGGATTTGCAAGGTTTAAATCAAGCGGTCAAACGTTCTGATCTTAACAAGCGGCTCGTGCGTTCCAAGGAAAAAGCCGGAGATTATCAGCCTATTGTTGATCAACTGGAACAAGACAAGGCGATCATAATTACTAAAAAAGGATCTTCTAGTAGTATCACGTTAACGCCCCAAGGCTTAGAATTGCTTAAGGCGGGGTTACAAAGTCCAGATTTTGAGTTTTCTGGATCAATTATTGGCACAAAGTTTCCGAATGCTTTGTTGAATTGGGTGCGATCAATGGGAGATTCTAACCCAGTTTCTGCGCAGCAGACCCTGAAACCTGAATCACAGAAGGCGGCGAATGTCAGCAAACTCAAAACCTATGGAGATTTCAAAAAAGCAGTTTTAGCGGTTTATGACAGTCTAAACAAAGGGCATAATCTACAAAATTTAGTACCGATTTATCGGATTCGTCGTGAGCTTCAAGAGGGTGTAGAGCGTTTGCAGTTTAACGAATGGCTGATTGAAATGCAAGCGGATGAAACTTTACAGCTTATGGCTGGAGAAATGCCGGATATGACCCCGGATAAAAAAGAAGATTCCTTGACTTTACCCGGTGGTGCATTTCGTTTTTATGCAAAGCGGCTTTAATCGCTGATGCTTAACGGCTGCAAGGATTGTATTGGTTGTCTCCATCTCTGATAAGGACTTTCCCCCATGGCTAAACCCTCCTCCTCGCCCCTAGAACAGATCAATAGTGCGATCAAGAGCCAGAATATTTTTAAGAATATAGGCGTTTTTCGCTCAGATAATGTCTGGGGTCGAGGTTATCCTGATGTGGCATCATTTAATGCCCATGCTTCTGATACAGTATTCCAAGCCTTAGAGCAAGTACGTCAAGACCAAACCCACAAGGTAACATCTTTGGTCTTTACGGCTACCCAAGGCCAAGGCAAAACCCATCTGATCAATCGCATTCGTCGTCGGCTGATCAATGAAGATAACACCGTATTTATCTATGCCCACGTCCTCAACTTTACAGATTTAAATCAGGTTAATTTCCACTTTCAGCAAACGGTTGTCGATAGCCTGAGCCGTTCCAATGCAGAGGATGTTACCCAGTGGCAGACATTAGCCACTTCAATGATCAATAATGCTCTGGTCAATGTAAAGCCAAGATTGCCCAAGACCTTAATCAATAAGTTTGATAAAACTTATAAGGACTATCAACAACAGGGCAAGGATCTTATTGACAATTTGCGCACAAAAATAAAGATTCCTACTAACATCAACCCTTACATTGTTCGTGCCGTTCTTTGGACGCTTTCAGCACGATTCTCTAGCTATGCGGAAAAATGGTTAGCAGGTGAAGTACTAGAAGCTTCTCACGCCAAAGATTTAGGAATTCCTCCATCAATTCATAGTAACGAAAATCAGGAAAGCAGTGCATTAAATGTCGTCCAGCAGATTTTTAATTTAATTGGTCACTATAGCTCAATTATTATCTGTTTTGATGAAATTGATACAGGCGAAAATTATAGTAATGACGGATTAAGAGCGCCTCAAGTCGTTGCTGTATTGGTTAAGTCTTTGTATGATACATTAGAACAGTCTCGCTTAAGTAAAGGTGTGATCATTCTCACCGTGATGATGCCGGACACCTACCGAGATTTATTTAGTTCAATGGCAGATGGTGGGATTAGTGATCGCCTCTGTACTTTTACTCAAAAGAAGCCTATTGAGTTAAATTTTCTTAATGCTAAATCAATGATTGAGTTGGTAAGACTCCATTTAACTGATTTTTATAGCAAAAGAGAATTGGTTCCTCCGGAGCCGACTTATCCTTTTAATACAGAACAGCTTAAAAAGTATGTTAAGGTTAACCGGCCAACAATGCGTGAAGCAATCAACTGGTGTGCAGAAAACTTTAAGGTTGAAAATGAGGTGCTGCCGGAGAATCCAAGTGAACGTATTGAATTAGCTCTTAGTCGAGAAAGCGAAAGTGATTTCAGTGAGTTGATTGAAGATAGTGCATTTGTTGCTCATGTTTTACGATTCGGATTTACTGTACTTATCGGTGAATGTATCTCAGGCACAACTGCAACAGGGGATCGACTGAATAATGTTATTATCCAAGATGTTGTTGACGTTTTACCGAAATCAAAAAATAATGATTGGATTAACTTCAAAATTATTGGCACAGAGAGAGAACAAGTTTTTAAAATAGGTGTTATGGTACTGCAACAAACTCACGGTTTGTCAATAGTTGCAGGCATGAATCGAATCATAGATTATCAAACATTTGATTTGACTCGTGGATGCTTAGTTCGCCCTAAAGATAAAAAAATTAAACGTCATTGGGATTCTTATAAGCTTCTTACGAAACTTATTAAAAAACAGGGTGGGGAATGGGTTTATCTCAATTTGCAAGACCTTAATTTACTTATTAAGCTTTACACTGTTAACGAACAAAAAGATGCTTACTGTCTGACTGATGAGCAAATTCGTGATTATACCAAACAGCGTGTTTTAAAAAATGCGCTTTTGCTAGAAATTTTGAGTCGTCCATCTGGTGGAATCGATGAATCTAGTATTGAAGTAGATGATCCTTTTGAAGATTCTAGTACCTTATCTGAAATTGATGAAATTGAACAGCTTGAAAATTTATTTGGAGATGATGAGGAAAATGATGAAATTGTTGATGTTGAGAATCACACTGATAATTTTGTAAAGGAAGACAATACTCCTGAAGTACAGATTGAAGAACATGAGCAGATTCCTCAAAAAACAGCAGTGCAATCTGTTGAATCTGCGACAACCATCGTAGATTCAGGAGTATTAATTGATATGGCTGATACTCTTTCAACAAATGTAGAACTTCCTTTGCCAAAAGATGTTGCCAAAAAATCTCGTCGATCTAAAGTTGCTAAATTGCAATCAAATCCCTCTGCTACTCCATCTCCAGAAACTTGGTTCACTCGTGATTATCGAGGAATCAATATCACCTCTTTCACATTCAATAATATTGAATATGAAGTCACAACGTGGCGAGAGTTGTTGATTACGATTTGCACTTTGATAAAACTGCATCATAACAAAGATTTTGCTAAGATTTTAGAGATCAGAGGTCGCAAGAATTCCTATTTCAGCAAAAATGCCGCAGATCTTAAAACACCTGAAAAAATCTACGGTTCCGGTATTTATGTAGAAACTTATTTAAGTGCTAATCAAATTGTTAAAATGGTACATCGGATCATTACTACTTTTAGCTATGCTGAAGACAGTTTAGAAATTCAAACCCATGAATAATGAATGAGTCCAGTCGTTTATCATTGGCCATTGCTTTACCCAGCATGGATATTCAAGCCTTAATTCAAGGCGTAACCCTTGCTGCCTTACTTGATCAATCCGAACCAGCAGGTCGATCTTTTTTACTCTATCCCGTCGAAACTGAATCTTCAGCCCAAGCCTACCATCCACAATTAACCATTGCCCAACCCCCAAACCCCCCATCCTCATCCCAAGTCTGGATCGAAGCCTGGGCAAAATGCGAACGCTGTCAAACCATTAGCCAAACCTCAGAAGTAGAAGCCCTTGCCCATTGCACGATCTGGACAGCATCAG
Source organism: Spirulina sp. (assembly GCA_011390265.1). Classification (GTDB taxonomy): domain Bacteria; phylum Cyanobacteriota; class Cyanobacteriia; order Cyanobacteriales; family Spirulinaceae; genus Spirulina. The sequence continues at coordinate 7,306 of JAABSU010000122.1, forward strand.
AGCTAATTGAACGCAAACAAAACCGCTCTTATCTATTTGTCGCCTATTTGCAAGTCTATAAACTGACTGAAAAAGTTGCAGTGGAGGCGATCGCCAACATTACAGAAAAAATGGGCAAACGCATTCCCATGAAGCAATCCGTCAACATTCAATCATCCACCCCCGTACTCTCACCCGAACAATTTACTCAACAATTTCAAGATCTACAATCACGCCAACCCGCCCATCATCCAGAACCACAACCCTATCCAGAACCTATCATTCAACCTAGCCCCATCGCAAAACCCATCGAGTTAGAGCCTCCCAGCGATCCAATTCCCCCTGAACCTGAACCAATTATTACACCGCTAGTATCCCCCTCAATAAACCTAGATTATGATCAGTGGATTGAACAAATTGCCACCATTGGTAATTCCAGCCAAGGCCACGACTTTGAACGCTTAATCCGTAAAGCATTCATATTTTTAGGATTTGAAAACACGCTCAACCACTCCAAAGCCAGCCTTGATCCCGATGCCACCGGAGGCCCCGGCGGCCTAGACTTCTATGCCAATCAACCCTATCCCATCGTTGGCGAATGCAAAGCCACCAAAACAGATAAAGTATCCGATGGCACACCAGCGCAGTTAATTAAGTTGGGCCATAAAATTCTTCAGGATCATTATGATGATTGCGTTAAAATGATTGTCGCTGCTGGTGAATTAACAGAAGACGCTAATCAAACAGCTTTAGGGAATCGGCTCAACGTTATTCGTCCCGAAACCATTCAAAACTTAACCCAACTCAAAAAGCACTATCCCGGCTCAATTAATTTGTTCGCCTTGAAAGAATGCCTAGAGCGTGAACCCTTTGGAGAGCAAGCAGACCAAAAACTCAGAACTTATCTTGATCAAGTGATTCACGCTTTACAAGTTAGGTCTGATTTAGTTCAACTTATAAAGCAAATACATGGCGATCTTCAGTTTTTACGAGGCAGATTTTATGGAACCCATCGACTCGAAGATCTAGAAATGTATCATATTTTGATTGAATTAGCTTCTCCCCTCACAGGTTATATCAGTTGGCATAAAACCCATGAATGGAAAACTGATTCCTTCTATTTTTTGCGAGACTTTGAGTTTAGTACAGACTTTATAATCAACCGTGATTAATTAATCTTCAGATTGGGAACGGCGGCCCAATTCAAAAATACCACAGCCAATCGTGGCGAGAATGCCAGTGCTGATTCCCCAACTGCGCCCCAGACTCCATTCCACCCCCCAATAACTGAATACCCCCGCAATCAAAAAAGGCACGATCGCCACGATCGCCGCATAAAAACTATTCAGGGATTCCCTCGCCGGACGAGACTTTTCAAACTCCTTCATGGAAATATAGAGAGAGCGATCGGCAAAATTCAACCAGCGGAACAGTTGGGTTTCAATCCAATCCCGCAGAGGGGCGAGGCTGAGATAAAGAGCCAACGCCCACAACGACGCACCGGCTAGGAATGTGGTATCAATGGCGATGGGAAACGGTAAGAGATCGCGCAGCATGGGCAAGGACTGAGGACAATGGCAGAAATTTTAACAAACCCCGATACAGAACGGGCGATGGGCGCTTGGCAGGGCGAACTGACCCTCCACTATGGGCGACAGGGGGAAAAGACAATCTTAACCCGCGCCTACCACCGCGCCCCCCTCAAAGTACAGCGGCCCTTTTATCCCGAAGGCGTGGGGTGCTGCCATACCGTGTTACTCCATACAGGGGGGGGCATCGTAGGGGGCGATCGCCTTTCCACCACCATCACCCTCGCCCCCCACAGCCGCGCCCTCCTCACCACCGCCGCCGCCACGAAAATCTACCGCAGCAATGGCCCCGAATCCTGCCATCAGATCACGATCCGCATTGGGGCGGGGGCCTGTTTGGAATGGCTCCCCCAAGGGGCGATCGCCTTTCAGGGGGCCTGCTATCGTCAGCAGATGCGGGTGGAGTTGGAGCCGGGAGCCTGTTTTATCGGCTGGGAGGTGACGCGCTTTGGGCGGACGGCAAGGGGGGAACAGTTTTTAACGGGGCAGTGGCGATCGCATTTAACGGTATATCAGGAGGGCAATTTGTTGTGGGGCGATCGCGCTGGTTTTATCGGTAGCCGGGAAACCGTAGAGCATCCCCACAGTTTAGGAGGCCAGCCCCTCCTAGGCAGCTTCATCGCCATCGGCCGACCCTTCAACCCGGAGCTACTGCCAACCTTACGGGCCATCCCCTCCGAAGGAGAAAGCGGCCTAACGATGACCCCCGGCGCAGGCATCCTCGGCCGCTACCGAGGCCCCACCCGTGCCGGAGCGCAAGCTTGGCTGATGGCGTTATGGGGCCAATTGCGTCCCCATTATGGCGATCGTCCCTCCCCCAAAATGCGCATTTGGGCGTGAGGGAATCTTAATTCAAGGGAAAGTTTGCCAAATCATGGGATTAGCCTGAACCCACCCCGCCCTGCGGGCACCCCTCCGAAGCTCATCTTATAGACGTTTCACCAACCCTAGACCTAGCAAGGGTTTGGCAATTCCAAATTTGGGCGTTTTTTAGGCTGAACCCTAGGTAAATCGACGAGGCGGTTCAAAACCCCTACAAGATGAGCCTGGGAGGGGTAGGGGTGGGTTTTCCCTTGGCAGAAGATTGGGCAGTGTGGCGATTCCGCCCACACCGTCGGGGATTCAAATCCCCGCCTCAGAGCGAAAACCCGTTAAAACGGGTTCTGGAGTGGGCTTCAGCCCACTTTTGCTATGAGCCAAGAACTTCAGTTCTTGGCGGATCGGAGTACAGCAAACTCATCCCGAAAAATCTTGGGTTTTACCTGACGGAATTTCCTATGCATAAATATCGCTAAATCGTTAAATACTCAGGATTAATTATTAGTTTTTGTTCTAAATAAATAGAAGAAATGACTATTGACGACTTTTTGTTAACCTCATTAAAATTTCTAATCAATAGCTAAACTCTCCACAATTATGCCTAAATCTCTTCAGTACATCCTGCCTTTCGCCCTGTCTTTAGGCGTTGCCCATCATGCCCATGCCCAATCGATCACGACCGCTCCCGACGGTATCGGCACAATCATTCAGCACAATGGCAATACTTACCACATTGGCGGCGGCACGCAAGCCGGGGCGAACCTGTTCCATTCGTTTCAGGAATTTGGCTTAAGCCCTAGTGAAGTGGCGAATTTTCTGAGCAATCCCGCGATTCAGAATGTGGTGGGGCGTGTGGTGGGGGGCAACCCTAGTGTGATTGAGGGGTTGATTCGTTTATCGGGGGGAAATTCTAATTTATACCTGATGAATCCGGCAGGGTGGGTGTTCACCAACGGTGCTAGCTTGGATGTTCCTGGCAGCTTTGGTGTAACGACAGCAAATCGCATCGGCTTCGAGGGCGGTTTTTTTAACGCGATTGGGGATAATGATTTTGCCAGTCTCACGGGCAATCCCACGAGCCTAATTTTTGATACGACGCAACCCGGCATAATTCTGAATGGGGCGGATCTGAATGTGGGCAGTGGGAGCCTTTGGATGGTGGGGGGTTCGGTGATTAATACCGGCTCCATTACTGCACCTCAGGGAACGATTACGTTGGCGGCGGTTCCGGGGGAGAGTAAGGTTCGGTTAAGTCATGATGGGATGAAGTTGGGTTTGGTGTTGGATGCGATGCCGGTGGAGGAGTTGGTTCCCGGTGCGCCGTTGGGGTTGCGGCCGGAGGATTTGCCGCGTTATTTGACGGGACGCAGTGATTTAGGGAGTGCGAACAAAGTAGAAGTAGGGCCGGATGGGCGGTTATGGCTGACGGGTTCGGGGATTCGTTTGGAGCAGGGCGAGGTGGTGATTGCGGGGCGGGTTGAGGCTCCTGAGGTGCAGTTGATGGCGGTGGGAGCGGTGAAGCCGGTTGATCCCAGCCTTGTAGAGGGTGAAACGACGGTGGTGCGGTTCCCGGAGGCGGGGGGCACGAATATTTTGAGTGTGATTGATCGCCGGGCGGATCATCCGGAGGCGTTGCTCTATGGTGGGGCGGCGGGGACAATTTCGCGGATCATTGAGCGGGATGAGGAGGGGTTGAGTGTGATTAGTGACACGCTCGAAAAAATCGCTAGTCCGTTGGATGGGGTGGTGATTACAGCGGAAGGGAATGAGGGCTATTTTTGGTTAGGCAGTAGTTGGGTTAATTCGGAGAATGTGGGGAATTATGCCCAGGAGTTGGCTAAGTGGTCGGCTTCGATGAAAGAAGGGGCGGATCTGCTTTTGTATAGTTGTTTTACGGCGTTGGGGGCTGTGGGTGAGGGGTTTGTG
>JAABSU010000123.1 GCA_011390265.1 Spirulina sp.
CAAAATTGCTGCTGCATTTGCACCACTTCCATGCGCCAACGGGGTTTGAGGGAAGCAGTGGCGATCGCCGTCTGGCCACTGTAATGATCAAACCGAGGGCTACGGTATTGAATTTCATCCAGCAATTGCGCCGCCGTCTGGCCGCTGATCTGATAGAACGTATCCCGTTCTGTGAGTTGGGGAGGGTTGGGGGAGCGATCGCCTAAATGCTCCGCAATTAGGTCATCCTGAATGGCCGGGGCAAGGTAAAGGCCAAAGGGTTCCGCCGCATCGGGGGGAGCGATGAGGGCATCGCTGGGGGGGGGCGGACTGTTGAGGGCGACGGGCGAGGGGGCGAAGCGATACCACCCCAAAATTCCTAAGGCCACCAGCAAACAGCCAAAAACCGTAGCCAAGAACAACTTCAAGCCTGTACGAGCAGGCCGGGGTTGCAGCAAAAGCCGTTGCTGTCGCGCCCAATGGCTGAGTCTGGGGTAGGGGCTAGCGATCAGACCATAGCAAGCCTCCAGGGCAAGGGCGCGTTGGCCTGTGGCTTGATAAGCCTGCATCAGCGCAATTTGGGCCCGGTAGTAATCCTTACCCTGGGGGTTAGGGTGACGATGGCAAAATTGGCGGAGAGTGGCGATCGCCCGCCCATATTGCTGATGTTCGAGGGCGGCAAGTCCGGCTTCTAAACTCATCGTTCTTTAGGAATGCAACAGCACGGTGATCTCTTTCATTATGGCAAATCCAATTCCCCACGGCGGCCGCAACCCTGATCCGAACGGGAGCCATCGGGTAAAATCGCCCGACAGAGAATCAACGTCCCCAACTCCACCGCCGTTAAATTGGCATTGCGCAAATCCGCCTCAAACAAATTCGCATCCCGCAAATCCCCATAACTGAGATCGGCATTGCGTAAATTTGCCTCCCGGAGATTGGCGTTGCGGAGCACCGCATAGCGTAAATTGGCCTGCTCTAACACCGCCCCCGTCATTTGGGCATCCCGAAAAATCGCCCCCCCTAAATTGGCCCGCTTCAGGTTCGTATTCAGCAACACCGACCGCGCCAAATCCGCATAGCTGAGATTGACGTTCGCCAAATTGCTGTTACTCAGGTTCGTCATGCTGAAATTAGCCTGATTTAAGCGACTGTTGGTAAAGTTGGCGTTACTGAGATTACTTTGGCGTAAATTCGTTTCAATCAACGTGGCGCGGCTAAAGTCGGCATCTTGAAAGTTGGCCCCACTGAGATCAGCGGTGGTTAAGACCGTTTGGCGCAAATCCGCGCCGCTGAAATTGGCCTGGGTGAGCGTGGCGCGGCGCAGGTTGGCACTGAGCAGATTGGCGCGGCTGGCTTTGGCGCGGTAGAGGGTGGCTTGTTCGAGGACGGCGTAGCGCAGATCTGCCCTTTCCAGATTGGCCAGGGTCAAATTTGCCCCGCTGAGATCGGCATATTGCAGATCTGCGCCGCTGAGATTGGCATCAATCAGGTTTGCGCCGGTCAATTTCGCCCGCTGCAAATCGACACCGCTCAAGTTCGCTTCACTCAGATCACAGTTGCGACATTCTTTCGTTTCGAGGAGTTGGCGCACATGGGCAGGATTCGCCGCTAGGGCCGGAGCGGCGGCCCATAGTCCGAGGATGGCAATGGCCCCGCCCCACAATTTGCTGATCATCCTTTCAAAACTCCCGGTAATGATGGCTAAAGTCCAGTTTAGCCACGGGGGGCTAGATCAGCCCCAATTTCGCCAACACCGGTTGAGTAGAAACCACATGGCGATCCAACCCCAACACCTTCGGATCTAACCCCAGGGCTAACCCCACCAGTTGGGGCAGGTGCAACACCGGCAAATTCAGGGATGCACCGATCGCCTTAGCAATTTCCGGCTGACGGGATTCCAAATTCAGGTGGCAGAGGGGGCAGGGGGTAACGAGGCAGTCGGCCCCGGCGGCGATCGCCGCCTGTAAATGTTTCCCTGCCATCTTAAAGGAGGTTTCCGTCGCATAGCTGGAAATCGGCCAACCACAGCACTGGGTTCGCCCCTCATACTCCACCGCCGTTGCTCCCAAAGTGGTAAACACATCCTCCAAAGATTGGGGCCGGAGGGGATCATCATAGGGGATCGTGCTTTGGGGCCGGAGGAGATAACAGCCATAGAAAGAAGCACAGCGCAAACCGGCGAGGGATTTCACCACCCTTTCCCCCAAGGCTTTTAAGCCATAATCCCCCACCAACACCCAGAGCAAATGCTTCACCTCACTCGTACCCCGGTAAGGCGTGCAACCCTCCTGGGTGAGAAAACCATTCACCTGATTGAAATAGTCCGGTTGATGAACTTGGGCGTGCTTGAGCCGTTCATCCACATGGCCCAACACCCCTTGGCAGGTACTACAGTGGGTCAGCATCGGCAGGTTCAAACTTTCCGCCAGGGCAATATTGCGGGCATTGACGGTATCCTCCAACAGTTGGGAATCCTCTTTGAACGTGCCAGAGCCACAACAGGCGGCTTTTTTCAACTCCAAAAGCTCAATCCCCAGGTGCGCCGTCACCGCCGCCGTGGAATCGTAGAGTTCCCGGCAGGCCCCCTGGGCCACACAACCGGGAAAATAGGCATAGCGTAAAGCAGGGGCAGACATAGGCGACTCATCGAAAAAATGGGGACGGCGCAGCACTCAAAGTGAGTGCCACATTGTCTATCCTCACCCATGGCCCGCCCTGAGATGATAAACTGTTCAAATTCTTTAAGAATTTAAAGATCGCAACCAACCACCATGGCCACGGCAAAAGAACACCCACTTTCCGGGTATGATGGAGAACGCTGCGAATCAACGTGGTTTTATTCTGCCCATAGCAAAGCATTTTGAGGTTAACCCAAGCATGAGCAAAGACGATATTTTTGACAAGGTGAAGGCGATCGTCACCGAACAACTGGAAGTAGATGCCGACAAAGTCACGCCGGAATCAACCTTCGCCGCCGATCTAGGGGCGGATTCCTTAGATACCGTGGAATTGGTCATGGCCCTAGAAGAAGAGTTTGATGTTGAAATCCCCGACTCTGTTGCCGAAGGGATCGATACGGTACAAAAGGCCGTCGATCACATCTACGAGTCTCAGCAGGGCTAAATTCACCCATCGAGCCTCCCTTTTTGTTCATGCTACACCCAAAACATCAATGGGTGATCTGGCCGCCATGCGGGTGATCTATTCGGGTCTTCTCCTCTTTTAGCATTCAAGGATTATGACAAACTTTCCACGCAAACGGGTCGTCATTACGGGTCTCGGCGCAATTACGCCCATCGGCAACACCCTATCCGATTATTGGGATGGGTTGATGAGCGGACGGAACGGCATTGGCGAGATTACCCATTTTGACCCCTCAAACCATGCTTGCCGGATTGCGGGGGAAGTCAAAGGATTTGATCCCCATCAATACCTTGAACGCAAAGAAGCCAAACGAATGGATCGCTTTGCCCAATTTGGGGTCTGTGCCAGCAAGCAAGCGATCGCTGATGCGGGGTTGATCATTGATGAACTCAATGCTGACCAGATCGGCGTTCTGATTGGGACGGGCATTGGGGGCTTGAAGGTGATGGAGGAGCAACAGGAGATTTACCTCAATAAAGGCCCCTCTCGCTGTAGCCCCTTCATGATTCCGATGATGATTGCCAATATGGCCGCTGGCCTGACGGCAATCCAAACCGGAGCGAAGGGGCCGAACTCCTGCGTGGTGACGGCTTGTGCGGCCGGCTCCCATGCGGTGGGGGATGCTTTTCGGATTATTCAAGGGGGCTATGCGAAGGCAATGATCTGCGGGGGGACGGAGGCAGCGATTACGCCTTTATCCTTCGCTGGTTTTGCCTCCGCAAAAGCCCTTTCGACGCGCAACGATAAGCCTCAACAGGCTTGTCGCCCCTTTGACAAAGACCGCGATGGCTTTGTGATGGGGGAAGGGGCGGGCATTTTAATCATTGAAGAACTCGACCACGCCCAAGCCCGGGGCGCTAAGATTTACGCTGAAATCGTTGGCTATGGCATGACCTGCGATGCCTACCACATTACTTCGCCGGTTCCCGATGGCCAGGGGGCGACCCGGGCTATGGAGTTGGCGATGCAGGATGGGGGCTTGACACCGGAGCAGGTGGACTATATTAATGCCCACGGCACTAGCACCCCCGCCAATGATGTGACGGAAACCCGGGCGATTAAGAAGGCTTTGGGGCAACGGGCCTCGGAAATCGTCGTTAGCTCCACAAAGTCAATGACGGGGCATTTACTGGGGGGTTCTGGGGGGATTGAAGCGGTGGCGACGGTGATGGCGATCGCCCATGACCGCGTTCCCCCGACGATTAACCTCACGAATCCCGACCCGGAATGCGACCTCGACTATGTGCCGGGGGCGAGCCGCGCCCATACCGTCAATGTTGCCCTTTCCAATTCCTTTGGCTTTGGCGGCCACAATGTCACCTTGGCTTTCCGTAAATTCCTGTAACCTTGCGCGATCCGACAAGAATCGTACTATTATGCCCTTGGCGGGGCAGAGCAGATTTATCCTGAGCCAATGCCCCGGCAACTGAAGTTAATCTTCTCCATGGATAAACAATTGTGGATCTTTTGCTGAATTTTATCTCTGCCTTGGGCATTGGTGTTTACTGTCTCATTGCGTGGCTCGGCTCGGAAAATCGCCGCGTTGTCCAGTGGAACGTGATTATTTTTGGCATTGGGCTACAGCTTCTCGTGGGGGTTGTGGTGTTTGGTGGTGGCAGTGCGTTTATCGCCGGCATTAATAGTGTTATCGATCCGATTTTGGATGCCTCCGAAGCGGGGGCTAAATTTTTGTTTGGGGGGCCGACTTCCCTCCTGGCTACAGACCCTAATTTTACAGTGGGGCCTGGCCCGGCGGCGCGTTGGATTGCGCGGGCGGTGGGCAATGGTTATGTGGCAGTACCGGGCGATCGCCTCGGCCCCGATAACCTTAACCCTGGTTTCACCTACGTTCTCGCCTTCCGCGCCCTGCCCCAAATCATTTTCTTTGCGGCGCTCGTGGGGCTGCTCTATCGCATGAATGTGATTCAGCCGATTGTGCGAGTGTTTGCGGCGATCTTCCAGCGCACGATGAAAATTAGTGGTGCAGAATCCCTTGCTGGGGCAGCGAATATTTTTGTCGGGATTGAATCGGCGATCGCCGTCAAACCCTTTCTACCCAAAATGACCCGCAGTGAACTCTGCGCCATCCTCACCAGTTGTTTTGGCTCCATTGCCTCTTCGGTGCTCGGTCTCTATGCGGGATTTTTGCGGGGTAGTTTCCCCGGCATTGCGGGCCATTTAGTTTCCGCCTCGATCCTCACCATCCCCGCCTGTTTTGTCATTTCTAAACTGCTGGTTCCCGAAACCGGGGAGCCGGAAACCATGGGGAGTATTCCCGTGGATGAGGTGGATGAGAACGCCAAAAAGCCCACCTATATGGATAGCTTGATTGTGGGGGCCTTAGATGGCGTGAAGATGGCGGTGGGGATTGCGGCGGTGTTGATCGCGATTTTGGGTGTGATTGCCCTGATCAATGCCCCCTTTAACCAACTCTCCATTTGGTTGGGAGCGACGGGGGATGATTCCCTCCTGGGGCAATTTTTCGCTCAACCGTTACGCAACCTGATGGGGATGATCTTTTTACCCCTGACCTTTTTTACCGGCGTTGCCCTCGATTGGCAAAACCTCTGGACATCTTCCCTGCTCATTGGTCAGCGGTTGTTTGAAACCAGTATTCCCCCCTATTTGGCCCTCAATGGTTTATCTCAAGGGGGTTTGATTAGCGATCGCAGTCTGTTAATCGTCAGCTATGTGCTCTGTGGCTTTGCCCACCTTGCCTCCTATGGCATCTTCGTCGGGGGGTTATCCTCCCTCGTCCCGGAGCGGCGATCGGAAATTTCCGACCTCGGCTTTAAAGCTCTCTGGGGCGCAACCTTGGCGACATTGATGACCGGAGCCGTCGCTGGGCTATTCTTCGGGCTAATTGGCAACCCTGCCAGCATTATCAATGGTTAATTTGGAGCAGCAATGATGAGCAAACGTACCCAATGGTTTATTGGCTTAATCGGGTTAACCGCTGCCCTGCTGGTGAGTTGGCAATGGCACCCCAGCCTCTGGCAGAGCCAATCGCCGGTCTACGCCCAAACCCCAGCGGCGACCCCCGTTCCCAACCCCGCCGCCAGTCCTGAAGCTCCGGCCCCTGCGCCTAGCCCGGCCGCCAGCCCTGAAGCTCCAGTTCCCCTGCCTAATCCTGAAGCGGTTCCCCCGGAACCCCCCGCCCCCCCCGTGGCGACGTTGCCTTTGAGCAGCGCCCCCTATACTGATCCCGGTCAACGGTTCCAAGTGGGGATTTTGCAAGGCTATAGCCCCAACACCGTTGCCGGTGTCCCCTTGTTTGAATCCCCCCAAGTTGAACTCCCTGAAGACCGGGAAATTGCCGCCGGAGCGGTGGCCTATACCGTCGCAGTACGGCCGCGAGCCACCGATGCCCCCCTCAATGCTGGAGCTTTGGGCCAGGTGGCGATCGATACGTTCCGCAATGGGGAAAATTTTGAAGTGGGGGCCGTTGAACCCCTGGGAACCGATGCCGCCCAAACCCCTTGGCGGGGAACCCTCACCACCGGAAGCAAGACTGAACCCATGCAAGGGGTGATCATTGCTCGGCAAATTCCGGGGCGGGTGCTGATTCTGATCGTAGCGGCCACAGAAGCCGGGGCGGATCAGATTCAACCGGTGGCCCAGACCCTGGCCCCAACCCTCCAGGCCATGGCGGCGGAAGGTTAAACCGTGGCTAAACCCCGCTCAGGCTATCGTGGCGTTGACCCCCAGGTGGAGGCGGAAATTGCCCGACTTCGGGAATTGATGCCGGCCTCTGGACGAATGCTGGTGGAAATTACCCCCCAACCCCAACAGGGGGAGGCGATCGCCGCCACGTTCCCCTATCCTTGGCGGCGGGGCCTGCGGCCGGTGACGATTAACTTTAGCCTCTGGCCAGAATTACCCCGCCCCCAACGGGATTTACTCTTTTTGCGAACTGTGGCTTGGTTGCTGCAAGTGCAGTGGTTTAAGGTGGATTGGTTCCAAGGCTTAACCTTGGTGGGGGTGGCGGGCACTGGGTTTGAATTGTTCCAACAGGATGCGGTGGGCGTGCTGGTGGCGGGGGGCTTAACAGCGGTGGCGGCCCGGCAACTGTGGCGAGATTTCCGCAGTCCCCAACGGGAACTCGATGCGGATCAAGAGGCGATCGCCGTAGCCCAACGGCGGGGCTACAATGTACCAGAAGCAGCCCGCGCTTTAGGGGAAGCCATTGAAGCCAGTGCCGCCCTAGGGGGCCGGCCCCATTTAACGGCGGCGGAGTTAATGCGGTTACAAAACCTCAAGGCGATCCGGGCCAATGCAACAACGGCCAAGCCTTAGGCTACAGTGGAGGGATGAATCTTCGACTGCACCCATGATTGCCGCTATCCCCACCGCTCCCTCCCTCGACCTCCGCGCCGTTCGCCTTGAGATCCGCACCCTTCAACAGGAATTAGTGCAATGGCGACGGCAGATCCATCAACAGCCGGAGTTAGGGTTTCAAGAAGAACAAACCGCTGCATTCATTGCGGCCCAACTCACGGCTTGGGGCGTTCCCCATCAAACCGGCATTGCCCACACGGGCATTGTGGCCACGCTCAAGGGCCATGCACCGGGGCCAGTGTTGGGGATTCGGGCGGATATGGATGCGTTGCCCATTCAGGAATTAAATGCTGTTCCCTACTGTTCCCAGCGGGATGGGGTGATGCACGCCTGCGGCCATGATGGCCATGTGGCGATCGCCCTCGGTGTCGCCCATTATCTCAGCCGTCATCCGGAAACGTTTCGGGGCACAGTGCGGCTGATTTTTCAACCAGCGGAAGAAGGCCCTGGTGGCGCAAAACCGATGATCGAAGCGGGGGTTTTGGAGAATCCGCGCCTCGATGGGATCATTGGACTGCACCTCTGGAATAACCTACCCCTGGGAACCGTGGGCGTTCGCAGTGGGCCGCTGATGGCGGCGGTGGAATGTTTCCGCTGCACGATTTTTGGCAAAGGGGGCCATGGGGCAATGCCGGATCAGACGGTGGATTCGGTGGTGGTGGGGGCGCAGATTGTCAATGCCCTGCAAACCATTGTCTCGCGCCAAATTCCCCCCCTTGATGCGGCGGTGGTGACGGTGGGAGAATTCCATGCGGGGACGGCGTTAAACGTGATTGCCGATACGGCGCGAATGTCGGGAACAGTGCGCTATTTTAACCCGGATTTAGTGGGGCAAATCGGGGAGCGGGTTGAACGGATCATTGCCGGGATCTGCCAAAGCCAAGGGGCCACCTATGATCTCAACTATTGGCGGTTGTATCCTCCGGTGGTCAATGATGGGGGGATGGCGGAATTGGTGCGATCGGTGGCGGTGGATGTGGTGGAAACGCCTTTAGGGATTGTGCCGGACTGTCAAACCATGGGAGGCGAGGATATGTCGTTCTTTTTGGAGGCTGTGCCGGGTTGTTATTTCTTCCTGGGTGCGGCTAACCCCAGCCTCGGTTTAGATTTTCCCCACCATCACCCCCGTTTTGATTTTGATGAAAGCGTGTTGTGTGTGGGGGTGGAGTTGTTTGTGCGTTGTGTGGAGCGGTTTTGTGGGGGGGAATAGGGAACGGGCAATGGGGAATCACCTGTAGGGGCGTTGGCGTAAGCCTGCCGGAGGCACAAAAATTTTTCGCCCTCCAATTTTTCGCCCTCCCCTGGTTTTAGAAGCCCAAATCGCTGCGGGCGATCGCCGCCGCTGCTGCTAGTTGTTCATCGGGGAGTTCCTGCCAATCGGCATCGCCAATTTCCCGATAAAAGTCTTGATCGTAGGGGCGGGTACGCACCACGACGGGCATGGGGACGGCGTGGCCGAGAATGAGGGCTTGCTGTTTGGAATCTAATTTGGCCAACACTGATCGCAACGCCTGGCCCCCCGATACGCCGGTAAAAATCGCCTCAATATCCTTCTCATCGTTGAGCAAACAGGTGATCCGCGTCCCCACCTGGGACATCACCTCATTATCAATCCCCGATGGCCGCTGATCCACCACTAAGAGCGTCACAAAATACTTGCGCATTTCGCGGGCGATCGTCCCGAAAATGGTTTGATTAACAATGCCGGAATCAAGAAAACGGTGGGCTTCTTCGATGGTGATGACCAATTGTTGGGGGCGATCGCGCTCATTTTTGGAACGTAAAAACTGATCCGCCTTCTTCACATAGCTGCTATGGATGCGCCGCGTGATCATATTCGTGGCTAACATATAGGACAGTAAATTGGATTGGGAACCAAATTCAATAATCACATGTTTCCCGGCATCGAGATATTCCAACACCCGATCAATATAATTTTGGGGGCAAGTAGAGCGAATATATTTCAAACTATCGAGGCGCATCAGCTTGCGTTGCAACGCCATAATTGAGCCTTTATGCCCCTGTTTGGTTTCACAAAATTCGGTAATTTCCTCATTGGTCATGTTCAGTAACTGCACAATCCAACTCTTACCAAACTCCGAAGCTAAAATATTGGCATTATCCAAACTGGCATCCGATAGCCCTAACTCTCGACTCACCAACCGCAGATCTTCAATTTCAATCTGATCATAACTTAAAAACAATTCCTGAGCATCCCGCACCCCCCGGCGGTTCGTCGATTCTGGGTCAAGGGTGAAGATTTCTACCCGATGCTGAAACAGTTGCTTTAAGCCCTTAACGGTACTGATTTGTTTGCCCTCCTTCATCGCCTCCCACCCATATTCGGAATGCATATCAAACATTAAATTCACCCCCGCCCGCTTTTGAATAATCCCCGACAAAATCAACCGCGTTAAAAAAGATTTCCCCGTTCCCGACTTGCCAAAAATCCCATTACTCCGCTCCACAAACCGCTCCAAATCCAAACACACCGGCACATCCATATCCAACGGCTGCCCCACCGCAAAATTTTTCCGAAAGGGATCATCTTCCCAACCAAATACCATGCGAAAATCTCGCTCACTGGCATCATAAACTTGGCTAAAATGGCTAGGAATGGTCTTCACCGGCAATAAAACCACATCGCTATTGCTGTGGGCCGTGAAGGAACCGAGGGCGCTGTCGGTCTTGGTTGCGTTGGGATGCGGCTGGGCATCGGGGATCAGCATCAACATCGGGGAGAGGTTGATCGTGCCGTAGATGCTGCTGCCGGTGAGGACGGCGTGGAGGAAATCGTCCTCTGGTGGGGGCGGATTGGTGAGGATGCGGGGGCTGGTGGTTCCCAAGGTGACATCGGTGAGCAAACAAAAGAAGCGCGATCGCACCCCTTCAATCACCAAAAACTTACCCACCCGCATATCTTCCACAGAAACATCCCCATGGAGGCGCACCTCGATCCCCTGACTGAGGGAACCTTGGACAACGGAACCGAGGGGAGGGGTGGGGTTGTGGTTCATGGGGGATGGGGGCGATAGTGCTACTGTGCTATTTTATGCCATAGAACATCCCCCATTGTGACATAGGACGTTGAGCAATCCTACTCAGTCCCCAAACTTCGGCTCAACCCCAGGCTTTAGCCTTGAATACCAGCCTCCGCAATTAGTCGGCAATCTCAAGCTTTAACCTCCAGGCATTAACGCCTCGTTGCTGAGTTTGGGTCGTCGTTTCTGCCTGAAATGACAGTCGGATACCGTTAAGATTTTGGCTCGCAACCCGTCTGCGAATCTCAGCTTTCACTAAATCGAACGTTGGAAAATCACGACTCGCTCCCAATGGAATTGCAACGCTAGTTTGTGTCTGCTCACATTTGACGGTTAATCGAGCGAGTTTGATTTGTTTTCGCGGTGAAACATAAAAATGAGTAACATATCCCTCTCCATTCGCAAGAGATTGAGCCGGAATCACAAAATCATACAAATAGGAAGACACCTGTTGCCAAGTCTCTTCATTAATTTCTGTCAAAAAATACAGCACTTCAAAGTTTTGAGATGACTGATCATTGACCCACTGACCATTAATAACACCTTTTGCATGATTTCCTATTTTATGGTCTTGAATATTTGCAAACCCAAAACATTGGACAAAAATCGGGATTTTTGTCTGATTTCTACGTAATTTTCCACTGCCTAGCCCTCGCGTGCCTTGGCTGTAATCTTGAGCAATTTTTGATAAGCTTTCCTTACAAGAATCTAAATCAACATTCTCATTGAATAACAAGGGGATACATTCTGATGTATAGCATCGTAGCCGTCTGATATGATATCCGTAACCCGATTCTTTTTCTTGAGACTCAGTAAACCGATCTAGTCCGATCATTCTTGCTCTTTCAGTATTTATGCCACTTTTGACATATCGCTTTTGTCGTACTTTTTCTTGTAAATCGTCTAATGATTCTGCGGTTAGTGCGCGTATTTTTTCTCCAGCAAGCTTGACATCATGATATTGAGGAATCCAGGACTGATTTTGTAAAAGGGAATCTATTGTCCACGCCTCGGATACCTCAATAGCATACCCGCCGACATAG
>JAABSU010000124.1 GCA_011390265.1 Spirulina sp.
CTAAGATCGAACCATCCAGCCGAGAGTAAGATTGATGGATAAGGGCAAAATTTTAGCGATTATTACCGGCGCAATTTCTGTGCTGTTGGCCTTGGGCTACCTCCTTCTCGTCACGATCCTCGATTTACGAGGCGAGATGCTCCCCGCCCCCACCGATTTAGGTTGGATTTGGAGGGGCTAGGTGAGACGGTACGGGATAATTGGCACGGGGGCGATCGGCGGTTATTACGGCGGGCGCTTGCAACAGGCGGGCTACGATGTCCATTTTTTAACCCGCAGTGATTACCCCGCCCTACAAACCCAAGGGCTACGGGTGGATTCGGTGTTTGGCGATTTTGTCCTGCCCCAGGTACAGGCCTATGACAATGCGGCAGATATGCCCCCCTGTGATGTGGTGGTGGTGGCCCTGAAGGCAACCCAGAATCATTACCTGGCTCAAATTTTGCCGCCCCTGCTCGGAGAAAATACCACCCTCGTCCTCCTCCAAAATGGCCTGGGGGTGGAACCAGAACTGGCGGCTCAGTTTCCCTCCACAACGATCCTCGGCGGCCTCTGCTTTGTCTGTGCCCAGAAGGTGGGGCCGGGACATATTCGCCATTTAGACTATGAGGCCATCGCCCTGGCCCAGTACGGCCCCCACTATGCCCCCCAGGGCATTACCCCGATTTTGGAGGCGATCGCCACTGACTTTGCCGCCGCTGGGATTGAAATCCACGCCAAACCCCACTTGATGCAAAGCCGGTGGGAAAAATTGGTCTGGAATATTCCCTACAACGGGTTATCCGTGGTACTGAATGCCCAAACCGATCAATTGATGGCGAATCCCGCTACCCGTGCCTTAGTGGAAGATCTCATGGCTGAAGTGGCCCAAGGGGCCGCCGCCTGTGGTTGCGAAATCACCCCCGCCATTATTACCAAAATGCTGGCCCATACGGAAGCGATGACCCCCTACCTCACCAGCATGAAGTTGGACTATGACCGTCAGCAACCGCTGGAATTAGAGGCGATCGTCGGTAATCCCCTCCGTTTCGCCCAAAGTGGTGGGGCAATTTTACCGAAAATTACAATGCTTCATCAACAACTTCAATTCCTAAACACCGCTAATTTACGCAACTGAACTCCGCTTTTATACGGTTAATCCCTGTGCTCTGAAAACAAGATCTGATGCCAACTTTGGGTGTAACCCCTCATGCGGAATCAGCATCAATGTCTTTACAATAAAAGCTATAGAGGAAGAACAACGACGACATTTTGCTCAATCATCGTAACCTTCGTTTTTGAGTTTTGGGTTGCTCTGCAAAGCAGGTGCTTCTCCACCGTGCAGCTACCAACTATTTTTTATTAATTTTGGGAGATCCGTGATGTTTGTTTTCTTGCTCACCACCGCCTCCATAACCTACTTATTTTCCGGCTCTGTCTGCTACCTAGCCATTAAAGCCGAAAATTGCCGCCGCGATCAAATCGCCCCCCGCACAGACCGCCTTCAGCGATCGCTCCTCTGGCCCCTCTGGCTCGCCCAAGAAATCAACTCCGCCTCCCTATAGCAACAGCATACTTCGCGCTGCTATTGAAAATGACGCTTGAAACGTGGATCAATGTAGTGCTTTTTCCGTTGATTACACAGACGACATAGGGTTTGTAGATTGCTGAGATCATTACTTCCCCCCTTGGCCAAGGGAATGATGTGATCCACCTGAAGTTCTTGTTTACTGCCGCAACCTTGACAGGTATGGGCATCACGATTAAAGACGAATTGCCGTACTTCAGGGGGGATCAAAATCCGAGGCGTTTTCCGCATCATGGCTGGGAATGTCTTGTTGGTTTTTGGGGTTTAGTTTTTGGGACGGGGGAAATTTGAGGCGGCGGGGAATTGCAGCACCGGCTCATTTTTGAGGGCTTCCATCATGAACTCACGCCAAATAGGCGCAGCATAGCCCCCCCCTGTGACCCCTCCCCCCAAGGGACGATAGTTATCGTTGCCGATCCACACTGCTGTCGATAACTGCGGCACATAGCCCACAAACCAAACATCCCGCTCGGAGCTAGTGGTTCCGGTTTTACCCGCAGCGGGGCGGCCTAGGTTTGCCCCCGGAGCCGTTCCGCCGCCTTGCAATACCCCGGTGAGGGATGCGGTCAAGGAAGCTGTGGCCCAGGGATCGAGGACGAGGCGGGGTTGGGGAGTGTTGTCGAGGATGATATTGCCACTGCTATCGGTGACGCGGACGATAATCGTTGGCTCGGAATGCCAGCCGTTGCTGGCAAACGTGGCATAGGCCCCGGCCATTTCCATCGGGGTCATGCCAATGGAACCCAAGGGCAACGAAACCACGGGATCGAGGGGGCTTTTAATCCCTAGGGTGCGACAAATTTCAATGACTTTATCCAGGCCGATTTCCTGGCCCAACTTCACCGCTGGGATATTGAGCGATCGCACAATCGCGTCCCGCATCGAAACAGTCCCAGCAAAGGAACCGCCATAGTTTTTCGGTTCATAGAAAGCAGAGCCATCGCGGTAACGCACTGGCGCATCTTCAATGCCGGAACCGGGGGTATATTTGCCGCTGGCAAAGGCAGCGTAGAAGACAAAGGGTTTAAAGGCAGAACCCGGTTGACGGAGGGATTGGATGGCGCGGTTAAACTGGCTTTCTTTATAGTTCACGCCCCCCACCAAGGCCTTCACAAAATGGGTGCGGGGATCCACCGCCACCAAGGCCACCTGATCGGCATACAAGCCGCGATTGCGGAGGCGTTGATGGGCCTGGGCTACGGTATCTTCGGCCATCCGTTGGAAATTGTAATCCACGGTGGTTTGCACCCGCATTCCCCCTTTCATCACCGCTTCCTCCCCGAAACGGCGTTGCAGTTCTGCAATCACGGCCTCGGTGATGTAGGGCAGCTCACTGGTTTTCCAGGCGGTAGGTTGGCCCACCATCAGGGGCATTTCACGGGCTTCCTGGGCTTCCGCTGCGGTAATCCACCCCAGCTTTTCCATCCGGTCTAAAACGAGCTTTTGCCGACGCTTAGTTTCTTGATAGTTGATAAACGGGCTGTAATCTTCAGGGGCTTGGATCAGGCCAGCCATCACCGCTGCTTCAGCGAGGTTGAGATCAGCGGCGGGTTTTTTAAAATAGCTTTGGGCGGCGGTTTCGGCTCCGTAGCTGTTGTGACCCCAGTAGATGTTGTTGAGATACATCTCGAGGATCTGATCTTTCGTGAAGATCTGCTCAATGCGCATCGCCAAGACGGCTTCCGCCAATTTACGGGAAATGGTGCGATCGCGAGCTAAAAACAGGTTTTTCACCAACTGCATCGTGATCGTCGAACCCCCTTCCACCACGCCGCCACTGCGCCAGTTCACCACCAGGGCACGCCCGATACTATTGGGGTTAATGCCATCGTGGTGGTAAAAGTGGCTGTCTTCAATGGCCAGGACAGCCCGCTTCAGATGGGGCGAAGCTTCCTCAAGCTTAATCACATCGCGATTGTGTTCCCCGTGGAGACTGTCGAGAATTTTGCCCTTAACATCGTAGATGTAGGTGGTTTCCGTGGGGACGTAATTTTTTAAGACCCGGACATCGGGAAGATTACGGAAACTGAGGGCTAGCCCCACAAGGCCGCCGGCAATCACGGAACTGGCTAACATGGTGACTCCCAACACCGTCCCCCCTGCCACCTTGGCGACACCGAGGACAAAATTTCCAGAGTTTTTAGGGGAATGTTGGGAATCCTGTTTTTTCCGAACAGTGCTAGTCGCCACAGTTACTTCACGTCCTCACTCACAATATCGACAAGTTCTGCCATTGATCCACGCCGCTGCTGATCCATAGGTATCCACCTTCGGCCCTCAGAGGAACTCCGAATAGACGTAACATAAAGTTACCCCGGTGACAAGCTTTGCGTGTTTACTCTCTGTATCTTATCGTTAGATCTTGGGGATTGGTTTAAAGTGTATCGAAAAATTTGCCACCGGATTCACACCCTCAACTTTTCCCCTTCCCAGTCCCCCTGATGCTGGGCTGGCGCGTACCCCTTAATTTACACCACAATGCCTTTGGTAAACCGTGATTTTGATGCTGCTGACTCCGCTGATTTTGCCTGGTTGCAACGGGGCACTCAGGAAATTTTTCCCGATCAACGGGAGCACCCGCAACCAGAGGATCATTTAATCACGCGGATTGAGAAGAGCGATCGCCCCCTCCGCATCAAGCTGGGCATTGATCCCACCGGCTCTGACCTCCATCTCGGCCACAGCATCCCTTTCCGCAAGTTGCGGGCCTTTCAGGATGCGGGCCATACCGCTGTGGTGATCATTGGCGACTTTACGGCGCAAATTGGCGATCCCACCGGTAAATCCGAGGTGCGCCGCCAACTCACCCCCGCACAGGTGCAAAGTAATGCCCAAACCTATTTAGATCAACTCCGTCCCATTCTCGATTTTGACAGTCCCGGCCGCTTAGAAATTCGCTACAACTCTGAATGGCTCAAGGATTTAGATTTGCATGGCATTTTAAAGCTGTTGGCGACGATGACGGTGGGGCAAATGCTCGCCAAAGAGGGGTTTAATGAACGCTATAAACAGGAAAACCCGATTTATCTCCATGAGTTTATGTACCCGCTGATGCAGGGTTATGATTCCGTTGCCGTGGAGGCGGATGTGGAATTGGGAGGCACGGATCAAAAATTTAACCTGTTGGTGGGGCGAGATTTGCAACGGCATTTTGGGCAACGGCCGCAATTTTGCCTGTTGTTGCCGCTGTTGCTGGGGTTTGATGGGGTTAATAAAATGTCTAAGTCCCTCAATAATTATGTGGGGTTGACGGAAGATCCCCTAACCATGTATTCCAAGCTGGAAAAAACCCCCGATGTGCTGTTAAATCAGTATTTTGAGTTGTTAACCGCCGTGGAGTTGCCGCAGTTGCCGGCCAATCCTCGCGAGGCACAGAAGCAGTTGGCCCTAGATATTGTGGGGCAATACCATGGCCCAGCGGCGGCGTTAGCAGCCCAGACGGCGGCCCAGGCCTTAGTGCAGGGGCAACAGGCGGGAGGGGATGCCGTGCCGGAATTTTCCCTAACGGGGATTAGCTTTCCGGTCAAGGCGTTTTACCTGCTCAATGCTACGGGTCTCTGTGGCAGTAGTGGTGAGGGCCGTCGCCAAATTCAGGGGGGCGGCGTGCGGTTGGATGGCGATCGCCTCTCCCAAGTTGATTTAGAATTTGCCGAGGCCACAGACCTAGACGGTAAAGTGTTGCAGGTGGGCAAGAAGAAGTTTATTCGCCTCCGGGCTTAGGGAGTAATCCCGCCCGACAATGATTGGCCCAGGGGCAAAAAAATTTGGCCCCCAGGGCCATCCTGATCATGGAGTAGAAATATGGTTTTGAGCGATCGCATTATTGTGCCCTTAGATGTCCCTAGCCCCCCAGCCGCCCTAAAGTTGCTGGATCAGTTGCCGGATGTTGCTTTTTGGAAAGTGGGGTTAGAGTTATTTATTGCCGCTGGCCCCGCCATCTTGCAGGAGTTGAACTACCGTCAAAAGCGGATTTTTCTCGATCTCAAACTCCACGACATCCCCAACACCATGGCCGGCGCGGTGCGCTCGGCCCAAAGCTATGGCGTTGATTTTCTCACCCTCCATGCGCCAGCGGGTCGCGTTGCCCTCGCCCAATCCGTGGCCCAGGTGGAGGGCGATCGCCTCCAACTCCTCGCCGTCACGCTCCTCACCAGTCTCAACAGCCGCGACCTCGCCTTTGATCTCCATATTCCCCTTGAGTTACCGGAATATGTCCTCAAGTTGGCGCTCTTGGCTCAGGAATCTGGCATTCCTGGCATTGTCTGTTCCCCCCAAGAAGCGGCCCCCCTGCGGCAACTCTGCGGCCCGGATTTAACCCTCGTCTGTCCCGGCATCCGCCCCGCCTGGGCTGAATCCCAAGATCAGCAACGGGTGATGACCCCCGCCACAGCTTTTCAGGCCGGGGCAGATTATCTCGTGATTGGCCGGCCGATCACCCATGATCCCGATCCGGCGGCGGCTTGGGCGCGGCTAACCGCAGAATTGGCTGAGAGCTAGTGGGCGAAAATTGTCGAACGAATCGGAAAAGATCCCGAGAATTTCGGGAATTGCCGGAAATTCTCGGTACGCTAGAGAGGAATTAAGTCCAGATAGTTGAGTTTCAGGATGGCACAGGCAAAAGAAACCGCAGCACTCGTCCTTTCCGTCGTCGTCACCGGTGCAATCATTGGTGGGGGGGGTTGGTGGTTCCTCAATCGTGCCAACAATCCCAACGCCTCTACGGGGGGCCCCGTTGCCCCCTTCAGTACCAACAACCAAGCCAGCCGCTTCAGTGATGGAGCAGAGATCCTCACCGATGACATCAATCCCAATAAACAGGCTGCCGTGGAAGCGGTTAAATCGGGAGATCTGCCCCGTGCCATTACCCTCCTCGAAGCCTCTTTAAGTCAATCCCCCAATGACCCTGAAGCCTTGATCTATCTGCAAAACCTCAGGGCTGCACAACAGGGTAATACCCATGCGATCGCCGTCGCCATTCCTGCCGGTTCCGCCATGAATATCGCCAAGGAAATTCTCCGGGGCGTGGCCCAAGCCCAAAAAACAGTCAATGAAAGTGGCGGCATCAACAACGTTCCTCTCAAGGTGCTGTTAATTAATGATGATGACGATCCGGCAGTGGTGACTCAAGTGGCCCAAGCCTTAGTCAGCAATCATCCAGAAGTGTTGGGGGTGGTGGGTCACTACAGCAGTGATAGCTCCCTGGCAGCGGCGCAGGTGTACCAAACGGGGGGCCTAACGATGATTTCCCCCACCAGCACCTCTGTGGAACTCTCCGCCGCTGGCGACTATATTTTCCGCACGGTGCCGAGCGATCGCTTTGCCGGTAGTGCCCTCGCCCAATACCAACTCAACCGCCTTCAAGTTCAAAAAGCAGCGGTGTTTTATAACAATCAAAGCGCCTATAGTCAGTCCATTAAAAACGTCTTCACCACCGATCTTTTCAGTCAGGGGGGGAATGTGGTGGGGGAATTTGACCTTGCCAGCGGCGGGTTTAATGCCCAAAGTGCAGTACAACAGGCGATCGGGGCTGGTGCTGAGGTGTTGATGTTGGCCCCCAGTTCAGCGGTGATTGATCAAATGATTGCTGTGGCAGTGGCCAATCAAAATCGTCTACCCATGCTGGCCGGGGATGATGCCTATTCTGCTGATATCTTGCAACGGGGGGGCAGCAATGTTGAGGGTATGGTGGTGGCGATTCCCTGGCATATTCTCGGTAATCCAGGGGCTGAATTCCCCCAAGCTGCCCAACGGCTTTGGGGGGGAGAAGTGAACTGGCGTACTGCCATGGCCTACGATGCCACCCAGGCCCTAGTGACAGCCATTGGCCGCAGCCCCAACCGAACCGGCGTTAAAGATGCCCTGGGGCAAAGTGATTTTGTTGCCCCAGGCTCGGCGGGGGAAGTGCGGTTTTTGCCCTCAGGCGATCGCAACCAAGCCGTACAACTCGTCGAAATCCAAGCCGGAAACCGCACCGGTTTTGGTTATGACTTTGTTCCTGTGGGCAATTGAGGGGGCTGCTGTTCGATGCCGCTGCCTCCGGGGAGATTAAAACACCGTTAACATCTGCGCCCCCTGCTGCAACCCCGCCACCGCTGCCGGAGGCCAATTCCCCTCCGCCCGCCGCCCGGTATTGAGGATCAAGCGCAGGCCATAGGCCGCCGCCGTGCCATCGGCTTCGAGCCACAGGGTTTCACTTTCCACGGCACAGTTAAGATGTTCTTCTGGCATCAGTTCCGGGGCAATTTGGGCGATCGCCTCTCCCAACTGGGCCAACAGCCGACAAAAATCCGCCCATTCCGCCGCCGTCAATTCAATAGCCCAATCCTCCCCCCCCACCAAAGCGGGAAAAGCTTCCCCTTGGGGCTGCCAACCCAATCGCCAACCCTGTCCTTTTTTGAGTACTCGCTCCACAATGGCTGAATTTTCTCCCTAGTTTTACCTGAAAACCCCGATTTCATAGTACGGTTAATGGTCAGCAAACGCACGCCTACGCAACGCTTGAGGTCTTGAGATTATGGCTTTTGAATACCCGGAGGACTTGAAGTACCTCGACACCCATGAATATGTTCGCCTTGATGGCGAGATTGCCACCATTGGCATTACGGCCTTTGCCATTGACCAATTGGGAGATATCGTCTTTCTAGAATTGCCGGAAATTGGCGATGAGGTGGAAGCCGGGGAAGGGTTCGGTACGATTGAATCGGTGAAAGCGGTGGAGGATCTCAAAGCGCCTCTGTCCGGTACGGTGATTGAGCGCAATGATGGCCTAATTGAGGCCCCGGAGGCGATCGCTGAAGATCCCTATGGGGAGGGATGGCTGATTAAAATCCGCATCGAAGACCCCGACGCGGAGTTTGACGACATCCTCACCGCTGCGGAATATAAATCTCAAGTTGAAGGCGAAGATTAACCCAACACACGATGCTCTAACGCCGGCATTTGGCGGCGCACCTGGGCGAGGCGATCAGGATTAATAGCGGCGATCGCCATTTCCTGATCCTGCCCGGCATCGGCCAAAATTGTCCCCCAAGGGTCAATAATCATCGCGTGGCCGTGGGTGTGCCGGAGTTCGTAATGGTTCCCCGCTTGAGCCGGGGCAATCACATAACAAGTATTTTCAATGGCGCGGGCTTGCAGGAGCACTTGCCAATGATCCTTCCCGGTATAGGCCGTAAACGCCGCCGGTACAAACAGCACATCTGCCCCGGCTTTAGAAAGGTGGCGATAGAGTTCCGGAAACCGCACGTCGTAACACACCGAAAGCCCTAAATTGCCCAAGGTTTCCGATCGATAAACCGGCGGAAACTCCGTCCCGGCCATCACGGTGCTGGATTCCCGGTAGGTATTGCCATCGGGAAGGTTGACATCAAACAGATGTACTTTATGATAGCGGGCTAATTCTTCGCCGTTGGGGGCAACGAGGAGCGCCGTGTTATAGACGCGATCGCCTTCTGGGGTGGGAACGGGAAACCCGCCCCCCAAGAGGGTGATTTGGTAGCGTTGGGCCATGGTGTGGAGGAATTGCTCGCTTTTTTCGGCGATCGCCCCCGCCTGGGACATCTTATCCAACTCTAATCCCATGAACGAAAAGTTTTCTGGCAGACAGACCAACTCAGCCCCCCGCCGCACCGCTAGTTCAATGCGCTCCTCTGCTTCGAGCAAGTTTTCCATTAAGTTGGGTTTGCTCGTCATCTGAAGGGCAGCGGCAAGGTAGGGCTTCATAGCATTCTGGTCGTGAGGCGTGGTCTTCCTTGGATCATAGCCTAAGTTGTACTACCTGCTGTCCAAGAAACTGACGAAAATCAGGGGTAGGGACTGATCCAGATCATAGGTTAAAGCTGCTAAATTCAGTATTCTTACGACTATGAGAGGTCATACCCCCCACGGGGTGTTTGGCTTGCCATCAAGATTTTGGAGGATGAGTGTTGTGGTGAATATTGGTGAAATTGTCCAAGAAGCTCTATATCAAGGGTGTTTAACCGTGGATGCGGAAAATCAACTGCGCCGCCTCCTGGCCCACTGCCGCCCGGAAGAGGTGCTCTTGTTTGCGCGGTTACAGGCGGAAATTATGGAGGGCCGGGTGCGGCAGGAAGCCCGTGAACGCTATCACCGGCAACTGGAAACTGTGACGGCCTAAATCCCCTCGCAAGCAGGGCGCAGTTAACGCCCCCTTGCCCTTAATCCCCTTGCAGTTCGGTAATGGCTTCGGCCTGTCGCCACAGACGGTAGAGGAAGGTTTCAGTGCGATCGCCTAACCGGGTCACAAAGACCCCCGTTTCCGCCTCCGGGTCAGCCCCCACCCAAGTCCCATTCAGGCAAATTTCCACATAGCCCGCATCGCAGGCCGCTAGGGTGATGCCACAACCTACCTCGGGCCACAGTAGGGTTTCGAGGGTTGTTAATTCCGGTAAATGTTCCGGCAGCAGAAATGAGGCCGTGGTGGGTTCCATCGTTAAAGCCGTACCGGAGTGCAGGGAAACCAAGAGGCGGGATTGCAGCCAAGTTTCCACCGTTGTGCTCAGATGTTCGAGCCAAAAACCATCATCGGTATAGGTTAATTTCAACATTGCGCTAAAACCTTCAATGCTGGGCAGAGTTCAGCAGCGGTCAATGAAAAACCCCGCTTCTCCAGGTTGAGCAGCGGGGCAAAGCAGAATCAGCTTTGGAATTCAGGCATGAGACGTTCGCAAACGCAGCCTGCTACCGCTTCGGGAGGTGGGAATCAAAATCGGCAGTTTGCCGGGGTGGGAGCAACCTGGTGTGAGCATCCCGTTAACCCCAAAAATCTTCCAGGGGCAAACCTCACCCCAGGGGCGATCGCCCACAGTCTTCAGATTGGGAAAATTGGGGGTTGAATTCAAGTTGAGCATCACATCCTCCCCAGCCAAAGCGGCAAGCTTAGAATTGAACAAAATTTAACAACGGACTTCGTAACCAATGTTTTTCTATACTACACTTGTAATATCTCAATGTCTACATTTTTTTGGAGGAATTTCCCACCATGCGCACCTTGACCCGCACGACCACCACCGAGATGGAAGTGACTAGCATTCGTTTAGAGCGTGAATTGAAAGATAAACTCAAGGCCCTCTGTGGCAACACCGGCTATCAAGCCTTGATCAGAGATGTGCTCTGGAACTACGTTCAACAAAAATCCGGCGACTACCGCCCTCAGTTTTCCCGCCAAGACCTCCGGGCGGCCGTGGAGGCGATCGCCCAAACCGATCAGCATTGCGTCCTCACCGGCACCCCCATCCCCGAAAATTCCCCCATGTTCCTGGGGCTGACCACCACCGGGGATTTTGTCCCCCTCAGTCCCGATAGTCTTCACGATTAATCCCCCAAACCTCAGGGAGATAAGTCTCCTCCCTCAAACCCATCCGGTAATGGCTCAAATACAATTTCTTCGTACAATTCCTCAATGGCCACACTGAAATGAATACTGGCTAACTGGACGCGATCGCCCGCTCGATAGCTCAGAATCAGCCAATCCCCCGCCTCATTTTTGTGATAAATATCAATCGCCATCTCCTCAGAACTGACTAACACATAATCCACTAAATTCGGATTGCGGCGATATTTTTCAAACTTCTTGCCACGGTCATAGGCTTCAGTACTGGGGGATAAAACCTCCACAATCAAGCAAGGATAAGTGATGTAGAGCGGATGCTCGCGA
>JAABSU010000125.1 GCA_011390265.1 Spirulina sp.
CTGGTGGGGATTCGTCCCTACAATGCGATCGCCTTCTCTGGCCCCATCGCCGTTTTCGTCAGCGTCTTCCTGATGTATCCCCTCGGACAATCCAGTTGGTTCTTCGGCCCCAGCTTCGGAGTTGCCGGGATTTTCCGGTTCATCCTCTTCCTGCAAGGGTTCCACAACTGGACTCTCAACCCCTTCCACATGATGGGCGTTGCCGGGATTCTGGGCGGTGCACTGCTTTGCGCCATCCACGGAGCGACCGTAGAAAATACGCTGTTTGAAGACAGCGACCAAGCCAACACCTTCCGGGCGTTTAATCCAACCCAAGCGGAAGAAACCTACAGTATGGTGACTGCTAACCGCTTCTGGAGCCAAATCTTCGGAATTGCCTTCAGTAACAAACGGTGGTTGCACTTCTTCATGCTGTTCGTTCCCGTGACCGGACTCTGGATGAGTGCGATCGGTATTGTCGGTTTAGCGTTAAACCTGCGGGCCTACGACTTCGTATCTCAAGAAATTCGCGCTGCTGAAGACCCTGAGTTTGAGACGTTCTACACCAAGAACATCCTCTTAAACGAAGGGATGCGGGCCTGGATGGCTCCCCAAGATCAACCCCATGAGCGGTTTATCTTCCCTGAAGAAGTGTTACCTCGCGGTAACGCCCTCTAAATTTCTGCAATTGCTGCTTTAGAGTTTTGCCCCCCTGTCTCCAGGGGGGTTTTTCATGCTCGTGCACCAACGGAATTTCCAATTAAAAAATCTGGCGGGAGGCCTTGCTACCCTAAAAAGATGTGTTATACTACACCCAGATTACATTCAACCTAAAGCCAATAGGACACAGGAGGTGATGCCCATGATTGATAGTAGTAAAACCATGGGTCTTCATGCGAATTATCGCTGGCTGTGCGCTGGAGCCGTTCTTTAAGCTACCCGTGCTTGCATTGGATTAAGCTGGAGTTCCTTCCAGCAGTCGAGCGATCGCTTTGAAGACCCCCTAGACCGCCCCCACCAGGATGTGACAAAATCATCCGGTGGGGGCGGATAGTTTTTGGCCCTATTTTGTAGAATTTTAGGTTTTTCTATGGCAAAGCCTTTTGAAGACCCGACTCAACCCCCCCTACCACCAGGATGTGACAGAATCATGCGGTAAGGGCAGATAATTTTTAG
Source organism: Spirulina sp. (assembly GCA_011390265.1). Classification (GTDB taxonomy): domain Bacteria; phylum Cyanobacteriota; class Cyanobacteriia; order Cyanobacteriales; family Spirulinaceae; genus Spirulina. The sequence goes on from JAABSU010000125.1 coordinate 1,156, forward strand.
CCCCCATTGTTCACAATCATAGGTATTTTCCATGGCAAAGCTTTTAACCACCGCTGAAGTGACAGCAAGCATGGCCCAATGCCCCCATTGGCAATTGGCGGGCAATACCATTGTGCGCGAGTTGAAATTTAAGGGGTTTGTGGAGGCGATCGCCTTCGTCAATCAATTGGTGGAACCCGCAGAAGCCGCCGGCCACCATCCCGATCTTGCCATTTCCTATAACCGGGTGACGGTGACACTCTCCACCCACGATGCCGGTGGTTTGACGGCTAATGATTTCGCCCTAGCCCAGGTGATTGATCATCTCTAAATCGCTACCTTGAGAAGAACCCTAGTGCCGAGTTTGGCGAAAAATGCTCAGGGCTTCAAGATCTTGGCTTTGATCGGCCAGGTTAGTGGCGAGGCGATCGCAGACAATTTCGCAAATCTTGAAAATGCTAGGGTCAGCAATGCGATAGTACACCGTTACACCGTGGGGTTCACGGTGTACCATTCCCAACTGGCTCAAAACCTTGAGATGCTTAGACACATTGGCTTGACCCAAGCCCGTCGTCTCGATAATATCCGTCACATTCTTTTCCCCAGACTTGAGTGAACAGAGGATCTGTAACCGACTAACCTCCGAGAGCACCTTAAAGTATTCAGCAATCCGCCCCAACACGGTGGGAGAGATCCGAGCATCGTTCATTATGTCTAGTGTTTCCATGTTCTTTGCAAAAGTTTAGCCTGTTTAGCTCCACATCATATTACTATATGATAATATGTTCAGTATATCGCAACTCAGAGGTTACCCCTGATGATTTTTCGTCAACTCTTCGATCCTGAAACCAGTACCTATACCTACCTCATTGCCGATCCCGAAACCAAAGAAGCCATTTTGGTAGATCCGGTCATTGAGCAAGTGGATCGGGATTTGCAACTGCTCCAAGAATTGGGCTTGACCCTACGCTACTGCATGGAAACCCATATCCATGCTGACCACATCACCGGCACCGGCAAACTCCGCGAAAAAACCGGCTGCTCCGGCGTTGCCCCTAAAGAATCCGGCGTGGTTTGTGCCGATATTAACTGTAGTGATGGCGATCTCTTCACCATTGGGGGGATTACCGTGGAGGCGATCGCCACCCCCGGCCATACCCACTGCGACCTCACCTACCTCGTCAACGACAGCCACCTCCTCACCGGAGACAGCCTCTTCATTCGAGGGTGCGGCCGCACCGACTTCCAAAGTGGTAGCGCCGAAGCCCTCTATGAATCCATCACCGAAAAACTGTTCACCTTTCCCGATCACGTCTGGGTCTATCCCGGCCACGACTATCGCGGTCACACCGTCTCCACCGTCGGGGAAGAAAAGCAATATAACCCCCGTCTTGCGGGTCAAAGCAAAGCCGAATTTGTGGAATTGATGGGCAGCCTCAACTTGCCCAACCCCAAAAAAATCATGGAAGCCGTCCCCGCCAACCAACATTGTGGCCAAGACGCTTAACGCCAGCATGCCGCCGAGGGGGGCCGTTAGCCCGCCACCCGGCAATTCTCATGGGAGAGTTGACTTCACCCCATCTCAGTCCATCGATATCATGGCAAGGAAAGGAATCCCGTCGATCCTTCCCAGCCCTCTACCCTGATTAACAACTAAGACTCATTAACAATGACTACTCAAACCGAAATCAAGACCATCACCCCCCAAACCCTCCGCGAATGGCTCGCTCAAGAACAAGTCACCCTCGTTGATGTTCGCGAACCCTCCGAATATGCCGGTGAACGGATCACCGGAGCGCACCGCCTTTCCCTCTCCAGCTTCGACCCCGCCCAAATCCCCACCGAAGCCGACAAAACCCTCGTCCTCTATTGCCAAAGCGGCAACCGCTCCGGTCAAGCCGCCCGCCGCATGATCATCGCCGGTTATGAATCGGTGATCCACCTCGAAGGCGGCCTCAACGCCTGGAAACAAGCGGGCCTCCCCACCCAGGTCAACAAAAACGCCCCCATCAGCATCATGCGCCAGGTGCAAATCGTCGCCGGTACGCTGATCCTAACCGGCACGCTCTTGGGAGCCTTTGTTAACCCCGCCTTTCTCTTCCTCAGCGGTTTCGTTGGGGCTGGCTTGACCTTTGCCGGTGTATCGGGAACCTGTGCCATGGCCATGTTGCTTGCTAAACTCCCCTACAACCAACAGGTTTAAGCATCAGCCCCACCCGCCTAAACCTCAAAAAAAAGCCCCCCTTTTTAAGGGGGGTTGGGGGGATCCTTAGCCTAGGCTGCTCAAAGATCCCAACTGTAATGAGTCCCTAACGACTGGGCAAGAACGCCATCGGGTTCGTTGCACCACTACCAGCAGGGTGAACTTCAAAGTGGAGGTGGGGGCCGGTGCTGAAGCCCGTGCTACCCATCAGGGCAATTTGCTGACCTTGCTCAACGCGATCGCCCGTCCGTACTAAAACGCGACTGTGGTGAGCATAGAGGGTGATACTGCCGTCAGCATGACGAATCCGCACCCAGTTCCCATAACCACCATTATTCCAACCGGCAGAAATCACTTCCCCAGCCGCTGCGGCATAAATGGGGGTTCCGGTGGGAGCCGCGATATCAATCCCCCGGTGCATCCGTCCCCAGCGAGGGCCGTAACCCGAGGTCAGCGTCCCGCGAGCCGGCCAGATAAAGCCGTTAAACTCTTGGGGGCGATCGGGGAGATACTGGTCACGCTCTTGCAAGGGCGGAATTTGGGGTTCCACACTTTGACCGGCGGGCAGTTGCAGCAGGCGGTTATAGCCTTGGCTAGGAATGGGGGCGGCTGCCACCACATCCGCCGCAGCGGCGATCATATCCGGTTCAGACCCTTGGGCATTCTCACTGCCCGGTTTCCGCAGTTGTTGCTGACGTTGCCATTCCGGGGAAGCTTGCTGCTCTTGGATTGGGCTAGCACCGGTTACGGCAGGTGCTTGTACCATTGGCCGCTCTGAAGCTTGACGAGTCTGAGCCTGTTGAGCACGGTACTCTTCACGCATTTGCATGATTTCTTCCTTAAGACGGTCAATCCGACCATCGCCGCTGTTGGCGGCAACAGGAGCCGCTAAAATCGGCGTATTTTGGGCAACTTCTTGGGTCGGTACATCAGCAGCGACGCTGGCCACCGGCTGGGCTGCGACTTCTGGGGCCACTGCTTCTGTGGGAATGATCAGTTCTTGATTAATTTGTAACGTGCGTGGATCGCGAATCCCATTGCTGGCCAGCAGGGTTTCAACAGAAACCTGATAGCGTTCTGCAAGCTGAGCGGGGGTTTCACCGGGTTGAACCGTATGAACCAAGGCCGAGGTTTGAGGCGATGCAACCTGGGGACGTTCAACCGGTGTAGGCGCAAGACTGACCGCTTCTTCGAGCACAGGCTCGGAAGCTTCTGAGGTCGGGAGAACGAAGGTGGGTTCCTCTGCTGGGGTGGCCAGTCCGGCGGCAACTGCTACAGGCTGAGGCTCAACGGCGATCGCTTCAGGCTCTAGTGTCGCCGTGGGAATTGCAATAGTTTGGCCAACGGCTAAGACCGCCTCCTGCTCCATGTCATTGGTGATCGCAATGACTTCGGTGGGCACATTGTAGGACTGGGAAAGCGCCCATAGGGTTTCGCCATCACGGATTTGATGTTCAATCAGAACGGGTTCTGCGGCGATCGCCTCATCTCCTTGACCAGCAAGAAGAACACCAGCGGTCGCACCCATGGATAGAGCAGCGATTCCTAGCATGGTTGCCCGGGCACGGCGAGCAGAGTCGCTAGAATTCACTTTCTTGGGGTTTGAGTCTTTCTTTTCCAACATTTCTCGTGAACGAATTGAATGGGGAGGAACAGATTGGACGTTTTGTGTGAGTGAGCTTTTCAAAAACGACCTCCTGGACATTGGTAATGGTGTGACCTTTGGTGACAACAGACTGTGTGGGGTCTGTTGAAGAATCTCACCGCATCCCTGTGACAGCGATCATTGAATCCTGACCAAGGGCATGACGTAGGTAAGATTACTCTGCTTTGCCAAAATAGACAAGAGACAACTTGAATTTTGGAGGAGGCAGCCGCTTCAACTGTAGATCAGTTCTTCAGTTGAGACGATTAAACCGGAAAGGTTGTTCAAACCAATTGAAGTGTAATCTAAGCGAACTTTGTCCGAACGACAAGCCCACCAGATCCGGGTCAAAACCGCTCGTTGGCCGAATGTAACGTTGGTCAATGGGCTTTTGAAATGGCTGAAATCTTTTCCTGCTCTAGCTTTGAGCGATAACATCCCCACAGTTGCCCCCCACAGACTCACAAGTTTTCTCTCTATTGACTCTGGGGGTAAGTTGATAGGAATTTCTTATCAAATCTTTAAGATCTTGTAGCCTCAGTCACCAAATTAGACTCAAAATCACTATTTTATGAGCCTCGATTGTCCTGGCCGGGGATTGGTTTTTAGCTTCCCATACCGCTATGGGCCGCCGCATTTTTGGTTCTGTTTCAATTTCTGAACATCTATTGAAGCGACTCAATCCCCCCCTAGGACTGTGGCCTTAGCCCTAAGACTAGGGTTGATCGAGATCACGACCGGAACGGAGAGGAGCACCGCAGGGGGCGATCGCCCCTGGCCAGAATCCCCATATCAATAAACACCGCTCAGGAATATATCCCCCTAGCGGGGTGGAAGTTGCGGGTAGCCCAACTGTCGCCGGCTTTCAAATAGCCCCACCGCCACACTCACCGATAGGTTTAAGCTCCGCACCGCTGGCTGCCCCATGGGGATATAGACCGTGGCATCACAGGCGGCCAGGACATCCGCCGGTAGCCCTTGGGTTTCACACCCAAATAACAGCCAGTCCTGCTCTTGATATTCCCAAGCGAAATGACTACAGGTTCCGGTGACGCTAAAGCCGAGCCTGCGCCCGCCTTGGGACGCACAAACCTGGTAAAACGCATTAATATCTTCATGGCAATGTAGTTTGACATGGGGCCAGTAGTCCAATCCTGCCCGTTTCAGGTGGCGATCGCTCAGTTCAAAGCCCAGGGGCTTAACCAAGTGTAGCTCTGTGTTTGTGGCGGCACAGGTGCGGGCAATGTTACCGGTATTGGGGGGGATTTCGGGATAAACTAAAACGACCTTGGGCATTAATATTACTCAATTGCGATGAATCGATTGGACTTTGTTCCCCAAGGCTATCGATTCGTTTTACTGATAGCCGGGGATGAGCGGTGATTGATTAGTTTTTGTGAAGTATTGTAACAATACAACAAAATCTCCTCAAACCTAGACATATCAAGGGTTACGCCGCCATTTCAGTACAGAGCTTATCTTGAAGCTCTTGTTCAGCATCGGCCATTGTTTCGATCGCCCCTTGGAAAATTTGCGGCGGCGTTAACCCCTGTTCATACTGTCGGAGCCACTGCTGGGCTTCATTGCCTTGGCTGAGAATTTTATGCAGGGGGGACAGGAAACAGCCAAAACTATGGTGTTTCGCCACGGGCCAAAGTTCGCCGTAGAGTGCTTCAATCCAAGCAGCGGCGGTGAGTTCCCGGCCGTCCTGCCAATGTCGCACCGTTGCCCCGAGGCTGTCGCGGGCGATCGCCTGTTCATTGGCGGTGGTGAGGGTGAGCAATTCATCGGGGGTCAGTTCGCTTTGGGTGAGGGGATCCAACTGGGGATCTTCAAGCATTTGGATCAGCCGCGCCTCCAAAAGGGCAACAATCGCCAACAGCGAGATCGGATTACTCACCAAATCACAGATCCGCAGTTCCAAACGATTGAGGGTGTAGGGGCGGCGATCGCCATTGGGGCGCACCGAAACCCAGAGGTGACGAACATTTTGCATCGTGCCCAGCACCAACTGCTCCTCTGTCCATTGAATGAAATGCTGATGACTGCTGAACAGCGGCACATGGGCGGGGGTTTGGGGAAACACACTCCAACGGCTGGAGTGGCAGCCCGTGGGCTGGCCATCTAAAAAGGGCGAGGAAGCACTTAAGGCCAAATATAACGGCGCTTCGAGGCGAATCAAGCGGCAGGCCCGCATTAACTGCTCCGGATCAGCAATGCCGATATTAATATGGACGCTGGCCGTCACCACCGTTGTGTGATAGGTCTGCTCAATATAACTATGGTAGGGATTATCCGGGTCAGAGCGGAAAAATTGCCCCGTATCCCCCAAGCTGAGGGTACTTCCCGGCATTAAGGTATAGTCCCCCAAGGTTTTGAGATAATTTCGCAACCGTTGGCGGGGCCGCACCAAGGCGCAGAGGAGGCGATCGTAGCCCGTCAAAGGGGCCGTCGTGTATTCCACATTGCGACTATCCGGTTCCCGGACAAACCCGGTGAGATCCCGCACGATCTGATCAGAAAGTCCCACAATGGTTCCGTCGGGATGGCCGGTATAGAGTTCAATTTCACAACCTTTTGAGAGCAGCACCGTTGGTTCTTTCCTCCATCGCAGGGATAATATGGCTATCTCCCTATTTTAGGGGTTAGATTCCCCCCTCTTCCCTCTCAGAAAACGAATAGAATGGGGGCGATCGCCCGAAAACAATCCCCGCCATCTTGCGTACAATAAAAACCTGTAGTCCTCAAGGGAGACTCAAAACGCCTCTGATTTGTTCGCTTGGAACCTCCGGGTCAGCAATCCATTCAGAAAAACCACCGCGAGCGTGATGCTCATCGCCCATCAGTCTCCGCCATCCCGTCACTCATAAAGATTGTGCGTGCTTTTTTTGCCTCTCTCCGTTCAACGCTGCTCATCCTTGGTTTAGCGTTCAGTGGAACGCTCCTGGCCCATCCAGCCCAAGGGACAGAATTACTCCGGCTCCAAGCCGGCCCCATTGAGCGCACCCTCACCCGGCAAGATCTTGAACAGTTTGCCGCCACCGGGGAACTCCCCCCCACCATGCAAGACTTCGCCCCCTTGATCACCATCGAGCTACAAGCCCTCCTCAATCAAAGCTTCGATGTTGACCGCAACATTGCCGATCGCTTCCTCCAGGATTTGCTCAAAACCCGCGATGGCCAAACCTTGATGGCACAAATTCAACAAGCCATCCCCCACAGCAGTAGTCATGATCTCCAGTTCGCGATGCATGAAACCCTCAACGCGGCGGAAAAAATTACCCCCCTCACCATCCTCACCCACTACCCCCAGGAAGAATTAACCATAGATCTGATCACAGCGGGTCGGTTGGCAGCACAACTGCGTCGGGCGGATCTCCACAGCCAAATCCTCAGCCCGGTATTAGCCCGAGAATTGCGGGTGAAATCCAGCCGCAGCCCCTTGCCGCGCCCCAGTTTTGACCCTAGCCAACTGGGGTCTCATGCCGTGCGCCAGTACAACCGCGTTTTTCATGATCGCAGCCGTCAACGGCGCATTGTTGCGGATTTTTACCACAGTGATCAAGCCCAGGGGCCGCTAATCGTCCTTTCCCATGGTTTTGCCGCTGATCGGCGGTTTATGGCCTATCTGGGGGAGCATTTAGCCTCCTACGGTTTTACGGTGGTCGCCCTAGAGCATCCCGGCAGCAATATCGATCTGTTGGCGAAAATTTCCCTCAATCGGGAACCAGGGGAAGTGTTGCCCGCCCAAGAATTTATCGATCGCCCCCTGGATATTCAATTCCTCCTCAATGAAATTGAACGGCGTAAACCCAATTGGCCCCACGTTGGGCGGTTATTTAATACGGATCAGGTGGTGGTGGTGGGCCATTCCTTGGGGGGATATACCGCCCTGACTCTGGCGGGGGCAGAATTGGATCTGCCGGCCCTGCGTGCTTTTTGTCAGCGCAGTAGCCCCATTGGGCGATCGCCCGCTGATTGGTTGCAATGCTCGGCGGCGGAACTGCCCCACACAACATTAAATTTTCGCGATCGCCGCGTCGTCCAGGCCGTCGCCCTTAACCCCGTCATCGGTCATCTTTTTGGGACTGAAGGCATTGGCAAAGTGATGGCCCCAGTGATGATGTTTAGCCATAACCGCGATGCCGTTGCCCCGATTTTGGAGCATCAACTCCAACCCTTTCGTGAGCTAACCGTTGAGAAATCCCTGATTGCGATCCTCGGGGCCACCCACATGAGCATCACCGATGAAAGCAACAGCAACAGCACCATGGCTCAGAGTACATTAGTCCAGGAGGTGATGGGGGCAGAGGCGGAGCCGGTGCGGGCATTGGTGCAGGGCTTGGTTTTATCCCTCGTCCAGCAACACACCCCCCAAGCCTTAATTTACCGCCCGTTTCTCAGTGCGGCCTATGTGGAATCTCGCTCTACCCCAGAATTCACAATGCGCTTGACGCGAGAACTTCCCCCAGTGGTGCATCGTTGGATGGAGGCTTTGGTGTTGCCCAGTTTAGTCCCCGATGCGACCCGCTCGGCTTGGTTCAGCATCAATCAGCGTTGGGTCGCCCTCCAGCACCGCCTGCGTCCTCCCCGTTCCTGTCGTGGCCAGTTGGATCGGATTTTTAATCAACTCCTGAGCTAGGCCCCAGGGCATAATCCCATGGATGCACCCTGAAAATCCTTCCCCCTCACCCTTGGATTTCCGGGGGCGATCGCCTATGCTAATTGGTTTGTGAAGGAATTGAGGGGATTATGGTGCGCTTGCTTCAGACCATCGCCGGACTACGGGCCTATCTTGACCAGGAGAGCCAGGGTAAAACCGTGGGACTCGTGCCCACCATGGGGGCACTGCACCCAGGCCATGAGCGGCTGATCGCAGCGGCCCGAGCCGAAAACAAGTTGGTGGTGGTCAGTATTTTTGTCAATCCCCTCCAGTTTGGCCCGAATGAAGATTTAGACCGTTACCCCCAAGATTTAGAGGCGGATTGTGAGTTGTGCGATCGCCTCGGTGTTGATGTCGTGTTTGCCCCCTCAGCGACAGAAATGGGCATCACCGCCAACCCCCTCGATCAACCCACATTGATCCAACCCCCTACTACCCTGGTGGCGGGCCTCTGCGGCACGCAACGGCCGGGACATTTTCAGGGCGTGGCGACGATTGTTGTCCAACTCCTCAACCTTGTCCAACCGAGCCGCGCCTACTTTGGCCGCAAAGATGCCCAACAGTTGGCCATGATCCGCCGCCTCGTCGCAGATCTGAAAATTCCCGTCGAGATCCGCCCCTGTGCCATCGTGCGGGAACCCTCCGGCCTGGCCTACAGTTCCCGCAACCAATACCTCACCCCCCCCCAGCGCCAACAGGCCGCCCAACTGTGGCAGAGCCTACAGCAGGCCCAAGCCAGCTTCAGCCAGGGGCAAACCCAGGCCCGCCCCTTGGTGGAGCAGGTGCGGCGGCAGTTAGAAGCAATTCCCAATGTGGTGGTGGATTATGTGGAGCTGGTGGATCCGGGACAGTTAACCCCCTTGGAAGAAATTAAAACAGCGGGGCTATTGGCGATCGCCGTCCGTTTTGGCTCCACCCGCCTCATCGATAACATCACCCTACGGCAACGGCGGCCGATTATCGCCATCGATGGCCCCGCTGGCGTGGGTAAATCCACGGTCACCCAACAGTTAGCGAAAAATCTCAACCTCCTCTATCTCGATACGGGGGCGATGTATCGGGCCATGACTTGGCAGGTGTTGGAGTTGGGGGTTGATGTGGCCGATGGGGTGGCGATCGCCGAATTAGCCAGTCGGGCGCAAATCCAATTTATCCCGGCCCAGCCGGTGCAACGGGTCTTAATTAACGGTATTGAAGTGACAACAGCGATCCGCACCCCAGAAGTCACCGCCGCCGTCTCCACCGTCGCCGCCCATCGCGCCGTCCGGGCCCAACTGGTACGGCAGCAACAGCAATGGGGCAAACAGGGGGGAATTGTTGCTGAAGGTCGGGATATTGGTACTTATGTTTTTCCTGATGCAGAGGTGAAAATCTTCCTCACCGCCTCAGTCATGGAGCGAGCCCGACGGCGGTGGGCAGAGCTACAACAACAGGGTTATCAAACCTTAACCGTCGAAGCCGTAGCCGCCCAAATTGCCGAACGAGATCACCTCGATAGCACCCGCCAAACCGCCCCCCTACGCCAGGCAGAAGATGCGATCGCCCTCTGTACCGATGGGTTAACAATCCCTGACGTAGTTACAC
>JAABSU010000012.1 GCA_011390265.1 Spirulina sp.
AATACCGATATTGGCTCCCTCCTCGGCCAAACCTGGTCACTCACCGATAATGAACTCTTTCAAACCGTCGCGAATCGTCTAGAGTCCCTGTTTATTCGCAATGTCAGCAATGATCCCGATTGGGGGCATCGGGTTAAGGTGATCGCCCATCAGTACAGTATTGGCTCTTGGCTGTTGGTTCCCGTCTTTTATCAAGACCGCTTTTTGGGGATGGTGGAGTTGCACCAATGCCGGCCCGATCATTTGCCTTGGACGGAGGAGCAAATTAGTTTAGTGGAGGCGATCGCCAACCAGGTGGGAGTTGCCCTGATCCAAGCGGAAGCCTATGCCAACTTAGAAGACCTTAACGAACAACTGGCGGCCCTCGATCGCACCCGCTCCAACCTCGTCGCCATCACCGGCCACGAACTCCGCACCCCCCTTTCTACGATCCAAGTCTGCCTCGAAAGCCTCGCCACCGAGCCGGATATGTCCCCGGAACTACGGCAGGTGATGCTCAACACCGCCCTAGCCGATGCGGAACGGATGCGCAAACTGATTCAGGATTTCCTGATCCTCTCCCAATTGGAAAGCGGCCGGGTGGATTGGAACCCGGAACCCTTGGCCTTGGCGGAATGTATTGAATTGAGCATTAGCAACGTGCGATCGCGCTACCACGGCAGCCGCATCCCCAAAATTACCGCCAAACTCAACCCCCGCCTCCCCCTCGTCCAAGCCGATGGGGAATGGCTCGTGGAGGTGCTGGCGAAATTGCTCGATAACGCCTGTAAATTCACCCCCCCCAACGGCAAAATTATGATCCGCGTCGCCGCCGCCAGCGAGCAAGAGGTACAAATCACGATCGCCGACAATGGCCGGGGCATTGAACCCAACCGCCTCGAAACCGTGTTTGATCGCTTCTACCAAGAAGAGGGCGCACTCCAACGGACGACAGGGGGAACCGGGTTGGGCCTCGCCATCTGTCGGCAAATTATCGATCGCTGGCACGGGCAGATCTGGGCGGAATCCTTGGGGAAAGACCAGGGCAGTGAGTTTCACTTCACGATCCCCGTGGCCGCTGCCGCTGCCACCAAAGCCGATGCCAACCGGCCCAAGGGGCGATCGCACCCCAAAGCTTAACGCCCTGTCGAAAGTGTTAAATTTATGGGATAATTTGTAACAAAGTTTTTAATATTTCCCACCCAACCATGAGTCCAAGTACTCAAGATCCCGGCCCTGAATCCCCCAGTGCCCAGGAAAAAACCCTGGCCGAGCAAGCCTCCCCCTCCTACGAATGCCTCAGTTGTGGCTATGTCTACGAGCCAGCCCGGGGCGATAGCAATGGCAAAATCTCCGCCGGCACGGAATTTGCAGATCTGCCTGCCACCTGGAAATGTCCAGTGTGTGGCGTGCGGCGCAGTCAGTTCCGCAATGTTGGTGCAGCCAATGCCCCCTCAGGTTTTGCGGAAAACCTCACCTATGGGTTTGGGGTCAATCGTCTCACCCCCAATCAAAAAAACCTCCTGATTTTTGGGGCCTTGGCGGTGGGGATATTATTCTTCCTCAGCCTCTACGGCCTCCATTAATCCTGATCCTGCAATTTTGAATTTTTTTATGAATCGACTGTTACACAAATTTAAACATCTGCTCATGGTTGCACTCCTCGCGGTCTTCTGCGTCGGCTGTAGCGATGTGCCTAACCTTTCCGCTAATCCCTGGCAGGTGATTGAACTGCCCACGGAAGCGAGTATGTATGATCTAGCTTTTGCCGACAATGGCCAACAGGGTTGGCTCGTGGGCAGCCGCAATACGCTCTTTGAAACCACCGATGGTGGTAAAACTTGGGAACCCCGCACCCTCAATTTAGGGGAAGAAAAAGTCAGCTTTTTCTCCGTGAGTTTTGCCGGTCAAGAGGGTTGGATTGTGGGGAAACCCTCGATCCTGCTCCACACCACCGACGGCGGCCAGAACTGGACAAGGGTGATCCTCAGTAGCAAGCTACCGGGCGCTCCCTACGGAATTACCGCCATTGGCCCCGGCCAGGCGGAAATGGCCACGGATTTAGGCGCGATCTATCGTACTGATGATGGCGCTCAAAATTGGCACGCCTTGGTGCAAGGCGCAGTGGGCGTGGTGCGGAACCTGCGGCGATCGCCCGCCGGTGAATACATTGCCGTCTCCGCCAAGGGTAACTTTTATTCCACCTGGCACCCCGGCGATGACGAATGGACTCCCCACCAACGCACCAGTTCCCGCCGCCTCCAAAATATGGGCTTCTTCCCCGATGGTCGCCAATGGTTGATCGCCCGGGGGGGCCTGCTGCAATTCTCCCAACCCGGCGCAGCCCTGGAATCGGAGGATTGGGATGAGGAAGTTTATCCCGAATTTTCCACCAGTTGGGGCCTGTTGGATATGGCCTACCGCACGCCGGAGGAGCTTTGGGTTTCCGGGGGCAGTGGTAACTTACTGGTGAGTTTTGACGAGGGTCAAACTTGGCAGAAAGACCGAGCCGTGGAGGAAGTTCCCGCTAACTTGTATCGAATTGTTTTCCTCGATGCCGATCATGGTTTTGTCCTGGGCGATCGCGGTGTTTTACTGCGCTATCAGGGCGCAGACTCCACCACATAGCATCAAAGGAATCCTTTGGCCCTCAGGGGCCGAGGATTCCTTTTGGTGTACAGTAGATTCTAAATGTTTGTCAAAGGAGGCACTTTAAGATGTCCGGAACCACTGGAGAACGGCCATTTACTGATATTGTCACCAGTATTCGCTACTGGGTGATCCATACGATTACGATTCCGATGTTGTTCATTGCCGGTTGGCTGTTTGTCAGCACGGGTTTGGCCTACGATGCCTTTGGCACGCCCCGGCCCAATGAATACTTCACCCAAGATCGCCAAGAACTGCCGATTCTCTCGGATCGTTATGAAGCGAGCCAACAAATTGAAGAGTTTAATAAATAGTTTCACGCTGAATTCAAACAGAGGTTAATCACTCATGACAAACACGTCTGGCAATCAACCGATTACTTACCCCATTTTTACCGTTCGTTGGTTAGCGGTGCATACCTTAGCTGTTCCTTCGGTATTTTTCTTGGGTGCGATCGCCGCTATGCAGTTCATTCAACGCTAGGAGTCTCCCATGGACAGAATCCCCAACCCCAATAAACAACCGGTTGAACTCAACCGGACTTCTCTCTTTCTCGGATTGCTCTTGATCTTTGTCTTGGGCATCCTGTTTTCGAGCTACTTCTTTAACTAATCGCGTTATCGCGCTGTATTTGGGAATTATTAGGAGGATATAACAATGTTTGCAAATGGGCGAATTCCCCTTTGGGTTGTTGCTGTGATTGCCGGGAGCGGTGCGATTGGTTTGGTGGGACTATTTTTTTACGGGGCCTACGCGGGCCTGGGTTCCTCCCTTTAAATCGACGCTTTCCCAATAGTTTGATCAAAAACTTTAATGATCTGAATAACCGCCCGGTGCTTTGGCTCCTGGCGGTTATTTGCAATGGGGAGGGGCGAAAAATTTTTGTGCCTCCGGCCGGCTTACGCCAACGCCCCGGGAATTAATGCCAATCTCCCACCAATTGAAACCCCCCCCAAAGGGAAGGATGGCGTAAATCTAAATCGCCTTGGGCTTGGAGACGTTCGGTTAAGGGGATGATCTCGCCATTGGAAAGGATGAGGCGATCCACGCCGAACCCATCGCCCCTTAACACCACTTTACCCTGCAAAAGATTCAGTTGAGCTTGGCGCAGAACTTGGGGTTTATTGGGGTTCTGGCTCAGGAGTTGATAATATTCGCTCATTAGCGCCAACGTCCCCACATCACTCACCGCCCACAAACTAGCCAAGGCCGCCTTCACCCCCAACTGCACCGCTAACCCGGCAAACCCCAATTCACTTTGGCGATCGCCCACCGCCGTTTGGCAAGCACTGAGAATTAACAACTCCACCGAAGGGCGATCCTGTTCCGTCCAGCCCAGCGTGCGGACAATTTCCCGCAATTCCGGTAGGGCCACGGGGCGATCGCTAAATTGCAAATAGGATTCCCCTTCAGAGGCAGGTACAAAAGTAGCATGGGTGGCTAAATGAATGATGCCAAACACCTGTTGTTGATTGGCAGTGATGAAATTAGCCACCGTAAACTCTTCCTCCTGCCACAATTGGCTAGGCCAACCCAAACGACTAATAAAAGCCAATTCCAAAGGCACAGCATCTAAATCGGGTTGAGTCTCAAATTCCGAGGCTCCCATTGCCAACAAATTGGCATTACGGACATTACTGTAGCCAATATCCACCAACCCAAAACTCGGAATCAAACTCACCCCGTACTGCTCAATTAAAAACTGTTCGCCATTATGTAAAACTCCCATGGGAAGCAGTCGTAAGCCCTCATCTAATGAGAACAGTAAATGATCAATATCGCGGGCTGCTAGCTCTGGCATTAACGGTTCAATTAAAAATGCCGATAATTGTTGGGCTGTCCTTAAAAAGGCTTGGGTTTGGCGAGGATTAGTAACACCACGGCGAAACTGCCGCACCAGATCTGCAATTTGTTGGGGGGATTGGGTGGCAACGGTGAGCCGTACAATGGAGGTTTCCAGAGCTACGGGAGCCGAACCTTCCCCCGGAAAAACGGCGATAATTTGAATTTCTGTCGGTAAGTTCACAATATAGATAAACGCTGATTTTTGCCCGGTCATCTGCCAGGATTGGTTTAAGGTGGTGATGATTTCCGTGGCAGTGGGAACCGGGCCACAGCGTTCAATTTCTAAAAAATTGCAAAACTCAAAGGCTTGGTATTCTTCCATGAGGGCGATCGCCCCCCCATTGCTACTTTGTTGCAGTTGGGCAGCATAGGCGGCCCGATCCACACCCCCGGAGGAGCCGGTGATCTCGTTGCCCGTTGCCCCATCTCGTTGGGGGGGCATGATATTCAGGGGGTTGGGGGCGGTGACATCGGATTGATTACCGCTTTGGCCCCAATGGGGTTTCACCCAGAGGAGCAGAAAAAGGAGCGTCACCAGGGGGCTGAACTTGCGCATGGTTCAAAAGGAAAAGTTATAACTGGCGGAAAAAATTAGCCGAGCGCGATCGCCCGCACTGCCGGTAATATCACTCACCCCCGCCACCACGACAAAAGGTAAGTCTGTAAAGGGAACCCAAGCGGCCCCCAGGGTGAGATCCTGCCCCGTCCATTCGGCGATCGCACTACTATTGGCGGTTAAGCGCAACGCCGCCGACCCAAAGATCCCCACCGTGGGGCGATCGGCCAACACCGCCGCCTCAGAACGAAATTGGCCATTACCCACCCCCAGACTCAAATGCAGTTGGCTAAAGGGTTGATCCGAATCATGGAGATCAAAACGCTGGGTGGCCACCGTATACAGAGAAGCCGCACTATCCCCATCGCCAAACTGGGCCAAGGATTGCACCCCCACCGCCAGATTAAAATTGGGGTTAAGGGTGCGATGGACTTTAACGCTGAGACTGCCATCCCCCTGCCAAGGTTGATCCAAATCCACAAGGGCCAAACCCAACTCCAGGCCCAAACTTGCTTCACTATCCCCCAACCCCCATTTAAACCCATAGACCCCATCACTGCGATTCGTAAACCGGGCCGGCATCTGCACCCCAATCCCAGCGCCAAACTCCCCCTGACTCGCGCCATAGGCGGAAGGGACAATGATCGTAATACTGGGGCTGAGGGGGGGTGGGGCTGCTGCCGTGGGGGAGAGGAGGGGTAAAACCTGGGGTTGAAAGGGTTGGCGTTGGATGGGGGGGCGGTGGATGGGTTGAAAGGATGGGGGATCGGGGGCCTGGCTGAACAGGGCGGGATCTTCTCGGGGGGGCTTGAACAGGCTGGCGGGATCGGTTTTGGCGACGGGTTTAGCCAACTCAGCCGGGAGAGTTTGAGCGACTAGGGGAGCGGGTAAGCACGCCAAAGTGAGCGCCCCGAGGATCCCGCCCCAACTTGAATAGATCCGCTGTTTTTTGCAGTGACGAGCCAACGCAGCCATATTATCTATGCCCCATCCAAAGACAGAAATTTGAGCCAGCCTCACCCTAGCGATAATCTAACCGATCAGTAACCGTGGGCCAATGTACCAGCCATAGGTCTCACTCTCCGGCTCTGAATCCGTCTGTAGACAACTTTCCGCCCCATCGACATGGAGACGCACTAAATAATCCCCCGCTTTCACCCCTTTAAAGGGAATTGTGATGCGATGGGTGACGGCAGAGCGGGCGGGAACTTCAAATAAATAGTTGGCGGGACGCTCCACAGACCATTCATTGAGGGAAAGCACGACCCGTTGTTGGGGTTGAATGGGGAGATGGGTCGTCACCTCAATGCCACCATTGCGTTTTCCCCGTCCATTGGGATTACCATCCACCACGGTTACATCGAGGATTGTGGGGCGCAGGACAAAGGGGGCGAGGTTTGATTCGATGGTGGTGGCTCTGCCGGAATGGGTTGCTGTGGGGTTGTAGGTGATTTTTAAACTTTGGATGCCAGCGTGGAGGGTTTCCGGCGGCAGACTGCTTAAATCGAGGAAAATTTCCGCCTCGCTTAATCGGGTGGGGTGAATGCGGGCCGCGCCGATGCGAATTTGGGTTTCGGAGCCTTGGAGGGAAGTGCCGCGAATGACGATGGTGCTGTGGGCTTCGATGGGTAAGGCGCGATCGCCTGCGTTGGTGACTTCGATAATTTGCGGGCGGCCACTGAGGGGGGAGGGGCCAACAGGGGGGCGATCGCGCACCGGCAGCGCTTTTTCTCCCGCTTGTTCCCCTTCAATCATCACCACCGTGGCTTTATAGGCCATGGATAGGCAGTAGGGGGTTTGGAAGAACACCGACCAAATTTTTGACAGTTCATCAATGGTGAGGTTAATCGGCATAAAAGACACCTCGGAAAACTGATCCGTTAGTGTTGAGCGGTTGAGATATTCGAGGTGGGCATCTTCGAGGGTGTCGCGGATCGTGTCGCGGGAAATTTGCTGAAAGTCGGTTAAGGTGCGGATCACACTCCCTAACAGCCGTTGGGGTTCGAGTTCCGCTTCGTTGCCGTAGCAACTGATCATGTAGTGCATATCGAGGGCGGTGCGGGAACGAATCGCCCCATCGCCGCGCCGGTTCCGCCGCTGAATTTCCGCACTATTGCCCCACATATAATTCATGGGAACGTGGTAGAGAAAAAGATTCACGCCACTGCTGGGGGTGGCAATGCCAATACTATCGGGGCGTAGGGTTGTTACCCTGGCCCCACTGACATCCCCTTGAATGCTGTTTTGGAGCATTCGCTGGAGGGTGGCGGTGACGGTGGCGATCGCAAGATGATTACTCATAAAAGTTTAAACTGGGCGTGATCCTGAGCAGGCAAACAGATAAGTCTTTAAGATTTAATTAACCCTAACCGCAGGGCTTTAACAATGGCTTGGGTGCGACTGGATACCCCTAGTTTTTCAAAAATGGAGGTGAGATGGGCTTTGATGGTGGCAACGGTGACATAGAGGCGGTGGGCAATGGCGGTGTTGGATTCCCCCTGAACGAGCCAATGGAGCACTTCTTGCTCCCGATCGGTTAATTTGAGAGACTTCACCGAGGGGAGGGATTGCCCGGCGAGGAATTGGAAGCGGCGGAAAAAACAGGTGGCCACCTCGGGGGCCAGGTAAATTTTACCGGTGAGGACGGTGGCGATCGCCGTCGGCAATTGTGTGGCAATACATTCCTTAAACACATAGCCCCGCGCTCCCCCCTGCATCGCCATAAAAATCCACTCATCATCGCGATGGGCGGAAAGCACTAACACAATGCCCTCATAGCCACTTTCCTGCAAATGCAACAGCGCATCAATGCCGCTGAGGGTGGGCAATTCCAAATCCAACAGAATCATCTGGGGATGTTGCTCACGGGCCAACATTAACCCCTGCTCCACAGAAGCCGCTTCCCCGACAATTTGTAAATTGAGGGTCTGATCACGGTTATAAAACCCCAAAAGTGTTCGCAATCCTTGGCGAAATAGGGGTTCATCGTCAATCAAGAGCAGGGAAACCGGGGCTGCGGTTTCCCCTGAGCCTAGATTCATAGTTGCAATGCTCCGAGGACACCCCAAGCGGTATTTTTGGGGACATGGGGCAATTCTAGGGTGAAGACTGCGCCGCCTTCCGGGTCGTTGGCGGCCCACAGTTGGCCGCGATGTTCCCGCACCAAATCGGCGGCGATCGCCAACCCCAACCCCGTCCCCCCCGGCCGTTGGGAATAAAACGGCTCAAAAATATGGGGCAACACCGTCGGGGCGATCCCCACCCCTTGATCGCGAATTTCAATCTGCATCCGTTCCCCCAACCCCCGCCAATGACAGGTAATTTTACCCCCCACAGGGCTAAATTCGAGGGCATTGGTGAGGAGGATTTCTAAAACTTGTTTGAGCTTCCACTGATCTACCCAGAGCCAAAGATCCCCAGGGGCGATCGCCAACTTCACCCCCTGACCCGCCAACCGGGGCGCTAACATCTGCCCCACATCGAGAATCAGTTGACGCACATCGGTAACGCTCAGGTGTAAAGACTGTTTACCGTGGAGATCCAACAACTGTTTCAAGTTATCGCTCAATTCCGCCGCCGTCGTGCGAATCACATCCGCCTGCTGTTGAAGGGTGGGATCGGTGAGGCCAAACTTGAGATTTTCGGCGTAGAGGCGAATCAGGGCTAGGGGTTCCCGCAGTTGGTGCTTGCCCCGCCGTAGGGTTTGCTGGAGGCTTTCTAACTCGGTTTGTTGGCGGTTGATCTCGTCGAGTACAGTGCGGTAGTCCGCCAAAAGATTGAGCCAGCGTTCCAAAACGGCCCCCTGACTACTGGTGAGCTTTTTTTCACACCAGATCGTGACTCCTAGGGCATAGTGGTAAATCAGACCTAATTCCGGCTGATTGCTCAGTTGATAGACCTGGGGGTGACGGCAGCCGGGGGTGAGGAGGTGGGGGATTTCTTGGAGGTTGTGGGGTTGGTCTTGGTTGAAGGCTTGCCAGGCGGTGAGGAGGGGGGTGAGGCGATCCGCGTTAGCGTACCTATCCGCGTTAGCGTACCTATCGCCCCCATATTCAGGATTAAGCCGGTATAGGTCAGCCTCGCCAGGATTACCGGCCCAAGCGATCGCCATCACCCTTGGCATCAACAGGATTAAATCCAGACATTGTTGGACAATCCCCTCGGTAATTTCCCCGGCAGGTTCAGGGGGGGAAGTGGTTACATCAAGGCTAGAGGGTAGGGGGACAGAGAACATGGATTCGCAGATCAGGAATAAGGTCTACACCACAGCGCAGCCGCTTCATGCTCCTATTAAAGCCACGAATCTGCTACAGCCGAAGATTTTGCAAGATTTGTTAATACGATTCGATCCAGTCGGGTTCCGGTTCTGGCGGTTGGTTTAACTCATGGAGGGGTGTCCAGCCCGCTGTCCAGAGGCGATCGTCTTTCAGTTGTCGGGCATTGACCCACAGGCGCACGGTGGGATCACAGGTAGAAACCAACTCCGCAAAAACCCATTTTCCTTCATTTTTGCGATTGTGAACCTCAAAATGTCGCCAACCGAGGGTTTTTTGTTGGGCCGTCCATTTTGATCCCAACAGGTGGGGAAATTTTTGTTTTTTAGCCATGATCATTCGCCTGTGATGGAGATTATTGTATGCGTAGGGGCGCAATTTAAAATTTTGCGCCCTCTTTTCGCCCCTACAGGTCAATCGGGATCAATCCAACCCATGGTTTCCGCTGGGGTTAAACTGCGGCCCAATTTTAAATATTCTGCTTTTGCGCCTTCTAAAATATGTTTCATTTGTACCGGTTCGCCCCCATGGGCGGCAAGAAAGGCGGCATTCATGGCAATGGATCGGATATTTCCCCCGGCAACATCCAACTGTCCTAATAGTTGATAATTTAAATTTTGGCTGGGCATATCTGCGGGGAAAATATGCCGCCAAATTTCGCCGCGAGATTCCTGATTAGGGAAAGGGAAATTAATAATAAACCGGAGGCGACGGAGGAAGGCTTCGTCGAGGGAATCTTTAAGGTTGGTGGTGAGGATGGCTAACCCTTGGTAGGCTTCCATGCGTTGGAGCAGATAGCTCACTTCTAAATTAGCGTGGCGATCATGACTATCTTTCACCTGAGTGCGTTTACCAAAAAGGGCATCGGCTTCATCAAACAGGAGTACCGCCCCCCCTGCTTCCGCTGCATCGAAAATTTGCCGTAAATTCTTCTCGGTTTCGCCAATATATTTACTACTCACAGCACTGAGATCAATGCGGTAAAGATCAAGGCGAAATTCCTGCGCAATCACTTCAGCAGCCATGGTTTTGCCTGTGCCGCTGGGGCCGGCAAAGAGGGCGCTAATCCCTAACCCCCGTTGACCTTTACGGCCAAAACCCCATTCTTCATAAACCTTGGCCCGCTGCTGCACTTGGGCGGCGATCGCCCTCAAAATTCCCTTCTCCCGGGGGGGCAAAATCAATTCATCCCAGGTGGCGAGGGTTTCCATCCGTTGGGCCAGGTGTTCAATTTTCGGCCGGGCGTGGTTGCGGCAAAAGGCCCAGAGATGATGGGCGTATTCTTGAGCCGATGCTCCGGCATGGGGGACTTGGCTGGCGGCTTGAATCGTGGCCGGGGAAAGGTTGAACTGAGCCACTAAACCCTGAAGTTGGCCATTTAACCCTTGGGCCTGCTCTCCGAGGGCGGCTTCCCATAAATGCAGTTGTTCGCTATAGCCAAGGCGGGGCAGATCGAAGGGGGCGATCGCCCGATGGGGAACGGTGATCCTTTCGGGAGTGGCCACAATCGCGCCGCCGGGGATGGTTTGGAGGAACAGGTGGAGGGCGGCGGTGTGGGTGGCGTTGCTATCCTGTTCGATGAGCAGCAGGTTGGGGGCGAGGGTGGCCCACCGTTGCCAACGGCTCACCAGTTGTTTAACGGCGGCTAAATCTGTGGGCAGGGCGGAGGCTTTGAGGCCATAGAGTGAGCGCCCCAAGCTCTGGCTCAAATGTTGGGCAATGGCGGCGGCCTGCTCCGGGTCTGAACCGCACAACTGCACGAGGGCATCGGGTTGCTGGAGGAGGGGGATTAGGTCTTGGGTGAGGGCGAAATGGGAGGGGGGGAGGGGGAGCGTTGTGGGGGTCAAGGGTTCAATTACGCCGGCCAGGAGGCTATCCCGGTAGGGTTCCCCCATGAGATAGTGCAAAATCCCTTCATCGATTTGGAGGCGACTATGGGTAATATCTTCCTCGGTGGCGATGTGGAGGAGTTGCCAGCGGCGCAGGGGGGCATGGGGGGTGAAGGCTTGCCAATGGGGTTCGGGGAGGAGGTTTAAGGCGAGGTGGAAGGTGGGATAGGTGCAATCGGGTTGGTCTTGGGCGATCGCATAGAGTTCCCGAAATTGGGGGTGTAAGGCCCGCCCCACACAGAGGAGGAGAATATTTTCTTCAAAATCTGAAAGGTGAAAGCGATCGCTCAGTGTTACCAATGCCGGGGGCGCATCGCTCCAACTGGGCCGTTGGGGTGGTGCAGTGGGGATTAAATCCTGGCCATTTTTGACAGCAATATAACGATCAAGATAATAGTGAATGGAGGCGATCGCTCCCATCAAGTAGCGATAATTCTCCCCATACCAAACCGGGTTAGTTTCCTGTAAGCTTACCCCCACGCCGTTTTCCTCCCCTGAACGTTTCCACCCTATCATGATCTATTTCCAATCCGATTACTAGCCAAAGGTCGAATAGACGATTTTTCTACCCTTGCATACAATGAACCTAAATTTGAAAGTTTTCGGAAAAATATCAGGGCCATGTATCGGGCTTTCCCCCTGAATTGCTCGCTGTAGAAACCCCATTCTTCTTTTTAGCCATGCGCCATTACCGAGCCAAGCGTAAACCCGCTTCTGCACCCCCACAATCCAGCGCGAACCGCTTCACACCATCGCCCGTGATCCAGCCCAAAGCAGAAACGACAGAATTACCGGAGTGGCAACAGGCCAGCAGCTATGATCTTGATATTCTCAACCTCAGCAGCGCCCCGATCCAGGCCAAGCTAACGATTGGCGAACCCAACGACAAATACGAGCAAGAAGCGGATCAGGTGGCGGCGGAAGTGGTTCAGCGGATGAATGAGCCGGAATCGGTGCAGCGGGAATCTCTCCCTGAAGAGGAAGAACTACAGATGAAGCCGGAGGCGATTCAGCGGGAAACGGCTCCTGAAGAGGAAGAAAAGTTGCAAGCCAAGCCCCAACTTCAGCGGCAAGCTGTCAGTGGTGCAGTTTCCCCTGAGCTAGAACAAAGCCTCAACCGAGCTAAATCTGGGGGGCAAGCCTTAGACCCCCAAATTCAAACCAAAATGGGGCAAGCGATGGGGGCAGATTTCAGCGGCGTGAAAGTCCACACCGATAGCCAAGCGGATCAACTGAACCAATCCATCCAAGCCAAAGCCTTCACCACCGGCCAAGATGTCTTTTTCCGCCAAGGAGAATATCAACCCCAAAACCCCAGCGGCCAACACCTCATCGCCCACGAATTGACCCATGTGGTGCAGCAGGGAGCAACCCCTCATACAGCCGTAAGAACAACACCCACCACTGAACATATTCAACGAGTTTCAGTGAATAGCACAAAAGCATCTGACTGGGACACTCTTACTAACGGAAAAACTGGAGCAGGGGTTAATGGTGTCATTTTTGCCACCGCAGCAGATGGGAGTAGCGTTGTCGTTAAAGGGTTGCCAGAACCACCTCAACGAGTGATGTTAGCGCAAGAAATGATGGAGCAAGCTGGCGTTGCAACAACCGAAACCAAGCCCATTGCCGCACAGTCTAAGCTAGGTAGACATATTTTAAATAAATTGGATGAATTGGGTGTCACGGTTGCAGATAATAATATTCAAGCTAAAGTGGCAAATTGGCGAGGCTATCAAACATTACTACTCATGGCTCCTGCTAATGTAAAAAGCCTTCAGGAATTATTTACTCAAGGGCCGGGTTTAGGCGCACCTAACAATGGTGCTCCTCTGATCGGTGGCCCCCGTGCCGTTCGACAAGCAGATATTAATCAACATACACTCTATTTTCAGAATCTCTTTAATAATGCACAAATGTGGAAAGATTTTGGCAAAATATTTTTCATTGATCAGTTTTTAGGAAATGAAGATCGGTTTGAAACTCTAAAAATTCAGAATGTCTTTATCGATGATCAGGGCCAGGTTATGGCACTAGATAACGACACGATGGCAGCAGATTATATTTCTCAAGTGACTAGTGTTGATGCAGTGACTAACCCAAGACAGCCCCCTCAGCAACAAATTGTAAACTTAACTCCAGATAACTATATTCAAAATGTGATTGCTGGAGGCTGGATGCATAATAATGCAGCTTTGCAAGAGCGTATGATGGGTTCTCTAAATCAGGTATCTGGTAGAAGTGGAGAGCTAGGAACAAAGGTTAATCAGAAAGTTAATGCTTTGCTCAATTCTCTGCTTAATGCAGTACAAAATAGGCAAAGTAATAGTGATGTTGCTGCAACTGCTGTCATCACAAATATCCTGAACAATGTCCAGCCATGTCAATTTAATATGACTCAAGGAGCAATTTTTGCTCAACAGATGATTCAAAATATGTTTAGAAAACAAGTCAGCAAGAAAAAGAACCAATTCCAAGTTTTATTTGAAGCTCAAAGTAAGCAGTATAAAAAAGGCTACCAACCTAAAACAGAGACAATGTACAACTACTTAGCTCTGGCAATTCGCTATGAATATCTGGAGTTGCGAAGTGGCGGGCAAGATCACCAGACTGCTCTCGGTAATGTCCAAGCACTGTTCCGACAGCAGGTTGCAGATATGGCAAGAACAGCGGTTACAGAACTTGAAATGGATCAAAATACATATGTAACATCAGAGCGCCTAGTTAGTATCACATAGAGACATTTATCATGGTTGTTGCACAGGCACTTTCCTTCACCTTAGAACAGTCTAAACTTGGCTCTGTAATTGGACTAACTGCGATCGCACCCCCGGGGGATCATATCCCAGGGCAAAGGCTTTAGAACTATCTAAGGTCAGATCGCGGGCGCGGGGGGCGGCCATGGGGACATCGGCCTGTAAACAGGGGGAGAGTAAAGCGGGGGAGAGGTTAAAAACATCCGTGAGTAACTGGCCAAAATCGTAGCGGGAAAGGCGATCGCGCCCCCCTAGATGGAACAACTCCCCCGGATGATCCAATAACAACAATAGCCCCGCCGTCGCCACCGTCGCACTCACCGGCATGCGGATTTCATCGGTGAATAAACGCAACGGTTGCCCCGCCCGCAATTGGCGTAAAAAGGGTTGCAGAAAACTCTCTGATTGGGGAGAAGCGACCCCAAACATCAAAGGCATCCGCGCAATGGTCACAGCAGGATAGCGATCGCCCATCCCCAATTCCGCTAAGACCTTATGCTCCCCGTAACGATTGAGGGGACAAACCGGCGAGGTTTCCCGATAGGGGGGATGGCGACCATCAAAGACCAATTCACTAGAGGTAAATACGAGGGGAATCCCCGCCGACGCACAAAGATCCGCCAACCGCCAAGAGGCTGCCACATTGACCCGATAGGAATAATCCGGGTTTAACTCGCAATCATTAGGACGGGAAAGGGCCGCTAAATGGAGCACCGCATCGGGGCGCACCTGGTCAAAACAGGCTTGCACCTCGGCCTCATCAGTGAGATCAACCCGCAATAATCGCGTCTGGGGAATTGCCAAGGGTTGACGGTGATAAGTTCCCCACACCTGCCAAGCCTGCGCCGCCAGGGGGCAGAGCGTCCAGCCCAAAAAGCCTCCGGCTCCCGTGACGAGTAGCCTGCGTTGGCGATCCATCACAGAACCCGCAACATCGCCGCCACCCGAATATCATCCACCGCTTCAAAATCGTGAATCGCCGCCAGGGCCGCCCGGAAATGCCCTTCCTGAACATCGTGGGTCACAACCACCACCTCCGCCTCCCCCTGTTGATAACCAATTTGGACAATGGATTCCAAACTCACCCCCGCATCCCCGAAACAGGTTCCCAAATGACCAATCACACCGGGGCGATCGCCACACAAGAACCGCACATAAAACCGGCTTTCCACCGCCTCAATAGGAGTGATGGGGGCATAGTGTTCATGGTGAAAGTTGAGCATCGGGTGGGGCTGTTTTGCGTCACTTTCCAGGAGGGCAACGAGGTTGAGGAGATCCGCGACGACGGCGCTAGCGGTGGCTCCTTGACCGGCTCCGGGGCCGTAGAACATCACCTGACCGAGGGGATCGGCTTCAACGAGGATGGCATTAAATACGCCGTTAACGCTGGCGAGGGGGTGATCCTTGCTGACGAACGTGGGGCCAACGCGGAGATGGAGGGATTGTTGAGGCTGATCCCATTGGGCGATCGCCAACAGCTTAATCACAAACCCCAACTGTCGGGCATAGTTAATATCCGCCTTACCAATGGTGCGAATCCCTTCCCGCTCAATATCTTCATAGCGCACCCGCCCCCCAAAGGCCAGGGAGGCGAGGATCGAAATTTTATCGGCAGCATCAAAACCATCCACATCCGCCGTCGGATCAGCCTCGGCATAGCCCAAAGCCTGCGCTTCCGCCAACACATCGGCAAAATCCGCCCCCGCTTCCTGCATTTGGGTGAGGATGTAGTTCGTCGTGCCGTTGATGATCCCTGTGACGCGCTGAATGCGGTTACTGACTAGGGATTGCTTCAGGGGTTGAATGATCGGAATCCCGCCCCCGACAGCGGCTTCGAGGAACACATACACCCCCGCTTTTTGGGCAGCGGTGAAAATCTCATCCCCATGACGGGCCAGGACGGCCTTATTGGCGGTGACAATGTGTTTCCCGGCGGCGATCGCCATCAGGATCAGCGATCGCGCCCGCTCCGTCCCCCCAATCAGTTCGACAATAATATCAATGTCCGGGTCAGTGGCGATCGCCTCCAAATCCGTGGTCAAGCAGGCGGGATCCAGGGCCACCGACCGGGGTTTATCGAGAGATTTCACCCCCACACGGCAAATATTGAGGGCAGCAATGAGGGGGCTGCGCCCAGGGGGGTCGAGTAAAATGGCGGCGGTGCCTGTGCCAACCGTGCCCAGCCCTAAGAGTCCGATGTTATATACCACGTTCTTTCTGTCTGATTGCGCTTGATACTAGCCTAGCGGCTTTTTGCCCAAAAAAAAGAACATCCCGGAGGATGCTCTTTATCGCATTCGTGAATTCTGAACTGAATCGCTCAGGATGGCTTACTTGAAGCCCACGGAAGCCTGCCACACAAAGGCGAGGGCCAGGAACAGTAACGGAATAATCGGGAGGACATCCACGAGCGGATCGAAGATTTGGTAAGCTTCGGGCAACTCTGCCAAGAACATGGCTGCAATCATTGATAAATCCCCTTCCAATACAGCTTTTTTAAGAATTGAGATGAATTTTAACACGGTGGGGCCGGGGCGAACCGCGATGGGCAAAATCCGAGCCTGGGGGGTTCGGTTTTACCCCATCCCCCTCACTTCATCTCTCGTTACAGTGGGCATAAGCATTGAGGAAGGAACCATGGAACATCCCAACGGAGCGATCGCCGGTATTTTTGACCATAACCAAAACAAACTCTGGCAGTACATGCAAAGCCTAGGCGGCGAAACCGCCACCCAACTGTTTCAGCCCAGCCCGGAAGCCTCGCAACTGATCGAAAGCCAAATTATCGGCATGTTGGGGGGGCTACCCGCCGGTCACTTCGATGTCGAAATCACAACAAACCGGGAGCAACTGGGCCGGCTGTTGGCTTCAGCGATGATGAGCGGCTATTTTCTCCACCGGGCGGAGCAACGCATGGCCTTAGAACAACAGTTCAAAAGCACCTACCCCGAAGCCTAGAGCGGCAGAAGGCGGAAAGATCTCCTCTCCTGGGGGCAAGGGGGGCCGTCAAGATTTCGCGATGAGCCACAATCCTAAAAGCAGGTGCAAAACCATTGCACCTGCTTTTGAGTAGACACTAAAATTACAGACTTAACCATACAAGCCCACCCTAGACACCTTAGGTGAGGCTCACCGACAAGAGCATTAGGGGTCAATCTGAAAGACTTGAATCCATTATCAAGGAAATCCCTATCCGTGGCGGCTCAGTTTGGCTCATCCTTCTGAATGGCTCACTTTGGCTCAGTTTGCATTGCCAGTCTTTTTAACATGGTTAGGGGCGATCGCATTTGCCAAGAGGGGAGAGATCGCCCCTCGAAAAGGAAGAGTGATCGCCCCTGGCATTGTCTCGAATCTGGAAAGGGTGATCGCACCTTGAAAAAAGTGATCGCCCCCAACATGGCCTACAACCCAGAAGAGCGATCGCTCCCAACATTCTCTACAGCTTGGAAGAGCGATCGCCCCTAGTATTGTCTCGAATCTGGAAGGGAGCGATCATACCTCAGTCAACCCTGACTCAACTTTGCTAAGATGGTATTCCATTCGGTTTTCTGTTTTACAAATGTTCACTCTAACCAGCCATCTTGCTCGTCAAATTGCTAGCTTACCGTGGCGCAATCGCCTCACTTTACTGTGGCAAATCCTTTGGAGCTTTTTTCCATCTTTCCATCAACTCACCCGTTTACCTCAGCGATCGCCTGACTCCTATCCAAACAACTTGACTCTAGCTTTGTCTGAATTACAACAAATTTGTAGAGAGGAGGATTACAGTTTGGACATTCCAAGCCGCCTCAATCGTGGTAATCCGTTCAGCGATGACTAAAAATGCAGATTCTCTGTGATACTAATATTATCAGCGAACTCACTCGCCCCACCCCAAATTCGCGAGTTTTAGCCTGGACTCAAAAGATTTCATTGATGATCATCAGTGTCATCACACTTGAAGAAATTACCTACGGACTGAGTGCTAAATCAAATTGAGGAATAGTTGATTGATAAGGAGCGATCGCCCCTAGCATTATCTCTAACTTGGGAAGGGCGATCTCTTCCCAGCACTTCCTGAACGCATTTGCCAAGCGGGGAGCGATCGCCCCCCACATTCTCTAGAGCAGGGAAGAGCGATCGCCCCTAGCATTGTCTCGAATCTGGAAAGGGCGATCGCCCCTCGAAAAGGAAGAGCGATCACCCCCGATATGGTTTCTAAGTAGGAAGGGGCGATCGTACCTTGAAAAAAACGATCGCCCCTCAAATTGCCTAGAGCCGGGAAGAGCGATCGCCCCCCACAAAAACGATCGCTCCCGACATTCCCTACAACCCAGAAGAGCGATCGCCCCCTAACCACAAAAATAATCGTAGGGGCGCAACGCTTGCGCCCTCCGGTTTGCGCCTATGGTGGTTGGCGTGTTGCGGGGGTTTGGGCGGATGTGATGGGGTGGGTGTGATGGGGTGGGTGTGATTGGGCGAATGCGATCGGGCGGATGCGATCCGCCCCTACGGGAATGGGTTGGGAATAACCGTAGGGGCGCAACGCTTGCGCCCAAAACCCAAGGGAAAACGCACCACCGCCATTTGGGGCTGTGGTGCGTTGGGGTTTATGGAATTATTGGGAGGGGCGATCTCGTCACTTATTCCAAATTACAGATTCCTTAATTCCGTTTTGTGCTTTCCAGAAAGCCTGAATAGGACTCATTGTGCGACTAAGTACACTATTTACAGCTTGATTGTAGGAACCATAGCCATTACTTACACTTCCCGAAACATTTTGAACCGCAAGATGCAAATGATTCAATTCATTGCCGGGAGAAAGAATTGTTGAACCAGCAGATACAGAAGAACCTTTTGAGAGCGAGTATGAACCCGGAGGCTTTAAATGGACAAACCACCAGCGACGGCCTGTTTTCTGACCACTAGAATCTGTTTCATCAATTGCCATTACCCAACCATTATACTTGCCTTTATGTATTTCTTTGTAAGGTGCTATGGCAACAACTCCGTTAATAGGAGAATGAACTCGCTTTGAACTGTTGCTAATGTCTATACCTGAATGAGCACCACGACTTGGATTAGCATAATAGTAGCTGGTATCATATGCATAACCAGTATTCATTACCCGATCTTCTTTGAAGATTTTCTTGGATAAATCAGAATAAACTCCTCGTACTTCGTCACTGGTTTTTGACATTTGATTGTCACCACCATAAGGAGAATCTGAGCGGAATTGATTATCATCTCCACTCTGTTTGTCCCAATCAGAATCACTCAATGATGCAAGCTTAGGATAATAACTTCCTGATGACTCAATTGGGCTAATTCCAGATACTGAAATGTTGAAATTTTTCCAATTAACCCACCCGCCGTTAGGTTCATTTTGCCACGCATGGTACAACTTATTATCCATTCGTACAGCAAAAGCCTCTAACCGCCCATCTTGATTTTGGCTAACAGTCAAATGCTTAACTGTATCACTCGACAGTTGCTTCCAGGCACTCCAACCACCATTAGGCTGTGTTTGCCAAGCCTGATAAACCTTGTCATCCATGCCAATTGCAAAAACCTCTAATCGGCCATCTTTATTACGACCAACAGTTACACTCTTAGCCGTTCCCCCTGAAAGTTGCTTCCATCCACTCCAATCACCATTAGGTTGTGTTTGCCAAGCCTGATAAACCTTATTATCTGTACCCACAGTAAAGACCTCTAGACGACCATCTAGACTTTGCCCAACTTCGATACTTTTAGCCATTCCCCCAGAAAGCTGTTTCCAATTACTCCAACCCCCATTAGGTTCGGTTTGCCAAGCCTGGTAGACTTTATTATTTGTTCCAATGGTAAACACTTCGAGGCGGCCATCTTTATTGCGACCAACAGTTATACTCTTAGCCGTTCCACCTGAAAGCTGCTTCCAGTTACTCCAACCAGCACTACCATTTGTTTCTGTTTGCCAAACTTGGTAAACCTTGCTATCTGTTCCAACAGCAAATACTTCGAGACGGCCATCTGCACTTTGTCCCACTGTTAGGTCTTGAACAGTAGTCCCACCTGAAAGTTGTTTCCAGTTGCTCCAACCCCCATTAGGTTCTGTTTGCCAAGCCTGATAAACTTTATTGTTGAGGCCAATAGAAAATACTTCTAGGCGGCCATCTTTATTGCGAGAGACAGTTAAGCTCTTTGCCGTGCCGCCCGAAAGTTCTTTCCAATTACTCCAACCCCCATTAGGTTCTGTTTGCCAAGCCTGATAAACTTTATTGTTGGGGCCAATGACAAAAGCTTCTAGTCGCCCATCTTGGTTTTGTGCAGCAGCAACTTGTCCTGCTCCTTTAGCAGAACTACTCATTTGCCAAGAACTTGGGTATGGATAATTTACAGGTTGTTGATTTGTAAGATTAGCTGAATTATGAAATTTCTGAAAAACGGTAGTTAGAAAATTTGTAAATCGCGAGCTTGTTGTACTACCAAAAATACTCAAGAAGCTACTAAGCGTTTGCACGCTTTGAGGAAATCCTGTTGACGAAACACTTGAATCATCAGGATTCGCCGCCCGCTCCATCGGCGTGAACTCACCCTCACCACTCCAAGTTAAGGGAACAGACTTCAGACCCTTTTCATAGTCTTCCGCCTTCGTTGCCTTCGCCAAATGCACCGCCGCCGCCACATTCAACAACCCTGCCCCCGTCTCTAGATCCGGATTCGCCACACCCAAATCCGTTGCTGTTTGCTTCAGGATTTGAATCACCTGCTGATAACTCAGCTTCGGATTCGCTGCCCAAATTTGCGAGATTGCCCCCGTCACCTGAGCCGTCGCCATCGAAGAGCCATAGCTTCCCCCAATGGGATTCTCCCGCGTCCCGCCATTGGCCATGATGTCCAAACCAGGGCCATAACTGGAATAATCAGCCCGATCATAGCCTTGCCAATTCGACGCAGCGGGATCAAACTGCTCCGCTGCTCCCACGGTAATAATATTGTCGAACTGCATCGAAGCTTGACCCAAAGCCGACATTAGCCCCGCTTGGTTCCCAGAAGCCACCGCCACCAAAACATTATTTTGCCGCGCATATTCTAACGCCGCCATTTCCATCGGCGTAAACTCATAGCGCGTCGTCACATTGCCATCGGCATCAATTTGGGTGAGATCCAGACTCAAATTCACCACCGCATTAGGCTGACCCGAATCCACTGCCGCATCAACAAATTCCACCAAAGAATCCGCCCAACGACCAGAGCCAACGGCACGACCCAACCACAACGGCGCATCATCATTCATGCTCTCAATGACATTGACCACCTGGGTTCCGTGGTTATCGCCTTCCCCAGCTTCCAAGAACGGATTATCATCGCCATCAATAAAGTCTGAGCCGGTGATGATGTTGCTGTAATCGATATCCGGGTTATTCGCTGCAAAACCCGTGTCAATAATGCCCACTAAAGGCTGAAACTCCCGCGCTGCATCAAATGCCGCCACCGAGTAATCCACGTTATCCGTATAGGCTTGGGCGTAATTTAACAACGCCCGACCCATGGAACTGGTGCGCCAATCCTGATCCACACCTAAAACTTCATCCATAAGCGGAACATCAGCAGTTGCGCCCCGGACTTGGAAGATGATGTCGTTGTAATCGCGGTCAGAACGACCCCCCGCGAGACTAATATCTTCCAAAGTGAAGGTGTTGCCATCGCCGGTTACGTCAGCGATTTGCCCGAATTGGAAATAATCATCGGGGTTGTCGGTAGCCATGGAGAACACCGTGCCCCAGGCGCGACCTTCAGCAGCGGTTTGGATGGATTGGTTGGGAACGAGCATGAAGCCGAAGCGATCGCCCGCCCTCATCTGAAATGTCTGCACACCCCGATATTCCCCAGTATTGAAATCTGTCCCAGCGGTATTGCTAAACCGAGCGGCATCGGCAGCATCGGAAATTACCACATAGCCCCGTTCAGAATTAGAGAGGGCACGAATGGCAGCTTCCTGGATAAACGCACGGGTTCCCGGCTCTGAATCCATCCCATCCAGGCTGAAAATCGCTAACTCGCCCCGGTCATATTTACCCCCATCAAAGAGGTAATCAATACTCACCTCCCCAGATTCACCAACAGTGAAAACCCCAGAAGTAAACTCAATATTTGATGCTTGTGGAATTAAGGCATCATCGGGGAAATAGGGAATTTCTTCAAATTCAGAACCCGGATCACCTGCACTCACATCACTGGATTCAGCCCCTAAAATTTCTACCTCCCCATCGGGCAAACCAGGGTCATCGGGGAAACCTGTTTCCCCTTCCGTCATGCCTTCACCCTCATTCATTAAAGGCTCGGCTGGCAAAGAAAACCCCTCATCCGGGACATCCAGCCCATCGTCAAAACCCGTATCCACAATGCTGCTAGGGGTGAGAATCGGCTCCAGGATGAAAGACTTGGAATGGCCGCGGGACTTGGTTTTGGGGGATTTGCGGTTAAACATGGGTAGATACTAGGTGCGAGGGTTGACTGTGATGCTGCTCGCCCTTCCCAGAGGGCGCTACTACTTCTATAGGAAGGAGGACTAATTTTTATGCAATTTTCTCGAAAAACTTTTTTTTGGGGGGGTCACTGAGAACCAACCCACCGCCAAGATAACACCCCCTTTCCAATTTGTTTGTAAAGTTTTGATGAAGTTATCTGGATTAATTGTTGATGTGATCTAGAATTTGAAAATTCGTCATTTTCCCGTAAAACTACGGATTCACTCGTTATCAAAACCGTTGAGATACTTCCGTGATTTTACGGATTTTTGTGCCATTGTTGCGCTAAACCCTCAAAATTAAGGCAGACTTGCATAAAAAAGGGGCGATCGCCTCCAACATTACCCCTAGCATGGAAAAAGCGATCGCACCCCACATTTTCTAGAGCAGGGAAGAGGAAATGCTCCGCAATATTGACATGGAGAGACAATTTTTTAGGAAACAAAAATTAGCCAATTAATGTTTTCCTGACCCTCTCTAATTGTTTTTGTCGAATATATTCTCCTAGTTTTACATTGATTTCTGCAAGTTCTAAACTCACTTCTTGAACCTCTAAACGAGTTCTACGAAGATTTTGTAATAAGCGTTTAGATATTTCTGTTTTGGGGAGTTCAATCGGGTTGACCATGGTGGTTTATCTATCGTATTGTTGTTGAACTTCTTGAATGCTTCTCGCTAAAGCCGGAATTCGGAGTTGTGTTCTCTCAATTGCCTTTGCCAGCAAGTCTAGCACATCTGAAGGAGCATCAGGCTGAATCTTAGCAATTTGCAACTGAAGAAGAGAAAGTTGTGAATAAGCAGATGCGGCATCTTCTCCTGCATTCTTCATTTCATCTAAAGCAGGGAGGGTGTTTTCAGTTTCTCCAAATTGTTCAAAAATCTTGAGTTCTAGAGCTAGAGATTCATCAACGATATTTAAAGCTTGTTGTTTTAATGAGTTTACAAGATTGGTTATTTCAATGGGAAGTTTTGCCATTTTGAAAGTATTTCGACTGTTTCCTTATTATACCTGTTTTAAAAACATTCCCAAAAAGGGTGATCGCCCCCCAATCCTAGAGCTGGGAAGAGCGATCGCCTCCAGCATTGTCTCGAATGTGGAAAGGGCGATCGCACTCACAAAAACGATCGCCCCCCCATATTCCTTAGAGCCGGGAAGAGCGATCGCCCCTCGATATTGCACACTACAAATAATTGTAGGGGCGCAACGCTTGCGCCCTCCGTTTGCGCCCTCTATTTTGCATTCCCTGATATATGGTGAGAATTGGTATGTGGGGAGCAGATGCGATCGGGCGGATGCGATCGGGCGGATGCGATCCGCCCCTACAGGAATTGATCAAAAATTTAAGTTGAGTGGCAATTCTGTAAAGTGATGATAGTGTTGGGGGTGTTCTTCATCTTGTAGCCAGCGTTCTGGGTTTTGTTGGATGTAGTCTCGAATTGTATGCAATGCTGATTCATTTTTGATAATCATTTCATGATAGTTGCGCTGCCAAATTGGTAACTCGTGATCATTTCGCCATTGATTAATTTTTCGAGTAACACTACTTTTAAATCCCGCAATAAATGATCCTAAATGATTAGGCGATCGCCCTCATTTACCTCGTAGGGGCGCAACGCTTGCACCCTCCCCATTTGCACCCTCCCCATTTGCGCCCTCAACGATTGTCCCTTCCTCACTTGCACCTTTATGATTTGATTCAATTAACCAGACAATGCCATGTAAATGATTCGGCATCACTACCCAAGCATCCAGTTTCACATTATCCCGGATTTGAGGAGATTTTAACCATTCTTGAGCAACCAGGTTGCCAATTTGATTGCGATACATTTTGCCGTCACGAACTTCACCAAACCAACATTGTTTTTTATAGGTACAAATTGTGACAAAATATGCACCGGGTTGTGAATAATCGTAACCCCGTAAACGAATGGATTGGCGATGATGAATCTCAGGATTGTATTTCATGGCTGGATAGCGCATGGTCACAAAATTATTGTACCCGCAGGGTGGGTGTGATTGGGTGGGTGTGATTGGGCGGATGCGATCCGCCCCTACAAATTTAATGGATTGGGAATAATCGTAGGGGCGCAACGCTTGCGCTCTACCGTTTGCGCTTATGGTGGTTGGCGTGTTGCGCGGGTTTGGGCGGATGTGATGGGGTGGGTGTGATTGGGCGGATGAGATCGGCCCCTACGGGAATGGGTTGGGAATAATCGTAGGGGCGCAACGCTTGCGCCCAAAACCCAAGGAAAAACGCACCACTGCCGGGATTTGGGGCGGTGGTGCGTTGGGGTTTATGGAGTTATGGCGGGGCGATCGACCCTTGGGTAACTCTTGAAGTCAGGCAGGCATGATCAATCACTACTTGAACTAAAATCTTCTCTAATTACGAAGATTCCAGTAAGCTTGTAAAGGACTCATTGTGACATTTCGTACATGGTTTTGATCTGGATGAGCACCTTGAGTATTTTTGTAGCCATGACCATTTTGTACTTCTAGATGTAAATGATTTTGTCCATCAAGTTTGGCGAGTGTTTTACCTGCTTCAATGCGTTGTCCTTGAGAAACATATTTAGTTCCTAAATGACCATAGACCCAGTGATTGCCATCATCACCATCAATCCCTATAAAGTCTTGGTTTACCCACCGTACAGTACCACCCACAACTGATTTAATAGCTGTACCAGCCGGTGCTCCCATGTCAATCCCAGCGTGCCACTTTTTAAAAAAGTTGTAGTACCCTTGGTCATAGAGATATCCTGAATTCATGTGAACACGATAGCCAAAAATAGCATTTGATAAGTCCGTGTAAACTTGGCGAACAGCATCGCTGGTTTTTGACATCTGATTGCCACCACCAAATGGGGAATCTGGACGGAATTGGTTATCATCTCCACTCTGACGATCCCAATCATTTGTGCTAAGACTCCGAAGGCTAGGATAATAAGAACCATTGTCACTAGTAGGATTCCCCTTGGTCACATAGTAAGCAGCAACAAAACCTTTCTTACCATTGACTTCCACCTCATACCAATCAGAACGAGTCTGACCATTAGGTGTCGTATAAGTCCCACCCCCCACAGAACGCAAAATCGTCACACTGGAGTTTTGAGTCAACGACCCAATCACTGCTCCACCCGTGGAAGCACTAGAGCGTAAATTGAGGCTAACACCGCCCACATTGCCATTGACATAACCCGGCTCCGGTCTTCGCAACCATAATTCTGAGGCATTTAAAATTCCTTGACGACCTCCATCGGTTCCCGTATTAAATAGCGGCTTTTTGTCAGATGAGTAAACGACAAGGTTTCCATCAGTCTGAATGGCAAAATATGCACCAGGATTTCCATCCGTATTGGTTGCCCATAGTGGTGTATTGTCATGATAAAGAACAACATTCCCATCTGTTTGAACGGCAAACTTGTTGGCTCCAGTATTTTGTGTACCCGTTGCCCAAAGTGCCTTGCGTTCAGGGCTATACAAAACAAGATTACCATCGGTTTGAAGTCGGAACTCATAGCCGGTCGAAGTCATCCAACTTTGACCCCTTGAGAAACTCAAATTAGTTGAAGTCGGCTTGATTGTAATATTACCTTGATGCCGCCAAGAGGGTTGTTGTCCTGGACGCAATGCTTCAGTGCGACCCGTATTGCGATTGTAAGCAATCCGCCCGCCTTCAAAATCGGAGAAAATCGTATCACCATCATGATACTCACGACGAGTCGGCATACCCAGCCAGTGAGGAGCTCCACCTAAATCGGTGTACAAGCTTCCAATACTGCCCCAAGTGGCAACGCTACCAGGGCCAGGACTTAAGTGATGAATACGCGATTTACCGCCACCAGCAGAGAAAGGCTGCCATGTGGCATGGCGACCATCGGCACGATTAATTTTGTTTTCATTTGAGCGGGGGAAACCAAGCATTCCAGTCGGCCCGCCCATTGCCATGTACTCTTTGTAATTGCCTCCCAGCACCCAAAACGCTTCCGTTTTGCCATCTTCTAGCATCAGTAAACGTCGTCCATTGGGGCCATCAAATTCTTGCACCCATCCACTACCGTTTGGCCCAACTACCCGCCGCATCGAACCCACGGTTTGGGTAGCCCAAGAGCGTTGACCCCAATAGGCATTTTTGAAAGCGAGAATTTGGCTGCGAGACTGTCGGGCATAAACTGATCGCCAGAAGAGACCCCAAGCATTGCGATTCTTGTACTCTTCCCAGGTGAAGGCAAAAGCACCCAGCCCAGCATTACGAATGATAAAGCCATTGCTCGTGTAAAGAATTTCCCACGGACGGCCTTGAGCGTCTTTAGTCCAGTATCGAGGGCGATTGGTTGTAATTTTACCAATCCAACTTTCGGCACGGACATACTCTGTATGCCAGTCCTTACCCATAAAGAGCGTCATCGTCTTAGACCATAAATCAGCGGCCCGTTCTGAAGCGTTTATGGGTGAGTCATCAAATTGAAATTCCTCTTCTGGAACAACTTCAGGGAATACATCAATATCGACGACATCATCATCTTCGCTAAAAGAAGGATTGATGTGAGCTAAAGGTAAAGGCTTATCGCCTGCCTTCGTTGCCTTTGCCAACTGCACCGCTGCCATGACATTGAGCAGACCCGCTCCTGTTTCTGTGTCAAAACCCGTCTGACCCAAATCTGTCGCCGTTTGCTTGAGGATTTGAATCACCTGCTGATAACTGAGGTCAGGATTCGCCGCCCAAATTTGCGAAATCGCCCCCGTCACCTGCGCCGTCGCCATCGAAGACCCATAACTACCCCCAATGGGATTCTCCCGCGTCCCGCCATTCGCAACAATATCCAAACCAGCACCATAACTGGAATAATCAGCACGGTCATAGCCCTGCCAATTGGACGCAGCGGGATCAAACTGCTCCGCAGCCCCCACCGTAATAATGTTGTCGAACTGCATCGAAGCTTGACCTAAAGCCGACATCAGCCCCGCTTGGTTCCCCGAAGCCGCCGCAACCAAAACATTGTTTTGCCGCGCATATTCCAACGCCGCCATTTCCATCGGCGTGAACTCATAGCGCGTCGTCACATTGCCATCGGCATCAATTTGGGTGAGATCCAAACTCAAATTCACCACCGCATTGGGTTGACCCGACTCCACCGCCGCATCAACAAATTCCACCAAAGAATCCGCCCAACGCCCAGAGCCAATGGCACGACCCAACCACAGGGGAGCCTCATCATTCATGCCATCAATGACATTGACCACCTCAGTTCCGTGGTGATCCCCCTCCCCAGCTTCCAGGAACGGATTATCATCCCAATCGATGAAATCGGAGCCGGTGATGATGGTGTTGTTATCCAGGTTGGGGTTATCCGCCGCGAAACCCGTGTCGATAATGCCCACTAAAGGCTGAAACTCCCGCGCTGCATCAAAGGCGGCCACCGAGTAATCTACTTTATCCGTATAGGCTTGGGCGTAATTCAACAACGCCTGACCCATAGAACTGGTGCGCCAATCTTGATCCACACCTAAAACTTCATCCATGAGGGGAACATCAGCCGTTGCGCCCCGGACTTGGAAGATGATGTCGTTGTAATCTCGGTCAGAACGCCCCCCCGCGAGGCTGATATCTTCCAGGGTGAAGGTGTTGCCATCGCCGGTTACGTCAGCGATTTGCCCGAATTGGAAATAATCATCGGGGTTGTCGGTGGCCATGGAGAAGACCGTGCCCCAGGCGCGACCTTCAGCAGCGGTTTGGATCGATTGGTTGGGGACGAGCATGAAGCCGAAGCGATCGCCCGCCTTCATTTGGAACGTCTGCACCCCCTGGTATTGGCCCCCATTGAAATCTTTCCCAGCGGTATTGCTGAACCGCGCCCCATCGGTGGCATCGGAGATCACCACATAGCCCTGTTCAGAATTAGAAAGGGCGCGTTGAGCCGCTTCCTGGATAAACTCACGGGTTCCCGGCTCCGATTCCATGCCTTCAAGACTGAAAATCGCTAACTCGCCCCGGTCGTATTTACCGCCATCAAAGAGGTAATCAATCTCCACCTCCCCAGATTCACCGACGGTGAAAACCCCAGAAGTAAACTCAATATTTGCTGTTTGTGGAATTAAGGCATCATCGGGGAAATAGGGAATTTCTTCAAATTCAGAACCCGGATCACCTGCACTTACATCACCGGACTCAACACCAGGAATTTCTGTATCTCCATCGGGCAAACCAGGGTCATCGGGGAAACCCGTTTCCCCTTCCGTCATGCCCTCACCCTCATTCATTAAAGGCTCGGCTGGCAAAGAAAACCCCTCATCTGGGACATCTAGGCCATCGTCCAAACCCGTATCCACAATGCTGCTAGGGGTGAGGATTGGCTCCAGGATGAAAGACTTGGAATGGCGGCGGGATCTGGTTTTGGGGGATTTGCGGTTCAGCATGGGTAGATGGTAGGTGCGAGGGTTGGCTGTGATTCGATCGCCCTTCCCAGAGGACGCTACTCTTTCTATAGGGCGGGGGGATGATTTTTATGCGATGGTTTGGGAAAATATTGTTGAGTTTGTTAGGTAACGGTTGCGGGTTCTGCGGCTTTGATTTTTAAGATGTTTTGTAAAACTTCAAAAAATACCTGTTTGATTTTCAGGAGTAGGATGCAGGTCTCAGCGTCTAAGGTTAAGGATTGGAACCATGACTCACAGGTTTCGCTGAGGGCTTCAAGATGGTGACAGAGGAGATGGGGGGCTAGTTCTTTAGCACTTTGTTCTAGGATTTGAGGGGTGGATTGGAGTTGATGGATGAGGGTGTCTGTTGGGTTTGAATATGGAGGGATGGAGGTGATTTCGGATGAGTTGTGGGTGTTGATGATGCCTTGTTGGGCGGCGCGTTGGAGGAGAGTGCAGCAGTGGGCATGGGTGATTTGAACGCGATGAAGGCTATCGGCGGCGGTGGATTGTCCGGCGGTGCTGATGTTGATGGGGGCGATTTCGGTGAGGGGGGTGCTGAAGCAGTGCCAGCGTAATGCGTCGGGGCCGATC
>JAABSU010000126.1 GCA_011390265.1 Spirulina sp.
TTGTCTATATCCCCGAACCGCAACAGTTAGATCTGGCTCAATCCTTACTGCCTGCCGGTCAAGAAATTCAAGGTGTACCCCTCTTTGCCGTGCGGGTCAGTGACCCCAACCAACGCGGCCGCAATAACACCGTTTACCTGACTCTCCAACAGGAAGATGGTACGCCCGTGGTTCCCTTCTACTTTTCTAAGCAGCAAGCCGATGCCCTCGCCCAACGCTATCGCGAAAGCAATCCCAGTCCAGGAAATTCTACCCTAGTTACTATTGAAGTTAGTACGCTGGAAATCATTCTGGCTAACTGGGAGCAAAGCGATCAACCGGGCCTCGAGCAAATTTTCCTCGTTCCTTCGCCGGCTGCTATCCAACGGGCCACGGCAGGTAATTAAATTCGGCGATTCAGGGACTACCGATGATTAGTGGTGAAGACCTTTGGCGATGGCAAGAGCAGGCTAAACAAGCGGCGATCGCCGAAGGCATTCCCCCGACGGAAGTGGATTGGTTATTACAGGAAAAACTGGGGCTAGACCGCCTCAGTTTGCGTTTGGGAACCTATCGGGGCAAAAATTATCCCCAATGGGATTGGCTGACCCTCCAACAGCTTTGGCAGCGTCGTCTTCAAGATCGGGTTCCGGTGCAGTATTTAGCAGCGCAAACCCCTTGGCGACATTTACGGCTGCGCGTGGGGCCGGGGGTGCTGATTCCTCGGCCGGAGACGGAGCAAATTATTGATATCGCCCTCGCCCAAGTTGCGCATCATCCGGCTTTAGGGCAAGGGCGATGGGTGGATTTAGGCACGGGGAGCGGGGCGATCGCCCTTGGTTTAGCCCAAGCTTTACCCGATGCGTTGATTGAAGCGGTGGATTGTAGTGAGATCGCCTTAGAGATGGCCCGCCACAATGCCACCCTCAATCATTGCGCTCAACGGGTGACATTTCATCAGGGCCAATGGTGGGAACCCTTCGCCGGTCAATCTGAAAAATTTGCGGCGATGGTGTCTAACCCCCCCTATATTCCCAGTGGGATGGTGGATCAATTAGCACCGGAAGTGCGGGATCATGAGCCACGGCTGGCCCTCGATGGCGGCGAGGATGGTTTAGCGGCGCTGCGCCATTTAGTCCACACCGCCCCGGCTTATCTTCAGCCCCAGGGGTTATGGTTGGTGGAACTGATGGCCGGTCAGGCTCCCACGGTGGCGGCGATGCTGGCGGCGCAGGGTCAGTATGAATCTGTGGTGATCTATCCAGATTTGGCCGGTATTGAACGTTTTGTCTTGGCCTACACTAAATCAGACAGAGAATGATTGAGGCAAGGCGATGGCAAAAATCGGGGTTGTGACCATTGGACGGAATGAGGGCGATCGCCTGCTGCGCTGTTTGCAATCTTTGATTGCCCAGTTGCCCCCAGGCACACCGATTGTCTATGTGGATTCTGGATCTACCGATGGCAGTTTGAGCAAGGCGGAAGCCCTAGGGGTAGAGGCGATCGCCCTCGAC
Source organism: Spirulina sp. (assembly GCA_011390265.1). Lineage (GTDB taxonomy): Bacteria > Cyanobacteriota > Cyanobacteriia > Cyanobacteriales > Spirulinaceae > Spirulina. The sequence continues at coordinate 1,494 of JAABSU010000126.1, forward strand.
CTTTCCATCCCCTTCACCGCCGCCCGCAGCCGCAACACCGGATTTTTCCACCTTTTAGCGCAACACCCCGATCTTGCCTATGTGCAATTCATCGATGGGGATTGCGAGTTAATCCCCGGCTGGATGGAAGCCGCCACCGCTCATCTTGAAGCCCATCCCCAATGTGCGATCGTCTGCGGCCGTCGTCGGGAACGCTTCCCCGATGCCTCCCCCTACAACCGTTTAGCGGAAATCGAATGGAATACCCCCGTCGGGGAAGCAGAAGCCTGTGGCGGGGATTCCCTGGCCCGTGTTGTTGCCCTCCAAGCCGTCAATGGTTTTGATCCCCGCCTCATTTGTGGGGAGGAGCCGGAAATGTGTATCCGGTTGCGGCGAAAAGGCTGGACGATTTTCCGCCTCGATGCCGATATGACGCTCCATGATGCGGCGATGATGAAATTAAGCCAATTTTGGCGGCGATCAATTCGAGGAGGCTGGGCCGTTGCCGAAGGCTTTGCCCGCTATGGGAGGCCGCCGGAATTCTATATGCAGCGGCAACATAAAAGCGGCTGGCTTTGGGGGGCGGGGGTTCCCCTGGCAATTCTGATCTTGGCTTGGCCAACGAAAGGCTTGAGCTTTCTACTGCTGTTGGGCTATCCCTATTTAATGTGGCGGGTTTATCGCTATCGATGTGCGAGGGGCGATCGCCCCTCCCATGCCCGCCTCTACGCCTTTTATACCGTTTTCTCGAAAATCCCCCAAGCGATCGGCCAGGGGCAATATTGGCTAACCCGTTGGCAAGGCAAAACCGCAACGCTCATTGAATATAAAGGTTAATTCCCCCGCAACTGTTGCCACAACAGTTGCAGGGCAATGCGGCGATAGGGCAACAGCCAAAACACAGGCCAGAGCCAACCCCCATGGCGACGCATCAACAGTTTCCATTCTTGCCAAGGATGCAATGTGACATCCGCCAGCATCATCCCCTTGGGTTGGCTGAGTTTTTCTACTTGGGCCAGGTTGGGGGTGGGGCGGGGGTTGGCAGCACAGGAGCCTTGATAACCGGGAGCAACCCAGATCGGGAACCCTGCCTGTTTCGCTCTTAGTCCATAGTCCCAATCTCCGGCGTAGTGGGTGAGGTGGGGGTCAAGGTTGCCGAGGTGATGGGCGATCGCCCTCGGAATCAGGACAATATTGCCACACATCAGATCACACCGTTGGGGCCGATCCCCCGGAATCACCGGCCGCACCTTAAACGGCGGGAAAAGGGGATGAAGTTGGCGCATTCCCCCATAGGTAAAGAGGCGACTGCGGGGGTCTTGGGTGGAGCCGGTGATGATCGCGGGGGTGGGTAAGGATTCGGCGGTGGTGAGGAGGGAGGCGATCGCCCCCGAATACAGCACCGTATCATCATTGAGCCAGAGATAGCCGTCATAATCCCCTGCCAGGGCCATCCCAAACCCCAACCGCATCCCCCCATTCCAAAAAAGATTCCCCGTCCCCTCGATCACCCGCACGGTGGGATAGGCCGCCTCTACCGCTTCCCCTGTCCCATCGGTGCTGCCATCATCAACGAGATACACCGTCACCCCCTCCACCTGGGAAAATAGCGCCTCCAAACAAGCCAAGGTTTGAGCCTTGCGGTTATAACAGGTCAAGATTGCCGCCAGTCGTTCCATCGCTCCCTTTTGCCCCAAATTCCTTAGTATTAAGCTATGCCCCATCCCCCACCGTGAACCATGGAAGACTTTGGAGTAATCGTCATCTGTTGTGACCAAGACTATGCCCTTGCCAAGGGGGTTTGTGCCAGTATCCGCTATTTTTTGGGGGATGTGGCGATCGCCCTCTTAGTAGATGGAGATTTTTCGGTACAGGATGCCGTAGATGCCTATGGCGTGCAGGTGATTAGCCGCAAAACCATGAAGCACGAGGTGCTGATCCAGCGCAGTTTTGGCTGGGGAACGACCCGGATGATTGCCTTTTGGGAAAGCCCCTTTAAGCATTTTTTAATCGTTGATGCCGATGTGGCGATCTGGGGGGATGTGCGTCGTTATGCCCAGTTTGATCAGTACGATTTAATCATTGATCAACCCACCGCCCCCTATACCGAGGCGATGGTACAGGAGTTTTTCTTTGATTTGCCCCGGTTTGAAACGCTGTTTCCTAATTTTGATTGGCGCGATCGCCCCTTTGTCTGTCCAGCGGTGATCTTCGGCACGCGGGGCATTTTCCCCCTAGAGGAATATTTAGAAATTCTCGATCTCAATGATCAATATCCGGGGATGTTCAAGTATGGGGATATGGGCTTCCTCAATTTCATGATCTTTCGGGCGGCGGATCAGGAGCGGTTGCGGTTGGGCCAGAGGGATATTCAATATTTGGTCTGTGATTTTCCCCCCGCTGATACGGCGGCCCGCTTTCCCGTCACCACCGAAGGGCCACAACCCCAAGGAGAGGATGCGGTGGTGATCCATTGGGCAGCGGAGAAGCCCCGGATGCAGAGTACTGGCCTCTACGGTGCGCCGATGAACTTTTTCCGGCGTAAGTTTTTGCAGGATGCAACGGGGAAAGGGGGGGCAATGGCGACGCTGACGCTGCAATTGGAAGATCTGCAAAGTCGATTTTGGGTGTACAAGAACAAAGCCCGGAAAAAGATCAAGGCGTTGCTGACCTGAACAAAGGCATTTTCATAAACCCAACAGGATCGCTATAGTGGGGAATAACGTCTCCTAGCCAACCATTGCCGAATATTCTATGCCTTCGTTGCGATCCGCCTCAGTGTCCCCATCGCCCCGCTCCACCCTTGCCCTTTGCCTTAGCCTCATTGTTGCCCTCTGGTCTCTGTTTCCCCCTAGTGCAGCGGCTCAGTTCACCTCTTCCCGGTCAACGATGCAGCCCTACATTGACCGGGTGGCCAACAATATTACCGAGTTCACCCTTGATAACGGCTTAAAGGTAATTGTCCTTGAACGCCACGAGGCCCCGGTGGTTTCTTTTGCCACCTATGCCGATGTGGGGGGAGCCGATGAGCCGGATGGTCAAACCGGCGTGGCCCACTTCCTCGAACATTTAGCCTTCAAAGGTACAACCGAGATTGGCACGCGGGACTATGAACAGGAGGCCCCGCTGTTGGATCGCCTCGATGAACTGTTTGAGCAACGTAAAGCTGCCCAAGCCGCTGGGGATACGGAAAAAGCTGAATCCCTCGATGCCGAATTTCAAAAAGTGCAACAGGAAGCGGCGGCGATCGCCATTCAAAATCAATTTGGCCAAATCGTCGAACAGGCCGGCGGTGTGGGCCTCAATGCCGCCACCTCCGCCGACTATACCCTCTACACCTACAGCCTCCCCTCTAATAAGTTGGAACTGTGGATGTCCCTCGAATCCGAGCGGTTTTTAGATCCGGTGTTTCGAGAATTTTTTGAAGAGCAGCAGGTGATTTTAGAAGAGCGGCGCTGGCGTACCGATAATTCTCCCATTGGTCAAATGGTGGAAGCCTTCCTTGATGCCGCCTTTGAGGTTCATCCCTACCGCCGGCCGGTGATTGGTTATAACGAAGATATCCGCAACCTCACCCGGCAAAACGTCCAAGACTTTTTTGATCTCTACTACGTCCCCAATAACCTCACTCTCGCCATTGTGGGCGATGTCGATCCCGCCCAAGTGCGTCAGCTTGCCGAGGTCTATTTCGGCCGCTATGCTGCCAAGCCCGCACCTCCCCAGGTGGAACTGGTGGAACCCCCCCAAACCGCTCCCCGTTCCGTCACCCTCAGCCTCGATTCTGAACCCTGGTATTTAGAGGGCTACCATCGCCCCAATGGCATGCACCCCGATAGCATGGCCTACGACATGATGGCCAGCATCCTCAGTTCCGGCCGCACCTCCCGCCTCTATAAATCCCTCGTCGAAGAAAAGCGTCTCGCGTTAGGGGCCGCGGGTTATGGCGGTTTTCCCGGGGATAAATTCCCCAACCTCCTGCTGTTCTATGCCCTCACCGCCCCAGGGGTCGAGTTAGATGCCGTCGCCACCGCCCTTCATGGGGAAATTGAACGGCTCAAACGGGAGCGGGTAACAACAGAGGAATTGGAACGGGTGCAGAACCAAGCGAAGGCGGGACTGTTGCGATCGCTCGCCTCCAATGGCGGTATGGCCCGCCTCCTCGCAGAATACCAGGGCAAAACCGGCAGTTGGCGCAATCTGTTTGACCAATTAAACAAAATTGAAACCGTCACCCCGGCAGATATCCAGCGCATTGCCCGCGCCACGTTCCGCCCCGAAAACAAAACCGTTGGCCAGTTAATCCGCACCGAAGAATAATGAATCGTAGTAAAACCCCTCGCTTCCGTTTTTCCCTTCCCCTGCCTTGGTTACGGGGCTTCATTCTCCTGGTGGGTGCGTTACTTTTCGTCCTGCTCTCGGCCCCCATGGTGGCCGCTGCGACGGCCCGCCCCTATAACGAGTTGGAGTTTCCCCCTCTGCGGGCGGTGGAAATGCCGGACTATGAACGCTACACACTCCCCAATGGGATTGTGGTCTATTTGATGGAAAACCATGAGTTACCCTTAGTTTCAGGCCAAGCCAGCTTTCACACCGGGAGCCGCCTTGAACCAAAGGAGCAGGTGGGGTTAGCCAGTTTAACCGGAACCGTGTTGCGCAGTGGCGGCACGGTCGATCGCACCCCCGATGAAATCAATCTCTTTCTAGAACAGCGGGCGGCTTCCGTGGAAACCAGTATCGGGGATTCCGTGGGGAGTGCCAGCTTTGAGAGTTTGACCGCTGATCTACCGGAAGTGCTGAATTTATTTGCGGAAATTCTCCAAAAACCCGCCTTTCGTGCTGATCAGATCGATCTGGCTAAAAAGCAATTAGCGGGGGGGATCGCCCGTCGCAACGATAACCCCGACGACATCGCCAGCCGCGAATTTTCTAAACGCATCTATGGCCCCGACCATCCCTACGCCCGCACGGTGGAATACACAACCCTGGCCAATATCGAGCAAGGGGATTTAATTCAGTTCTATCAGCAATCTTTCCGGCCCGAACAAATGCTGTTAGGGATTGTGGGCGATTTTGAACCTCGGCAGATGAAAGCGTTACTTGCTCAAGCTTTTGGGGATTGGCAACAGGCCGCTGCCCCCGCCTTGCCCCCCGTGCCAACGGTGGAGCCGGCCACCTTGGGGGGCACGTTCTTTATTGAGCAACCCCAACTCACCCAAAGCTACATCTACCTCGGCCATCTAGGGGGTCAACTTAATGATCCTGATTATGCGGCGTTGAGTTTGATGAATGGGGTCTTAAATGGGTTTGGGGGTCGGTTCTTTAATGAGTTGCGATCGCGCCAAGGGTTAGCCTATTCCGTCTATGGCTTTTGGAGTCCCCGTTTTGACTATCCGGGCCTCTTTATCGCCGGGGGGCAAACCCGTTCCGAGGCCACGGTTCCCTTTATTGAATCCCTGCGCCGGGAAATCGATCGCATTCGCACAACGCCGGTCACAGCGGCAGAACTGGACTACGCCAAGGAATCGATCCTCAATTCCTTTGTGTTTAACTTCCAATCCCCCGGCCAAACCCTCTCGCGGCTGATGCGTTACGAATACTATGGCTACCCCGCCGATTTCATCTTTAGCTATCAACGGGAAATCCAAAACACCACAGCGGCGGACATCCTCCGGGCAGCGGAAAAATACCTGAAGCCGGAACAGTTAACGACGTTGGTGGTGGGCAATAGCGAGGCGATCGAGCCGCCCTTAGCCCGTTTGGGCAATGAGGTGGCGGACTTAGATATCACCATCCCCCCCGCCCAGTAAGCCCTCACCCTAAATCCCCCTCCCAAAAAAGGGAGAGGGACTTTGAATCCGGCTCCCCTTCTCCCTCCCTGGGGGCTGGGGGATGAGGGGATTGGCAAACCTAACTCGATGCTTTGTTCTTGCGGATAATCGGTTTTGTCGGTCTGGAACTGCCGGAGGCTTCGCCACCAGTGGTTTTTGCCGGCTTTGTGGGTCGAGCCGAATAGCTCTTGCTCGGGCCGCCCCGCCGATTTTGGTCGAACTTTTTCCGGGGTTTGGGTTTGGGCATAAAGCCCATATCATAGGCTTCCTGAATCACCAAATGCTGTCCTTGGCGCATCAGGTGCAAATCCCAAAAATGGCGCAGGGGGCGATCTTCAGGCAGTATGCCGCGAAGATGCAGCTTAAAGGATTTTTTGCGTTTTTCAGCGGGATCGCGGGAAGCTTGCTGAATTTTAACAATCACCAACTCCGTTTCTTTCGCGCAAAACACCACTTCCCCCCGCACCGAAAAATAACCATTTTCACAGCGCGGTTCTGGCTCCGCTGGCTCCATTAAGGGAAGTTGAGGGCGGGGGGCAATGGGCAAGGTGGATTCAGCGGATTCTCGATCGGCTGGATCGGCAGTAGCAACAGGCTCATCCTCTGGTGTGAAAGCAGGATCGAGGTTTTCTGGCTCCCAAACCCCAGCAATTTGGACGTGAAGCTGTTCCTCTTCCTGACGGGTGCGGGGATAAACGACCCAGAGGTGGGGTTGATCAAGGTCAAGGTGATTTTTAATTAAGCTGATCACCCGACCGAGTAAGACTGCATCCACTTCCACTCCATCTGTGGTGATGACGACCCCTTTCGTGTGTTGCTCTTCCGAAGGGATATAGCGGCCTTCAACTAAACCGATCGCTCGGTATTGCCGGGGTTCACTGGGGGGGGGAATGGGTTGAGCGCGGGAGGGTTTAGATGCGACGGGAGCGTTGTCTGGGTTGTTCATAATTGAGTGAAATCCTAAGCTCAACGACTGGCAAGGCCAGGCTTGGGGGATGATTCAGCCCCGAACCTGAGGGGGGTCTTGAGTCAGTGGGTGGGTAATGCAATCTTTCTTCACTACTTTACAGGGGAATCATGGGAGTTTCATAGAGTTCTACGGATTCCGGTGAGAAGGGGGGCGATCGCCCGGATAATAGAGACCGTAGCCGCTGTTGATAATTTTCCCATGATTGCTCCCCCCACTCATCCCCTCGCCCCCCTCGATATTCCCACCCGGTTGCTGATGGGGCCTGGCCCCTCCAATGCTGACCCCGCTGTAATTGCCGCCCTCAACCGCCAACCCATCGGCCACCTTGACCCCGCCTACCTGGCCCTGATGGATGAGGTGCAAACGCTGCTGCGTTATGTGTGGCAAACGGAAAACCCGATGACATTTCCCATTAGTGGCACGGGTTCGGCAGCCATGGAGGCGACGCTGGCCAATGTGGTGGAGCCGGGCGATCGCGTCCTCGTCGGGGTGATGGGCTATTTTGGCCATCGTCTGGTGGAAATGGCCAGCCGCTATCAAGGGAATGTGCGCACCATTCATCAATCTTGGGGCGATGTGTTTAGCCTTGACCAACTCCGGGCGGCCATGGTGGAACATCGCCCCCAAATCCTCGCCCTCGTCCATGCCGAAACCTCCACGGGGGCACGCCAACCCTTGGAAGGGGTGGGGGAATTGTGCCGCGAATTTGATTGTTTATTAATCATTGATACCGTTACCAGTTTGGGCGGTGTGCCGATTTTCCTCGATGAATGGCAGGTGGATCTGGCCTACAGTTGCGGCCAAAAGGGTTTGAGTTGCCTACCGGGCATTTCCCCCTTTACGATGAGTCCCCGCGCCGTGGCGAAGTTGGAGCAGCGGCAAACCAAGGTGGCAAATTGGTATCTCGATGCTTCCCTACTGGCGAAATATTGGGGATCTGAACGAATGTATCACCACACCGCCCCGGTCAACCTCACCTATGCCCTACGGGAAGCCCTACGGCTGATCGTTGCGGAAGGATTAGAACAAACCTGGCAACGCCACCAACGCAACGCCGAAGCCCTTTGGGCGGGATTAGCAGATCTGGGGATTGCCTGTCATGTGCCGGTGGAACACCGTTTGCCGACCTTAACGACGGTGCGGGTTCCCGATGGAGTGGATGCTAAAGCGGTGACTCAACGGCTGTTAAATGAGCACAATTTAGAAATTGGTAATGGGTTAGGGGAATTGGCGGGCAAGGTGTGGCGCGTCGGGTTGATGGGGGCGAATAGCCACCCGGAAAATGTCGAGGGATTTTTAACGGCTTTCGGTCAAGTCTTGGGGAAAGCGTAACAATGGGGAGGATCCCCCCCTGCCCCCCCTTAAAAAGGGGGGGTTCTGAGCGTTCTGAGATTTAACCCCCCTTTTAAGCTCAACGTTCGCAACTGTCAGCAATCGATACTCAGGTTCTGAGAGTTCTGAGATTTAACCCCCTTTTTAAGGGGGTCGGCGCAGCCGGGGGGATCGTGAGCATCACAACGAAGCCAGCAGGGAAATTGTCAGGAGGATAAAGTTGGATCAACCAGCCGATTAATCTCAACCTTTGGAGCGCACTATGGCCCCCCATTTACAAACCCCCCACAGTGGTTATCACTTTGCCCCTTGGCTCCCTGGCCGGTTTTTTGAAGGCTGGTACTATCGGGTGACGTTGCCCCAATTGGGGGAAAGTTTTGCGTTTATGTATTCCATTGAAGACCCCCAGGGGGGACAGGCCCACAGTGGGGGGGCGGCGCAAATTTTGGGGCCGGGAGATCGCTATCTCTGGCGCACATTACCGGATGTGGCGGAGTTTTCGGCCGCAGCGGATCGCCTCGCCCTCAGGCATTACCGCCGCGATCACCATTGGGAAGGCTACAGCGCCACGGAGGATCGCCACCAAGGCTATATCCGCAACCCCGCCACCGGCTTCTATTGCCGCTGGGATTACCAAATCCAACCCCTCTACGGTTGGGGCAATCCCCACGAACCCCAACAGGCCACAGCGGGCTGGCTCTCCCATCTCCCCATTTTTGATCCCGGTTGGCAAATCCTCATGGCCCACGGTTTGGCCAATGGCGTGATTAATTGGAATGGCCAGGAATATTACCTGGAGCAGGCCCCCGCCTATAGTGAAAAAAATTGGGGGCGATCGTTCCCCAAGGCCTGGTTTTGGCTGAATTGTAATAGTTTTACCGATGAGCCGGATTTAGCCCTCACCGCCGGAGGGGGCAAGCGCCAAGTGCTGACTTGGGAGGAATCTGTGGCCCTGATTGGTATCCATTACCGGGGACAGTTTTACGAATTTGTGCCGTGGAATAGTCGGGTAACGTGGGCGATCGCCCCTTGGGGGGAATGGCGCATGGCAGCGGAAGGCGATCGCTATCGTGTGGAACTCATGGGAACCACCACCCACTCCGGCACAGCCCTCCGCGCCCCCACCCATGAGGGTCTGGTGTTCTGTTGCCGCGATACGATGCGGGGGGAAATAACCTTGAAATTAAGCCACAACAATGGCGAGACGATTTGCACCGCCCACAGCACGACGGGGGGTTTGGAGGTGGGAGGCGAACCTTGGCAAACCTGCTGGGAATCGGCCTAGGGGTTATTGGGAACGGAGTTCGGCCTATTGGGAACGGAGTTCCGCCAGCGTGGCGGCGATTTCAGCGGCACTTTCTTGATCCCCCAATTGGGTATAAACCGCTTCAGCCCGTTCAAACCAGGCGATCGCCTCCCCTTGATCCCCTAAAAAGCCATGAAGTTCCCCCAACGTAGCAGC
>JAABSU010000127.1 GCA_011390265.1 Spirulina sp.
ACCGCCAAGATGCCCTGATTGAAGTGCTCCACAAAGCTCAGGAATCCTTTGGATTTCTAGAATTGGACGTTTTAGAACACGTTGCCCGAGGTCTAAAACTGCCCCTCAGCCGCGTCTATGGCGTGGCCACGTTTTATCATCTCTTCTCCCTCGAACCGAGTGGCAAGCACAGTTGTATTGTTTGCACCGGTACGGCTTGCTATGTCAAGGGGAGCGGCAAAATTGTCGAAGCCATTGCCGAAAAACTAGGTATCAGCGTCGGTGAAACCACCCCCGATGGGCAAATTTCCCTGGCTACCGCTCGCTGTATTGGGGCCTGCGGCATTGCGCCTGCGGTGGTTTTCGATGGGGAAGTGAAGGGCAAACTGGACGCGCCGACAGTGTTGGCCCGTTTGGCGGCCCTGGAAGATCAGAAGGAGGCATGATGGATTTAGCAGAACTCAAAGCGTTAGCAGTGGCCGAAAAGGCCAAGTTCAAACCCCTACGGGTGCATTGTTGCACCTCCACCGGCTGCCAAGCGGCCCAATCTTTGGAGGTGAAGAACAATTTAGCCAAGGCTATTCAAGATAAGGGTCTGGGCGATCGCGCCGAAGTTGTGGGCGTGGGCTGTATGGGCTTCTGTGGTCGGGGGCCGTTGGTACAGTTTGCCCATGATGATCAACTGTTTGAAACCGTCACCCCGGATCAAGCAGAGGGAATTATTGATGTGTTGGCGGGAGGGGAGGCGGATCTCGTTAAAGGCGACCCGGAACACCCCTTCTTTAGCCGGCAATTCCACATTGTCCGCAAAAACAGCGGCAACATTAACCCCGATCGCATCGAGGACTATATTGCCGTCGGCGGCTACCAATCCCTCTATAAAGCCCTGTTTGAAATGTCCCCCGCTGAGGTGGTGGCGGAAGTGACCGCCAGCGGCCTGCGGGGGCGCGGCGGCGGCGGCTTCCCCACGGGGATCAAGTGGGCGACGGTGGCAAAAATGCCCGAAGGCCAGAAGTATGTGATTTGTAATGGGGATGAGGGAGATCCGGGGGCCTTTATGGATCGCTCGGTGTTGGAAAGTGATCCCCATTTGGTGTTGGAAGGGATGGCGATCGCCGCCTATGCTGTCGGTGCAAACCATGGCTATATCTACGTTCGCGCCGAATATCCCCTCGCCATTCAACGCCTCGAAACCGCCATAAAACAGGCGAAACGATACGGCATCCTCGGCAGTCAAATCTTTGACTCCCCCTTTGATTTCAAAATTGACATCCGCATCGGGGCGGGAGCCTTTGTCTGTGGGGAAGAGACGGCCTTGATTCATTCCATCGAAGGCAAACGGGGCAATCCTCGCCCCCGTCCCCCCTACCCGGCCCAAGATGGTCTCTGGCATTGCCCAACGCTGATCAACAACGTGGAAACCTACGGCAATATCAGCGCGATTATTGAAAAAGGCTCCGCCTGGTTTAGCGGCATCGGCACGGAAAAAAGCAAGGGGACGAAGATTTTCGCCCTTACCGGCAAAATCCGCAATAACGGCCTGATCGAAGTGCCCATGGGGATCACGTTGCGGGAAATTGTCGAAGAAATGGGGGGCGGCGTTCCCGATGGGGAAATTAAAGCCGTCCAAACCGGCGGCCCCTCCGGTGGTTGCATCCCTGCCTACCTCCTCGATACCCCTGTCGATTATGACTCCCTCACGAAAGTGGGGTCGATGATGGGATCTGGGGGGATGGTGGTGATGGACACCGGCACCAGCATGGTGGAAGTTGCTCAGTTCTATATGGACTTTTGCCAGGAAGAAAGCTGTGGCAAGTGCGTTCCCTGTCGAGCGGGGACGGTACAACTCCACGCGATGCTGACGCGGTTGCTGAAAAAACAAGCCACCCTCGCGGATCTCGAAACCATGGAGCAACTCTGTTACATGGTCAAGGAGATGAGCCTCTGCGGTTTGGGGATGACGGCCCCCAACCCGGTGCTGAGTACGTTGCAATATTTCCGCTCTGAGTACGAGGAACTGTTGCAACCCTTGCCCACGATGCCGGAGAACCACGCCTTGAGCGTTTAGACGTGAGATGGGGGCGAAGGATTTTTCGCCCCTACAGAAACACCCCCATTTCAAGGGTTAGATTCAAAAACCCCCCTTGTTAAGGGGGGCAGGGGGGATCCTCCCCCAATTGCCAACCATCAGAGTAAAGATTTATGTTTTGCGAACAATGCGAGCAAACCGCCAGCGGCCAAGGCTGCCACCAATGGGGAGCCTGTGGGAAAAGCCCCGATGTGAATGCGGTGCAAGATTTGTTGGTGTATTGCTTGCGGGGTTTGTCAGTGGTGGCGATCGCCGCCCGTCAACAGGAAATTTCCACCCAGGATGCAGATTTGTTTATCTGTGATTCCCTGTTTGCGACGATGACCAACGTTAATTTTGACCGCAAACGGTTTGTGACGATGATGCGTCAAGCGATCACGCTGCGGGAAATGTTGAAGTTGGAAATTCAGCGGCGAGGCGATCGCCCCACCGTATGGCCCGAAATCTGCAACTACGAGCCGGATTGGTCGGAAAGCTTAATTGAGCAGGGCTTTGCTAAATCCCTGACGATGCTCCAAAAAGCGGGCAATCCCGATATTTTTGCCCTCCAGTTGACGGTGATCTACGGCCTCAAGGGCATGGTTTCCTATGCTTTCCTGGCGGCGGAATTGGGCCAGGAAGATCCAGAGATTTATTATTTCTGTGAGCAAACCTTAGCGGATCTCGATCGCAGCGATCTGCAACTCCTCGATTGGGTGAATCTCGCCCTCAAGGTGGGGGAACTGAATTTCCGGGCCATGGAACTGCTCGATCGCGGCCATACCGAAACCTACGGCCACCCTGTCCCCACCCCCGTTCCCCTCAACCCCCGCCAAGGTCAGGCGATCCTGATTTCCGGCCATGACATCAAATTCTTGGCGGCGCTCTTGGAGCAGACCAAAAACACGGGGTTAACGGTCTACACCCACGGCGAACTCCTCCCCGGCCATGGCTACCCCAAGCTCAAGGAAAACTACCCCCATTTCTATGGCCATTACGGCACGGCTTGGCAGAACCAAACCAAGGATTTTGCCAAGTTCCCAGGGGCGATCGTCATGACCACCAACTGCCTCATGCCCCCCCACGATACCTATGATGAAAAAATCTTCACCGTCGGTAATGTTGGCTATCCGGGGTTAATTCACCTGCCACTCCATGGCGGCATTCCCGATTTTGGGCCGGCGATCGCCAAATCCCTCGCCCTCCCCGGCTTCACCGTCACCGATCCCCCCCGCTCCGTCACCACCGGCTTTGCCCACAATGCCGTGATGACGGTGGCTGATACAGTGATCAACGCCGTCAAAGCGGGCCAAATTCGCCATTTCTTCCTCGTTGGCGGCTGTGATGGGGCCAAGCCCGATCGCAACTACTACACCGAACTGGTGGAAAAAGTCCCCGATGACTGTATTGTCCTCACCCTCGCCTGTGGCAAGTTCCGCTTTTTTGACCAGCAGTTAGGGGAAATTGGCGGTCTGCCTCGGTTGATGGATGTGGGGCAATGCAACGATGCCTATAGCGCCATCCAGATTGCCTTGGGGTTATCCCAAGCCTTGGGGATGGAGGTGAACGAACTGCCCCTGTCGATGATCCTCTCTTGGTATGAGCAAAAGGCGATCGCCGTCCTGCTCACCCTCCTCCATTTAGGGATCAAAAACATTCGCCTCGGGCCAACGTTGCCGGCCTTCCTCACCCCCAACGTCTTTGCCCTCCTCTCGGAGCGGTATAACCTACAGGGCATCACCACCCCAGATGCAGACCTTGCTGCTTGTTTGGGGCAATAATCCAAACCGCTTTTTTGTTAGGAGAACACCATGTCGATTACGACCCTGAAAATTAACGGCCAAGATGTCGTCACCGAAAGCGGCAAAACCGTCCTCGCTGCCGCGAAGGAAGCCGGGATTCCCATCCCCACCCTCTGCCATTTAGAAGGAATCAGCGAGGCGGGGGCCTGTCGCCTCTGTGCCGTCGAGGTGAAGGGAACCCCCAAACTGATGGCGGCCTGTGTGACCACGGTGGCAGAAGGGATGGAAGTGGAAACCCACACCCCCAAGCTCCAAGACTATCGCCGCATGATTGTGGAGTTATTTTTCGCCGAAGGCAATCACGTTTGCTCGATCTGCGTCGCCAATGGCAACTGTGAGCTTCAGGATGCGGCGATCGAAGTCGGCATGGATCACTCCCGGTTTAACTACCGCTTCCCCGATCGCGGCATGGATCTCTCCCATAGTCAGTTTGGCATTGACCACAACCGCTGTATCCTTTGCACCCGCTGCGTCCGGGTCTGCGATGAGATCGAGGGCGCTCACGTTTGGGATGTGGGCAACCGAGGCGAGGCTTGCTATATCGTTTCCGGGATGGATCAGCCTTGGGGAGAGGTGTCCGCCTGTACTGCCTGCGGGAAATGTGTGGACGCTTGCCCGACGGGAGCCATCTTCCGCAAGGGCACAACGACGGGCGAAAAAGCGGGCGATCGCGCCAAGTTGGAATTTTTGGTTAACGCTCGCGACAAACAGGAATGGTCGCGCTAATCTCAAGGAGGTTTCACTGCGTCCAGTCTCAATCACCCCTAGGATTATGGGGTTGAGAGATTTCCCCGGAAATTCAGTCGGAGGGCGATCGGGGGATTTAGAACCGGATCTGGTCAGTTCCGGTTGGCTGGGTGAAATCTATCCATCCATCCATTTGTTGTTTAATCATGCCCATGCTCCAAGCTCAGTCTCCATTACCCAGCGCGGTTACTCCAGCCGCCAATGCCGCAGAATCCACATTTCTCCAAGCCCTGACGCTTTGTGATCAGTTCTTGCACATTGACTGTATCCCCGCACGGGTGACCCCCTTGGTGAAGGCGATTCATCTCCTGACCCCTCTCTTGGCGAATACAGATCTGTGGTTTGCTTTGTTGGATGCTCACCAGGAGCGGGTGCATTGGTTGCGATCTCAGCTCGAAGATCAAGCGCAAAAACTACAATACACAGCGGCTTGTCAAAATCGCAGCACCACCTGCCCCCAGTTTTGTCAACCGGCGGAACAATGTACGCTGCTGGCCGCTTTACTCTCGGTTTAACCCCCATGATGAGGAAAATGCTCTATGTCTAAAATTCGTTTTGCCACGGTTTGGCTCGCCGGCTGCTCCGGTTGCCATATGTCCTTCCTTGACCTCGATGAATGGCTGATTGATCTGGCGGCTCAGGTGGATGTGGTCTATAGCCCCGTGGGCTGTGACCTCAAGGATTATCCAGAAAATGTCGATGTCTGTTTGGTGGAGGGGGCGATCGCCAACGAAGAAAACCTCGAATTGATTTACCACGTTCGCGCCCACACCAAAACCCTGATCTCCTTCGGGGATTGTGCCGTTACCGCCAACGTCCCCGCCATGCGCAATATGCTCGGCGGTGCCGAACCCGTACTCAAACGCGCCTATATTGAATTAGGGGATGAAACGCCCCAACTTCCCTACGAACCGGGGATTGTCCCGGAACTCTTGGATCAAGTGCGTCCCGTTCATGAACTGGTTCCCGTTGACATTTTCATGCCCGGTTGTCCCCCCAGTGCTGATCGGATTCGGGCGACATTAGAACCGCTCCTGCGGGGAGAAATGCCCGTCATGGAGGGGCGTGAAATGATTAAATTTGGTTAACTTGACTATGACCCTGTTTGAGCTTGTCGTTGAAACCCTAAAAACCGATGATTGGTCTTTTAGCATCGTTGAACCCGCAGAAACAATTACCTTCGGACTCACGTTAGATTCTGGACAGTTTCGCTGCTACTTCTTTGTCGATGATGAAAATGACTGCATTCAACTGGTGTCGATTGTCCCAGCAATGGCTCCCCGGGAAAAATTTGCAGCCCTGTGTGAATTTATTTGTCGGGCTAACTATGCCCTGCCGATCGGGAGCTTGGAAATTGACCTTACAGATGGTGAGATGCGCTATAAGACCAGTATGTCTCTCCATGATGTTCCCGCCAATATCAACATGATTCGTAATTTGATGTATCCCAATTTCACCATGGTGGATCTGTATTTTCCCGCCCTGATGAAAATCATTTATGGGGATGTTGACCCAGAAACGATGATGGCGATCGTCGATCAACAATTGGAGGATGAAGACGACGAAGATGAAGATGAGGATGATGATGATTTTTTAAATGATCATTTTTCCCCCCATGATCTCAATTAAACATTTATTCAACGAGTAGTTATGGCTAAAACTGTTGTGATTGATCCCGTGACTCGCATTGAGGGTCACGCCAAAATTTCGATTTTCCTCGATGATGCCGGGGAAGTGAATGATGCCCGGTTCCATGTGGTGGAATATCGCGGCTTTGAAAAATTCTGTGAGGGGCGGCCCTTTACGGAAATGGCGGGGATTACAGCGCGGATTTGTGGCATTTGCCCCGTGAGCCATTTATTGGCAGCGGCAAAAACCGGGGATAAAATTCTGGCGGTACAAGTTCCCATTGCCGGGGAAAAACTCCGCCGCCTGATGAACTTGGGGCAGATTGTCCAATCCCATGCCCTCTCGTTTTTCCACCTCAGTAGCCCGGATTTCCTTTTGGGTTGGGATAGTGATCCGGCGAAACGCAATGTATTTGGCTTGATCGCCGCTGATCCAGATTTGGCGCGGGCGGGGATTCGGCTGCGGCAATTTGGCCAAACGGTGATTGAAAAATTGGGGGCGCGGAAGATTCACGCCGCTTGGACGGTGCCGGGGGGGGTGCGATCGCCCCTTTCCGTCGAAGGCCGGGATTGGATTCGAGATCGCCTCCCGGAATCCATCGCCACGACCCAAACCGCTTTGGCAATTTTTAAAGACATTCTCGATCGCTTCCACACCGAAATTGAGCAGTTTGGGGAATTTCCCTCGCTGTTTATGAGTTTGGTGGCTGCTAATGGGGATTGGGAGCATTACGGCGGGGCGATCCGGTTTAAGGATAGTGCCGGGAATATTATCGCCGATGGCCTGAGTGAGGATGATTATCAGGATTATTTAGGGGAAGCGGTGGAATCCTGGTCTTACCTGAAATTCCCCTACTACAAACCCCTGGGTTATCCCGATGGGATCTATCGGGTGGGGCCGTTGGCACGGGTGAATAATTGCGATCGCTTTGGTACGCCCCTAGCGGATGCAGAATTGGCAGAATTCCGGCAACGGGGGGGGGCGATCGCCACCTCTTCCTTCCTGTACCACCACGCCCGCCTTTTGGAAATCCTCGCCTGTTTGGAGCGCATTGAGCGGTTCATGGATGATCCGGATTTGTTGAGCGATCGCGTGCGGGCCAAGGCAGAGATTAACAGCCTCGTCGGGGTGGGGGTGAGCGAGGCCCCCCGAGGGACGCTGTTCCACCATTACAACGTCGATGCCAATGGCATCTTGGAAAAGGTCAACCTGATCATCGCCACGGGTCAAAATAACCTAGCGATGAACAAAACCGTCACCCAAATCGCCCAGCACTATATCCACAACAACGACATTTCCGAGGGTTTCCTCAACCGCGTTGAAGCAGGCATCCGCTGCTTTGACCCCTGCTTAAGCTGCTCCACCCATGCCGCAGGGCAAATGCCCCTCCATGTGGAACTGTTGCGCCCCGATGGTTCCCTAGTGCGGGAGGTCTATCGCGATTAATGGCAGCGGAGCAACCTTGGGACGTGGTGGCAGCCTTGGCGACGATGCGATCGCCTTGGCTCACCCTGATTGGCGAACGCCTCCAAGATCCCCAAGGGCAAGTTCATGACTATTGGCGGGTGGAAAAAGCCGATTCTGTGATTATCCTCCCCCTCCACGGGGGAAATCTTCTCCTCCCGCCCCGCCAATACCGGCCCGGCGTGGGGGCCTATACCTGGGATTTTCCCGGCGGCCGTCTGCCCCCTGGCCAAAAACCTGAGGAGATGGCCCCTGTAATTCTCGAACGGGAATTAGGGGTGAAGGCGGGAACCATTGCCACCCTCACCCCCCTCAATTCTGACGGTTGGCTGATTAACAGCGCCTTTTCCAACCAACGCCTCTACGGTTTTATGGCCCACCTCACCCCCGATGCGGTCATCCCTACGGCCACCCTCGGGGGGCGCTATCCTTTCACCCCCTCGGGGATCGCTCAACTGTGTCAGCAGTTAACCTGCTTGCAATGTCGGGCCATTTTGCTAGAGTATTGTTTAGCTCAAGCTCCTGATTTGTCCTTCTGAGGGGTCGCTGTCCCATCAGGCCCGTTGCCTACAGCGGCGAAATTTGGCGTTGTTCCTACCCAACATTGCCAAAATTTTGGTCAATCCCCAGACAACAGGAGTATTTAATCGATATCAATGAAAATTCTTGTTCTCGCTTGGGAGTTTCCCCCTCGGATTATTGGCGGCATTGCGCGGCACGTTGCGGAGTTATATCCGGAAATTGTCAGTCTGGGGCATGAAATTCACCTGATTACGGTGGAATTTGGCGAAACCCCCCGGCGAGAAATCGTGGAAGGGATTCATCTCCATCGGGTTTCTGTGGCCCGGGGCAATGATTTTTTTCATTGGGTCGTGAATATGAATGAAAGCATGGGGGAATACGGTGGCGCGTTGATCATGGAGTGGGGCCCCTTTGATCTGATCCATGCCCATGATTGGCTGGTGGGGGATGCGGCGATCGCCCTCAAGCACCGCTTTAAAATTCCCCTAGTCGGCACAGTCCACGCCACAGAATTCGGCCGCTACAACGGCATCTATAACCCCACCCAAACCTACATTCACCAAAAGGAAACCCTCCTCGTCCATGAGTCTTGGCGGGTGATCGTCTGCACCGAGCACATGAAGCGGGAACTGCAATGGGCTTTGCACGCCCCCGCCGATAAGCTAGACATCATCTACAACGGCATCCGCGCCGCCAAAAAACAGCCGGATCCTGATTTCGACTACGCTGCCTTTCGCCGTCAATTTGCCTGGGATGAGGAAAAGATTGTCTATTATTTGGGGCGAATGAGCTATGAAAAGGGCATTTCCGTGCTGCTGTCCGCTGCGCCGAAGGTCATTGCAGAGATGGACAGCCGGGCCAAAATTGTGATTATCGGCGGCGGCAATATTGACCACCTCAAGGAGCAGGCTTGGAATCTGGGGATTTGGCATAAATGTTTATTTACTGGGTTTATGCCGGAGGAAGAGTTGGATCATTTCCAGGTGATTGCTGATTGTGCGGTGTTCCCCAGTTTGTATGAACCTTTTGGCATTGTTGTGCTGGAAAGTTTTGCGGCTCGGGTGCCGGTGGTGGTGTCTGATACCTGTGGCCTGCCGGAGGTGGTGCGCCACGGTGAAACGGGGGTGGTGACGCAGACCAATAACCCCGATTCCCTGGCTTGGGGGATTCTCGATGTGCTCTGGCATCCCGATTATCAGCGATCGCTCGTCGAAAATGCCTATGCTGACCTAACAACGCGCTTCGATTGGCGCAATTTGGCCGTGAAAACGGAACGGGTCTATCAGCGGGTGGTGCGGGAGCGGGCGTTGGTGGCCTGGGAATGATGCGGATTTATGGCAACCGTCGGATTGTCACCATTCCGGGGGATCAGGTGCGGCCCACGCCGGCCCGGGTGCGGGAAGCAATTTTTAATATTTGGGGCGATCGCCTCCTCGATGCCCATTGGCTCGATCTCTGTAGCGGCAATGGCACGATGGGGGCGGAAGCCCTCTGTCGGGGGGTGGCGCGGGTGGTGGGGGTGGAAAAATGGGGGCGGGCCTGTGGCGTGATTCGCCAAAATTGGCAGGGTTTGGCTCAAGTGGAGCAATGCTTCGAGATTCTCCGGGGGGATGTGGTGCAGGTGTTGCCGAAGTTAGCGGGGCAGGGGTTTGATTTGATCTATTTTGACCCGCCCTATGGGGCTGGCCTTTACAATCCTGTGTTAGCCGCCTTGATGTCCCATGGCCTGCTTAGGGTAGGGGGAGCATTGGCGGTGGAACATGACCCCAAACAATGGCGGCCGGAACAGTTTCAGGCTTGGGGGTGCGATCGCACCAAGGTCTATGGGAATACGGCGATCGCTTTTTATCGCCCATAACAATAGGGGCGAGCCATAGCCCGCCCCCAAAGCAATGCCGATCGCGGAAAGCCTAGCTGATCGCCTTGTCATCCCGCTTATATTGCAGATAGGCCGCCACAAAGAGGCCAGCCAGGGTGACGGGAACTAAGCCGATCACAATACCCAAAAGCAAATGTTCAACCATGGTGCGCTCCGTTTCTGAAAATTGAGGGTTGGGGTGGTTCCCATCATATCAGATTGGGTTTAACCGGCTCCACAGCAGCGGTCAATCCCCAGGCTATCGAGGATCAGGTCGCTGACGGCGTTGGCGATCGCAAACTCACTATAAAAGCTCTCGCTAAAATCAAAGGCCTGCATCTCCGTGACAATCGCAATCACGAGAGAACCCAGATCGTTTTCCCCCTCAAGTCGTTGCCGCATATAGATTTGGGCGGCCCGCTCGGCGATCGTCCCATTGATCGCCTCAGGTAAAAACTCATGATCGAGCCATTGATGGAGTGTGGTTTTCAACCACGCTTTTTCCTGCTCTGCCACACCCACAGGGGGCAGGGTAATGGGGGGAATGGCTTCAGCCACGGCATAACCTCCAAATCACAAAAACCCATGTTCACCATGCTAACGGGGAGAGTCCCCCTCCACAAGTTTCTCTCCTCCTCACCCCGATTACAACCCGCAAACTGTTACAATAGCTACCCTTTTCCAATCGGGAAACGATTTGCTGCCTTGAGCGTCAAAATGATCACAGCAAAACTGAGGCCACTAAAACAAACTGTCCATTGTTTTAATCGTTGATGAAAATCACAAGTTAGGGTGATGTCTTATACAACAGATTGATTTCAAATTGAGCACAATCAATTGAGAGGTCGAGAATCAACGGTCTGTATTTTTTACCGGGGACTGGTTTCCCTTTTTTGCCAAGGTTACGCTGCAAGCCTGATCCGTCTTGGCTTTACCAGGAGAGATAAAGATCTACAAAACTTGTTGTTTGATCCGAGGAATCATC
>JAABSU010000128.1 GCA_011390265.1 Spirulina sp.
AGTGCGGGAAGCGGGGGGCCTCGTCACCGCCTATGATCAAACCCCCTTTGATCTCGAATCCGGTCGCCTTTTAGCCACCAATGGCGCGATCCACAGTTCCCTCAGTCAAGCCCTAGCCCAAACCCCCCCCATTGCGGTTTGGAGCGATGCTACCCAAATGGCCCGGTTATGAGTCCGGTAAACTCCATCGGGGAATACTATGATCGAGGGGAATCTAGGGGATACTAAGAAATATATGAGCGATGTTTTCGGTGAAGCACTATGTCCCTAACCATTAAGTATGGACTTTTTAAATATGACTTGACGGATCATCATGCTGTGTTAGGCATACCCGTCACAGCAGATGCCAATACCGTCCGGAAGCGCTATCTCAAACTGGCGCGGCTTCTCCATCCCGATACCGTTAAAGTCAACAGTGATGCGGAACGGCAACAGGCCAGCGAACTGCTTTCCAAACTGATTAACCCCGCCTACGAAACCCTCAAGGGCAAAACCCACCACGAGCATCAAATTGTTCTGGAACAAACGGGTAAACGTTTAGCCAGCGAGGGCAACACCCCCAACGTCCACAGCGAGATGGCAAAAAATCTCCTCAAGGCTGGGGGTAATGTTGATCTGGCCTATGCCCAGGCCCTGAAAGCCTTGACGGAAAATCAGTACAAATCCATTGCTGCCTGTGAGCAAGCCATTGGCGAATTGAGTGAAGTAAACCTGGTTTATTTAATGCTCAAAGCCGGTCAGGGACTACGCCAAGCGCCCCCCGCCCCAAAAGCGGCCCCCAGCGCCCCGCCCCCATCGGGTCAGAAGGCCAAACCCGTTGCGGCTCCCGAAGAAGCCTCCCCCGTCCTTGCCTATGTGCGCCGTGCTCAGGAATATATCGGCAAAAATAATTTTGCCAAAGCGGTTTTGGAACTGCGGGATGGTTTGAAACTGGATCCGAAAAATAGTACCTGCCATGGTCTCTTGGGCATGGCTTACCTGAAGCAAAATCAGGTCAGTATGGCGAAGGTGCATATCCTCAAATCCCTGCAATCGAATCCTGAAGAGGCGATCGCCCTCCAATGTAAAGCGGTGATTGAGAAAAAACTCGGTCAGCCCCTTGCTGCCCACAGTGCCGGCTCAAATTCCAGCGGGGGCGTTAACGCCAAAAATAAAGCGGCCCAGGATGCGAAGCAAAAAGCGAAAGGCAAGTCCGATCCCAAGGCCGATGGGGGCGGTATGTTTGGGGGGCTGTTTGGTGGTAAAAAAAAGTAGTGTGATCCCGCCGATTGGGACTGTTCTGTACAAACTCCATTAACCCCCTTGATGATGATTCACCAGCCCCCCGCCGGAAGCCGCGATATTTTACCCCTGGAGGTGTCGCAAAAACGCTGGATTGTTGACCGTTTACAGGCTGTTTTTCAGCGCTGGGGGTATCAGCGGATTATTACCTCAACGTTGGAATGGCTGGAGACGTTAACCGCTGGGGGAGCGATTCAGCCGGATACGGTGATCGAGGTGGGGGAAACGGCCCAGGGACGGCTGGGGCTGCGGCCGGAACTGACGGCTTCCATTGCCCGTGCTGCCGTCACCCGGATGGCGGGGGATAAGCATCCCCTGCGGCTTTATTACAATGCCAATGTGTTCCGGCGAGCGGCCCAGAGCCACCATGGCCGCCAAGTGGAGTTTTACCAAATGGGGGTAGAGCTGCTTTACACCGGGGGGAGTTTGGCGGATACGGAAATTTTGCTGTTGGTGGTGGATTGTTTGCTGGCTCTGGGGTTAACGGATTGGCATCTACTCTTGGGAGAGGCGCAATTGACGCGATCGCTCCTGGCTCCTTTCCCCCCTGAACACCAGAGGGCAGTCCGGAAGGCGATCGCCCATCTCGATCGCATTGGCCTCGAAGCCCTGCCCCTCACCCCCGAACTGCGCGATCACGCCCTGCTGATCTTTAACCTCCGGGGCCGGCCGGAGGATGTTCTCCAACGGGTGAGCGCATTGGAGCTAGATGCGACGGGCCAAGCCTGTGTGGAGAATTTGAAAACCTTCATTGAGCGAGTTCGCCACAGTTCCCCCCAGGAACTCCCCCTGATCCTCGATCTCAGTCTCTTGGAAACCATTGATTACTACACCGGCATTGTGTTTGAAGTGGTGGCCTCCCGGCAGAATCATTCCCGTGTTGTGGGCAAGGGGGGGCGTTATGACCAACTTTTAGGCCTCTATGACCCCAATGGGGAAGGGGGGGCAGGCATTGGCTTTGCCCTCAACCTCGAAGACCTCCACGCCGCCTTGCTCGCTGCTCCCCAACTGCCCCAAGCGATGCCGGTGAATGATTGGCTGGTGATTCCCAAAACACCAACGGCGGAGGCCATGGCCTTTACCTATGCCCAACAGTTGCGGCAATCGGAGCATTTGGTGCGGGTGGAGTTGGATTTGGGGGGGCGATCGCCCGCTGAACTGCGGGATTATGCCCGGGCCAGTGGGATTCGTCGTTTGGCTTGGTTGGATGCTGAGGGTACGCCAGAAATTGAGGTGGTGGGGTGAAAAAGGCGCAGATTATTGGCTTAGGCCTCTCAGGGGTTGCGGCGGCACGGGTGCTAAAGGCGCAAGGCTTTGATGTGGCGGTGTGCGATCGCGGCACGGGGGCGAATCTGGAGGCCCTCCGGGCACCCTTAACCCAGGCAGACATCTCTGTCCATTTAGGGGCAGACCTTGACCTCAACGTCAGTCACCCCGATCTGATCGTCGTTAGTCCCGGCGTACCTTGGGATCTGCCGGTGTTAACCCAGGCGCGGGAATTAGGGATTGAAACCATCGGTGAGATGGAGTTAGCTTGGCGTTATCTCCAAGACCGCCCTTGGGTGGGGATTACGGGAACCAACGGCAAAACCACCACCACCGCCCTCACCGCTGCCATTTTCCAAGCTGCGGGCCACCAGGCCCCCGCCTGTGGCAATATCGGCCATGCTGCCTGTGAGTTAGCCCTCAATGCCACGCCCCCGGATTGGGTGATTGCTGAACTGAGCAGTTATCAAATCGAAGCGGCCTCGACTCTGGCCCCCCAAATTGGCATTTGGACGACGTTCACCCCCGATCACCTGGCCCGCCACTATACCCTTGATAATTACTATCAAATCAAGGCCAGCCTGCTCCGCCGCAGCCAGCAGCAAATTCTCAATAGTGATGATCCCTATTTGCGCAGTCGCGCCGCCGATTGGCCCGAGGCCTATTGGACAGCAACCCAAGGCCCCGCTGCTTTACCTTGTCCCCCAGAGCGGGGGATTTATGTGGAAGAGGGGGAGGCGATCGCCTTTGGGGAACGGATTATGCCCCTGGATCAGTTGAAAATGCTGGGGGATCACAATCAGCAGAATTTGTTATTGGCGATTGGGGCGGCTCGGTTGGCGGGGATTGAGCGGGGGGCGATCGCCCAAGCCGTGACCGATTTCCCCGGTGTGCCCCACCGTTTAGAGTATATTTGCACCCATCAAGGCATTCAATTGATCAACGACAGCAAAGCCACCAACTACGATGCCGCCTGGGTGGGTTTAATGGCCGTCCCCGCCCCGGCGATCCTGATCGCTGGCGGCGATCCCAAAACGGGGGATGATACCGCTTGGATCGAGGCGATCCAAGCCAAAGCCGCCGCTGTTCTCCTGATCGGCAATGCTGCCCGCCAATTTGCCGACCGTTTAGCCAGTGTCGGTTATCAAGCCTACGAAATTGTCGAAACCCTCGATCGCGCCCTGCCCCGCAGCTTGACCCTCGCCCAAGCGAAGGGAGCCACCACGGTTTTACTCTCCCCGGCCTGTGCCAGTTTTGATCAATATCGTAGTTTCGAGGAACGGGGTGATCATTTCCGCCGCCTCTGTCAATGGCAAAAAGAGGGGGATTAAGCGGCTAATGTTGGTTGAGGAAGGCCTGCACCTCGGCAGCGGTGGGGAGGGCGGCGATCGCCCCCATTTTCAAGGTCGTTAATGCCCCCACCGCTGCCCCGTAGGTGACGATTTCCCGCGCTTTGGCGGGATCGCTCAAACTAGCGACCCCTTGGCGGCAAAGTTGATGAATAAAGCCCGCCACAAAGGCATCCCCCGCCCCCGTCGTATCCACCGCCTCGACGGGGAACGGCTCCACTTCGCCGCTATTTTCCGAAAGACAATAGGCGATCGCCCCTTCGCCCCCATGGGTAACAATCACCCCCTCCACCCCATCAAGATATTCTGTGATCCCCACGGGATCGGCGGTATCAAACAGCCATAACGCCTCTTCTCGCGCCAACTTGACAAAATCTACCCGTGACCATAACTCAGTCATCAAAGGAATGGCCTCGGCGGGATTGGGCCAAAATTGCGGCCGCCAGTTCACATCCAACACCACCCGCACATAATGCTGATCCGCCAAATCCAACGCCCGCAACACCGCCGCTCGACTCTGGGGATAGGCCAGGGCGATCGTCCCCAACACCAAAAAATCCGCCTCCACAAACAGGGAAGCGGGGATCTGAGCGGGATCGAGATCGGCATCGGCAAAATCCACCGTTGGCGTTGAGCCAAACCCGGCAAAGGTGCGCTCACCAAGGGGCGATCGCAAAATATACACCGAGCGCGTTGGAGCCGTGGGATGGCGTTGTACCCCCACCACATCCACCCCTTGATCCCCACAGAGCGTAATTAAATCCGCCCCATCCGGCCCCACCGCCGCAATCAACGCCGCCGTTGTGCCCAGGCGACTCAAGCCACAGACCACATTCGCTGGTGCGCCTCCGCCCTGCGGTAGCCATGTTTTAACCTCTGATAACCCAGCGCCCATCTCCGCCGCCAAGTAGTCCCAGAGTAATTCACCAATTCCTAAAACACGCGCCATGATTGCGTCCTAGCAAGTATAAAAATATACAACATTCTGATTCTCAGCCGCTGAATTATGCGGAAATATTCCTAAAATAGGACTAAGTAGAAATCACTATCAGGAAAAGTCCGATGACAGAACCCAAGCCCTCCACAGCCATATCATTATCGGAACGTGAGGTGCAAATCATCGAGTTAGTGGCCAATGGCCTGACCAATCAAGATATTGCCGATCAGCTCGATATTAGTAAACGCACTGTGGATAACCATATTAGTAACATCTTGACGAAAACGGCCACCGGCAACCGGGTCTCTTTAGTGCGCTGGGCTTTGCAGTGGGGTAAGGTCTGCATTGATGAAGTCAATTGCTGCACCTTGCCCACCGCTAATTCTTAGCATGGGACTGGCGCAATGGGGATGGGTGGCGATAGGCATTTTTGGGTTAGGGGTGCAGGGTTGTGACCAGCGTACCGCGATCGCGCCGCCCCCCGTTCCCTTTGGCGCAACCCTCAACAGCACCGCCGCCGATGAGCAACCGCGCCTCTCCTATAGTGGCCGCTACCTGGTTTTCACTTCCGACCGGGGCAATCAGCGACGGGTACAACTCTACGACCTTCAACGCCGTCAACTGATCCCCTTGCCGGGTTTAAACCAGCCGGGGGTGTTCACCGACCAGCCGGATGTGAGTGCCGATGGCCGTTATATCGTCTATGTGGCTCAACAATACGGCAAGCCCGATGTTTTCCTCTACGATCGCCAGCAATTACGGGCGGAACCCCTCACCCGCAACCTCCCCGGCGAAGCCCGTCACCCCACAATCAGCGGCAATGGTCGCTTTATCGCCTACGCCACCAACCGCACCGGCCAATGGAATATTGAAGTTTTTGATCGGGGTGTGGAAGCCCCCACCTCGTTACCTGGGGGAGAGGGGCCTAGCGAAGTTCCAGGGAATTAGGCTTTCACCTTGTCGTGATGGAGGAGGGCTGTGTATTGCTCCTCATCGATTCGCCCCGCTTCGTAGAGGGTTTCGGTAATTTCCGCCAAGGTTAAGACGGCGTGAACACAATAGCCCGCTGTCGTCAGGCGATCGCCTCCCTCCGCTCCATGGTTGATAAACACCACTACATCCGTAACCTTTAACCCCACGGAGGTGAGTTTTTCCACTCCTTCTAGGGCACTTTTCCCACTGATCAACGTGTCATCAATGACCACAGCAGTTTCTCCCGGTTGAAAATGCCCCTCAATCACTCGCCGCGTCCCGTGGGCCTTGACCTCCTTGCGGGGAAAGATCATCGGCTGGCCGAGGTGAAGGGATAACCCGGTGGCGGTGGGTAATGCGCCGTAGGGCAGGCCGGCAATGCGGTCAAATTGGAGGGTTTGGAGGATTTCCCCGTAGGCGCTGATCATTTGGTGGAAGACCTGGGGATTAGAAATCACTTTGCGGAGATCGACGTAGTAGGAAAATGTTGCGCCGGAAGCCTGGATATAATCTCCAAATAAAATGCAATCCAAGTCAAATAATTGCAGGATTAAATCTTGATGGGGATGCTCTTCGAGGAGGCAGAGGTTACTCGTCCAAATGTTGCATTGTTGGCTTTCGGCCTGTTGCTGGGGAATTTGGCGATGTTGGTTAATTTCGGCATTGAGGGTGGCGATCGCCTCCACGGGATTTTCCTGAGCGAGGAAATCTTGGGGAACCGGCAACAGCAGGCCCCCACCATGGCCATCGAGGCCAGCGGTGATCATCGCCGCCAGGGCGGTGCTATTTTGCCAAATACTCCGGGCTAGGATCAGCCGTTCCGGTGCCAAATGGCGCACTTTGGCCAGAATCTGCGGCTCACTGGTGCCGATTTCTAAACAAACCTGATTAGGCGTTCCCCAAGCTGCCACCTCCTTAACCAGATGGAGGTAAAGGGGGGCATCGGGCATCGGGTAATCTTGGATGGCGATCGCCCCCGGATTGGAGGTGCGGCAGGTGATAAACGCCGCCTTATCGGGGTAGACCAAAAAGGGCGCGGCTTGGTCTTGCCCCGCAAAGGGGTTCAGCGTCACCGCATCCACGTGCCACTGCTCAAAAATGGTGCGGGCGAAGAGGCTGCTGCTGTTGAGGTCGCTGTGCTTGGCATCGAGAATGACGGGAATTTCCGGCGGAATCGAGAGCAACACCTGCTCCAAGAGTTCTAAACCCGGTGCGCCGAGGGATTGATAAAACCCCAAACTGGGTTTATAGGCACAGACTAAATCAGCGGTGGCGGCAATGATCTGATTGAGCCAATCCCACAGTTCATCGGTGAGTTGCCCATGGGCGGCCCCATGGTGGGCGGGAAGCATTTCCGGGTTGGGGTCTAAACCGAGGACAAGGATGCTTTGGTTGCGATCGCAGGCAGCATCGAGATGATCCAAAAATTGCATGGCGGGGGAAAGAGAATAGGCATACTGGGGTTCTAGATTTTCGCCCCGGAGCCGAAAACTTAGAGTGATCTTAACCCTTAGGGCTGATCTTCTTAAGAATTCCGGTCAATTTCCAGCGGTTTTGCCTCCTGCCCTATAATAAACTTTACAAAGGTTTAAAAAACAAAATCCATGACAGCCTACATTCAATTTGCTAGAGGAATTACAGAAGAAGTCGTCCCCGATGTGCGGGTCACACGCTCCAAAAGCGGTAACAGCGGTACAGCCACCTTCTATTTTGAATCCCCCCAAGCCCTCACCGATGCCAATGTTGCCAACGACATTACCGGCATGTACCTCATTGATGACGAGGGGGAAATGATGACCCGTGAGGTGAATGCCAGGTTTATCAACGGCCAGGCGAAGGGGATTGAGGCGGTGCTCATTATGCAAAGTGCGCCGGAGTGGGAGCGCTTCCTCCGGTTTATGAATCGCTATGCTGAATCGGCGGGTTTGGAACTGGATCGGGCGGATTAGGCGATCGCTAAACTTTTTTGCTTCATAGCCCCAAGAACCCACCCCAACCCCGGAGGGGATTTCTGAACAACTTCCCCTCCTGGTGGGGGTGCCCCTAGGATGGAATGGGTCTTAACCCACGGGGGTTTTACGCCAAGTTAACGGACTTCCTTCGGGCTGAGTCTCTGTGAGGGTGATGCTTTCCCCGGCTAAAAGGGCTTGAATATTGCGGTACAGATAAGGCTGAGTGACTGCCTTGGCATCATCGGGCCGGTCATCGATCGCCCCATGGTAACAAATCACCCCCGCTTGGTTAAGCAAGTACACCTCCGGGGTGGTGGTGGCTCCAAACCCTCGGGCCACATCCTGACTCGGATCTCGCAAATAGGGGAAATTTAGGCCCATTTGGGTGGCAAACTGTTTCATCTGCTCAAAACTGTCTTTGGACTTTTGTTGAGCATCGTTTGCATTGATACCAATGAGGCTCACCTCTTGGCCTTGAAATTCCGTTTGGATCGCCTTGAGACGATCCAGGTATTGGGCGACGGTGGGGCATTCATTGCCCATGAAAATCACCGCTAAAACACGAAACTGTTCACGGTAGCGGGTGAGGTGATAGACTTCGCCATCTACACCAGGCAGTTCAAAATCGGGGGCGTATGCGCCGATAAGACTCACGTTCCTTTCCTCTGGCATCGTTGATAACCCTATCTTGCACGAATGCGATCGCCCTTAGTCCAGCCGACCATTACAGAGGGCATGGTAGCCGATCAACTTATAGACTAACTTAGCAGCGGTAAACTCCGAAACGACGGAATCACTCAGGGGAGCGAGTTCCATCACATCACAACCGATTACCCGACGAGTAGTAAACAGTTGCCGCAAAAACTGGGTGGTTTGATTCCAGTTTAACCCTCCCGGTTGCGGTGTTCCCACACCGGGCATGATTGCCGGATCGAGGCCATCGAGGTCGATGGTGAGGAAAACGGCTTGGGTGGCAATTTGGGCGATCGCCTCCTCAATCCAATCGGGACTTTGACCCCGTTCATGATCCCACTGCACAGGAATTTGTTGCGCTGCGATTAAATCCGCCTCTTCCTGGCAAATGCTACGAATTGCCACCGGCAGGGAGGGAATCCCCATGTCCATCACCCGCCGCATCACACAGGCATGGTTATAGATGGAGCCACAATAGCTGTGGCGTAGATCGCCATGGGCATCGATTTGGACGACGGTAAAGGGTTCGGCAAAGGCGGCTTGATAGGCCGCCACCACCCCCGCCGTGATCCCATGTTCGCCCCCCAAGGTAATCACAAACTTCCCCGCTTCTAACAGCGGTAAAACCCCCGCCTTGACCACATCCACCATGGCCTCCGGGGTTAAATCGGGGTGAAGGCTGCTATCGGCGATCGCCTCCCCAATGGCAATCCCCACCCGAAAGCAGGGGGTTTTGCCCAACTCCACATCGTAATGCTCCAACTGATCCGAGGCTTCGAGTAATGCTAGGGGGCCTCGTTGGCAACCTTTGCGGTAGGTGGTGGTGGCTTCGTAGGGAACGGGCAAAATCACCACATCCGCCGTTTCCAAGGGGGTGGCGGTTTCAGCGTCGATGAAGTGGGGGGGGAAGGGCGGCATAGGGTGAGGGGGTGAGAGGTCGGGTAAGCATTATAGGGGAGTGCGGCGCGAGAAGTGGGGAGTGAGGAATGGAGAGATTTCCTCTCTCTCTTTGGGGACAGGGATACTCCTACTCAAAATAAGTATTTATACCTTTGGAGAGAGGGAACTGCCATCTTGACCGGGTTAGAGTGGTGGGTGAAGTTTAGAAATATTACTCATGACAGTTAGCACCGCTGAAATTGTGAACGAATCCGCCAACCTCGGGCTTTATTTAACAATTGGCTCAGGATTTATCTTAGCAATAGGATTTGGCTCTATTGCCTGGTACAACAGCAATCGCCCCCTAGGCTGGAAGGACAAAAAACGCCCGAACATAGTCCCCGAAGTAGATACAAAATTGTAACGCCTTGATTTTTAATTTTCATGAGTCTTTAGGCTTAAATTAAGCCCAAAAATAAATCATGAAAACGACCCATCACCGAATCACTTTACCCCCATTATTTCCCATGACACAACAACAACAGAACCAAAACCCCGCTGAAACCCAAAATTCTCCCAACTACGATCGCCACATGATCGACGGAGAAACCGCCGCCCGCATGGAGCGAGAAGGGGCGAATTTCAAACAAAAACCGGAATCGACTGAGGGAGAACCCAACAACACCAGCGGCTATACGATGGATCGCGAAGGTCGCCTCAATAACTTTGCCATTGAGCCGGAGATGTATGTCAATGAGCCGGGCGATCGCCACGAAGCGTTAGCCGAAGAAGCAGAGGTGGAAGCGGCAAAACGGGCTGAAGTGAATCACCCCGGCGGCCGCGGCCCCGGTATGATCTAGAGCAACCCCCAGGGGGCAGGTTAAAATAGGGCCTGTCCCTTGTTTTTGAATTTATGGCTGTTGATTTCACTGTAGCCATTCCCACCTATAACGGTGTATCTCGGTTGCCCGCTGTCCTCGATCGCCTCCGTGACCAGACGGGAACCGAGGCGATCGCCTGGGAAGTGTTGATCATCGATAACAACAGCACCGATGGTTTAGCGGATCTGATCCAAACCTATCAGGAGCAATGGCGGCCTGATGTGCCCCTGCGCTATTGCCTCGAAACCCAACAGGGGGCAGCTTTTGCCCGAATTCGGGCCATTCACACCGCCGAGGGGATTTTCGTCGGTTTCCTCGACGACGACACGTTACCCGCCCTCAATTGGGTACAAACGGCCCATATTTTCGCCAAACAGCACCCCCACGCTGGGGCGATCGGCAGTCAAATCCATGGCCAATACGAAACCGCCCCACCCCCCAATTTTGACTGCATCGCTAGTTTCCTCGCCATTACCGAGCGGGGGCCAGAACCCCATATCTATGAACCCGATGCGAAGATGTTGCCCCCTTCAGCGGGGTTAGTGGTGCGGCGACAGGCTTGGTTGGCCCATGTGCCGGAGCGGCCGACGTTGACGGGGCGATCGCCCACTTCCATCCTCAACAGCGAAGATTTAGAGGCAATCCTCCAAATTCAAAACGCGGGCTGGGAAATT
>JAABSU010000129.1 GCA_011390265.1 Spirulina sp.
GATTGGTGTACTCTTTCCCCGATTTACAGGTGACGGCTCAGGAGGAAGAGAGCCGCCCTTGGGTGGCCTCCCACTACCTGCAAGAAGAGCCTTGGCAGTTTAGTCGGGCCACGAAAGGTCAACGGCAATGGGCGCTAGGATTGGGGTTGGTGAATTTTGGCGGGGCGTTGTGGTTGGGCTATCTGCTGCGATCGCAGCCGGCGATTGTGGCGGAATTGTTTGTGGTCAATTGGGGTATTCCCTTGGTCTATGTTTATGGAATTTATGGGGTGTTATTGGCCTATGGCGTTGGCTTTTTGCTGATTCCGGGGGTGCGGTCTTTGTGGATTAAAGCCCGCAATCCGAAGCTAGAACAACGCAATCAGCAACGGGGCGATCGCGCCCAACGCCTCGAAAACCCCAGCCCCGAACTGAAGGAAAAATTGCAATACGCCCAAACCTTCGCCACCCAAAAGGTGTTAGGAACCGAAAACCTCGCCTACACCACGGAAACCGATCTGTTGGATCAGGAATTGAGCCAGAGCGATCGCATCGATGCCGAATGGCGCAAACGCCTAGAAGAAAAGTAGGGGCGAGGATTTTTTCGCCCGGTTTCGCCCGGTTTCACCCGCGAGAAACCTTTCGTTTCATCCCTTCACCCCTAACCGGCTGAGGGTGCTTGTGGATCAGGTGGGGCAGGTGGGGCTGTTTCCGGAGTCCCATTACCATCTTCAAAATCGAGAAATTGCCGGGCCATGGGGAAATAGGTGGCCCATTGTTGGGGATCGGGGAAGTTGATCCAATTGCGGCGCGTCACCTGTAGACGGAGGAGGGGGACAATCACACCGCTGTTTTTGCCGTACACCATTATATCGGCGGTGGTCACGAGGGGATTGCTGTCAAACTGTCGCTGTACCCCAGCGCGGGCGACCGCTTCGGCCCGTCGTAGAAATGTTTCGTAGGTGTCATCGGGCCGGCGTTGGATTTCGAGATCCGGCTGCATTCTTTGGGCAGCGGCGGGCAGAGGGGCGATCGCCTCCAATCCTCCCCCCATCAGGATTACACCCACAGCAATTCCCCAACTTAACGCCCGGGGCGATCGCCCTTTTCCTTTCAAAATCTTGCCCATAGCCGCCCAGCCCAGCACGTTGATCGATTCCTCAAGTATAACAATCGGTTTCCAAATGGTAGAGCGGCGAAGGAATTCCGCTAGAATTGCCTTGCAACCTGTTCACCGCTTGGGGATATGTCAGACTACACCGCGTTGGCCATCGGCATCAATCGCTACCAATACATCCAACCCCTTAACTATGCCCAGGATGATGCCCAAGCCCTGCATCAACTCCTCCTCGAAGAAACCGAATTGCCCCCCCATCAAGCCCTGTTATTAACCGAGGCTTCCCCGTGGATTGGGAACCATAGCACGGAGCCAACCCAGGAAAATATTTGGCATTGGGTGGATACCTGGTTGGCAGCCCAAACCGGCTCGCTGTTGTGGTTTTTCTTCAGCGGTTACGGTGTGAGTTGGCAAGGGGTGGATTATTTAATGCCGATGGATGGCAACCCGGCGGATATTCCCGGCACAGGGATTGCGGCCAAGGAACTGCTGACACGGTTACAGGGTAATGGTCAACGGCGCGTTTTGGCTCTGTTGGATATTAACCGATCGCCTGGGGTGATTGCTGGAGAAACGGCGGGGGGACAGTTGGCACAAATTGCCCCAGAAATGGGGGTTTCCCTGATCCTCTCTAGTCAACTGGAGGAATCTTCCCATGAGGCGGTGGCTTTGGGCCATGGCATGTTTACCGCTGCGCTGTTGGAGGCCCTGCGCTACTACGGCCCCCAAACGACGTTAGACGGGATTAGCAGCTATCTCTACGAACGGTTGCCGGAATTGAGTGAGCACCATTGGCGGCCGGTGCAGCACCCCTTAATTATTATCCCGTCCATTGAGTTTGCCCAAGCGCCCCTCTTTCCCCAAGGGGCAGGGGCAGAACCGGCTCCGGTGGCACCTGCTCCCGTCATCGCCCCGGTAATGCCCATCGAACCCGATAGCGAGGAACTGCCCCCAGAATTGGCCGCTGACCCCATTGGGCCAATGCCAGCGGAACTGGCGGCGGAAGTTGAGCCAGAACCAGAACCGGCGCGATCGCTCGATCTGCCCCCCTTCTCACCGCCCCCGCCGGAAATGCCCCTCATCCCCACGACGGCCCCCACCGTTCCCGGCCCGGCCAACATACAACCACCAGCCCCGAAAAAAATGGAGCACAGTTGGCTGTTGTGGGGGGGTGGCCTGTTGCTAATTTTGGGCATTTTGGGGATCTTTAACCTGCTCTTTGGCGATCGCTCTCCCCAACCGGAAACCGTCACAGAACCGGGGCAAGAAATCCCCACGACGATTCCCCCGACCCCTGGCGTAGAAGTAGAAACAGCCCCTATTGCCCCCGCTGCCCCGCCGACGTTGGCAGAAAGTCAAGCCATCCTCGCTCAGGCCCGCACCTATATCCAGAACAACCAAGCCTCTGGGTTTAGCCGCGCCATTGCCGAAGCGGGGCGGATTCCCCCCGGTGCGCCCTTGTATGAAGAAGCTCAGGCGGATATTGAACGGTGGAGCGCCGTGATTTTAGATCTGGCCAAGGGTCGGGCTAGTCAAGGGCAGTTTGATGGGGCGATCGCCGCTGCCCAACTGATTCCCGCCAGCCAAGCGGCCCAATACGAAGCGGCCCAGCAAAACATCAGCCAATGGACGCAAAGTGCTGCTACCCAGAAGGAAAATGCTGAAAAAATCCGCGAAGCCCGGCGTTTAATTCGCTACACCCAAGCCTCCTCATTCCTCCAAGGGATTAATCTCCTCAAAACCATTCCCCAGGGGCAACCGGGCCACCAACAGGCTCAGGCGTTAATCAACCTCTGGCAGGAGCAGATTTACCTGATTGCCAACTCCCGCGCCGCCCGGGGTGAATTTGAACAGGCGATCGCCACCGCCCGCCTCGTCCCCGCCGATGCCCCCAGCCACGCCGCCGCCCAAACTGCCATCTCCCGCTGGGAAAGGGGACAGCGTTAAGCACAGTAGAGCGTAGGATGGATTGAGGCGATCGCTCCCTAAAAAATCAGCGTTTCTAGTTTGGCTTGCACCTCAGCAAGGACTTTCGACGGCGCAACTTCAACAAATTGGAAGCCACGAGCTTGCCAATCTAAACAGCGAATCTGATCCACCAAAATCACCCCTTGCAATGTTAAACCGGGGGGCAAAATCACCTCAAAGGGATAACCTTTTTGGTGATGGGCATTACCAGGGCCAGGGAGCTTTTTGCGTTGTAGGTTTGGGGAGAGAGCACTAAAGCCGGGCGTTGGCCGCGCTGCTCATGGCCTTGGGTCGGGTTAAAGTTAACATAGACCAAATCACCACGCGCCGGAAGATAGGAAACCGTTGGCTCTACCATTGTTCCTGGCCCAAGGGCTGACCACTGACAATTTCAGCGTGTCGATTATCCGGGGTAATTGCGTCTACGAGTTGATCTAAGGTGAAGCACTGGCGAAGTTTGGGCTTGATCACCAAATTCCCCTCAACAATTTCTAAATCAACTTCAGAACCTTCCAGTAATTGAATCGCTTGGGTCAAGTGTTGGGGTAGCCGGATTGCCAAACTATTGCCCCATTTTGTAATGGTTGCCATGATTCACAGGGATTCAGTATCGACATTGTATCTACATTTTAGCTTTAACCTTCTTCGGCTGCTAAAACATAGCCAGTGTATCCTGCAACAAAATCGCAAACCGCCTGATAATCTGCACCATTACTTTGAGCCGTGAGAATCACCGGCAACCCCGCATCCGGTAGCCAAAACGTCACCTTCCGCCCCGGGCCATAGCAAAAACTACTGACCCGCGCTAGGTTGACCACATAGACGCTGCGATCGTAGTTGAGCTTAAACCATTGGTGGGGTTCAGGGGTGTTTAATAGGTGTTCCGTATAGGCGACGATCCGGGCATAGATGTCTGGATTGCCGGCCTCGGTGAGCACAATCGGAATCGCAGAATTGGGCAACCAAAAACTGAGCCGGCCATTGCGTCCATGGATAAACGCGGTGATTTGCTCCAGATCTACTAGATAAACCTGCCGATGTTCGGGAATTTTGACCCAATCTGCCACCGTTTTAAACTCCTAGGGATTTAATAATTCCACCGCCTGGGGTTCTGCGGTTTTGGGTAGCCCATAGCTGGTTTTCGCGGTTCCTTGGGTGGCGCGATCAAGGGCTGCATGGATCACACCCCGAAAGAGGGGATGGGGACGGCTGGGACGGGAGCTAAATTCGGGGTGGAATTGGGTGGCCACAAAAAATGGATGGTTGGGGTATTCAATCATTTCCACCAGACGACTATCGGGAGAGGTGCCGCTGATTACATAGCCAGTTTCTAAAAAGAGGTTGCGATAGGTGTTGTTGAATTCGTAGCGGTGGCGGTGGCGTTCGTAGATTACCTCTTGGCCATAAAGGCGGGCGGCGATCGTGTTGGGAGCAACACGGCAGGGATAAAGGCCCAGGCGCATTGTTCCCCCTAGATCCACCACATCCTGCTGTTCCGGGAGGAGGTTAATTACGGGGTTATGGGTGGTTTCGTCAAATTCGGCACTGTTGGCCCCTTCGAGGTGGGCCATGTTCCGCCCCCAGTCGATGATGGCGCATTGCATCCCTAAGCACAGGCCCAAAAATGGAATCTGTTGCTCCCGGGCGTATTGAATCGCCTGCACTTTCCCATCCACCCCCCGAATCCCAAACCCACCGGGAACAATCAGGGCATGGACATCGCGGAGGTAATGGGCGGCCCCTTTGGTTTCGATGTCTTCGGCGCTGATCCAACGGATTTTAACGGCACTTTCGGCGGCGATCGCCGCATGGCCCAAGGCCTCCACCACCGATAAATAGGCATCGCTGAGTTGGACATATTTCCCCACCAGCGCCACCTCTAAATGATGGGTGGGGGCCTGCATCCGCTCCACGAGGGTTTGCCATTGTTTCAAATCCGGCTCCCGCTGCTCCATGTAGAGGAGGTCTAAACTTTGCCGGGCGAGACCCTCCCGCTCCAAAATCAGCGGCACTTCGTAAATACTGCTGGCATCCTGGGCGGTAATCACCGATTCCACCGGCACATCGCAAAACTCGGAAATCTTTTCCTTCATCGTCCCCTCAATGGGTCGCTCGGTGCGACAGACGAGGATATCCGGCTGAATACCGATGGAGCGCAGTTCTTTAACGGAATGTTGCGTCGGTTTGGTTTTCATTTCCCCAGCGGCGGCAATCCAGGGCAAAAGTGTAACGTGCATATAGATGACATTTTTGCGGCCCACATCTTTACGGAACTGGCGAATCGCCTCCAGGAAAGGTTGGGATTCAATATCCCCCACTGTGCCGCCAATTTCCGTAATCACCACATCAGAATGGGTGTTTTTTTCCACCCGCCGAATCCGCGCTTTAATTTCGTTGGTGATATGGGGGATGACTTGCACCGTACCCCCCTGATAGTCGCCCCGCCGCTCTTTGTTGAGGACGGATTGAAAGACAGAGCCTTGGGTGACGCTGTTAAAGCGGGACATGGAGGTATCGGTGAACCGCTCATAATGGCCCAGGTCTAAATCCGTTTCGGCTCCATCTTCGGTGACAAAGACTTCCCCATGTTGAAAGGGACTCATGGTGCCGGGATCGACGTTGATATAGGGATCGAGTTTGAGGATTGAAACGGAATAGTTGCGGGACTTGAGGAGGCGGCCCAAACTGGCCGCCACAATTCCTTTCCCAATGCTGGAGACCACACCCCCGGTTACAAATACGAATTTAGACATAAAAATTTGGCGATTTTAGCGTGATCGGATTTTGGTGATCTTGTCCATTGTGCCATAGCAGGCTCTCCCCCCTGTGGGGGGTTGTGGGTGGCCTAACGCAAACAGCGGATCGCTTCAAGGAGGCCCTTGGCTTTGTTAAGGGTCTCTTGATATTCCGATTCAGGGACGGAATCGGCGACGAGGCCCGCGCCCGCTTGGACGGCCACGAGGTGCTGACCGACCCCTTGGGGCCTTACGACCATGGTGCGAATGGCGATCGCACTATTCAATTGCCCCTCAAAATCGTAGTAACCATAAACCCCAGAATAGGGGCCGCGCCGTTCCGGTTCCAGTTCATGGATGATTTCCATGGCGCGAATTTTCGGCGCACCGCTGACGGTTCCGGCGGGAAATGTCGCCTTGAGCAGATCCCAAGCGGTTTGATCTTCGGCCAATTCCCCCACGACATTACTAACAATGTGCATCACATGGGAATAGCGTTCAATCACCATTAACTCGTTAACCTGCACCGTTCCCCACCGGCAAACACGGCCCAGGTCGTTACGACCCAAATCCACCAGCATGACATGCTCGGCAATTTCCTTCGGATCAGCTAACAAATCTTGCTCCAGAGCCAGATCTTCCTGGTGGGTTTTGCCTCTGCGCCGGGTTCCCGCGATGGGTCGAACGATCGCCTGGGTTGTGCCATCGGGGCATCTTTCCGCCTTCACCATCACCTCCGGGCTAGAGCCAATAATCTGCCAATCGGCAAACTGGAAATAGGCCATATAGGGGGAGGGGTTGACCAAGCGCAAAGAGCGGTAGAGGTCGAAGGGTTCGCCGTGGTAGGGGGTTTGGAGCCGCTGGGAGAGGACAACTTGAAAGA
Organism: Spirulina sp.; assembly: GCA_011390265.1. Taxonomy (GTDB): domain Bacteria; phylum Cyanobacteriota; class Cyanobacteriia; order Cyanobacteriales; family Spirulinaceae; genus Spirulina. The sequence continues at coordinate 6,683 of JAABSU010000129.1, forward strand.
TATCCCCGGCGTGGATGTAGTCTTTGGCGGTTTCGACGTTGGCGCAGAACTGTTCGGGGGTGGTGTTGCTGTCGTAGGCGAGTTCGGGGCTGTTGGTGCTGGCCAGTTCGAGGGCTTTGGCCTCGATGGGGAGGGGGAGTTGCAGTTTTAAAACGAGTTTGGTGATGCGATCGCAGGCGGCTTGATAAGCCTCCTCTAGATTCGTCTCAGGATCCCGGAGGTCAGCATAGGCGATCGCCCAAATCTTCCGCTTCACCTGATCAAAAATAATCAAATTATCCACCTGCATCCACACCCCATCAGGCAGATCCCCCGGCTGGGGGGGATGGATGGGAACACGGGGTTCAATCCAATGAATTAACTCATAGCCCCAAAAACCAAACAGGCCACCAATGCCGGGGGGCAATTCCGGCAGCGTTACCGGCTCGTAGGGGGCGAGGCATTGGGTGAGAATATCAAAGGGGTTGCCTTCGTAGTCCTGGATCGTGCCATCGCGATGGGTTTGGCGGGTTTGCTCTCCTTGGGTGGAAAGCACCCAAACGGGATCGCACCCTAAAAAGCTATAGCGGCCAATACTTTCCCCCCCTTCCACGGATTCCAGCAGAAAACTATAGGGCTGGCCGCCACAAACCTTATACCAAGCGGAGACGGGCGTTTCGAGATCCGCCACCCATTCCTGATAGACGGGAATAAAGTTGCCCCGTTGGGCCAGTGCTCGAAATGTAGACAGTTCAGGAAAAATCATTGTCGCCAGGAAGGAGGGGAAAACGCACAAAATGCCTCTTTCCAAGTTTAAAACACGAGGGAGAGAATCCCTTGTTTTTCCCCTATGCCCCACTCCTCATCTGGAATCCGGTTCTAGAATCGATAGGCGTAGGGGCGAAAAATTTTTGTGCCTCCGGCAGGCTTACGCCAACGCCCCTACATCAAATCAGGGCGTGATTAAGCCGGATAGATCCGCAGGCGGCGGTTGGGTTCTTCGCCGAAGCTATCGGATTGGAGACGGTAATGCTCCACCAGTTCGTGCTGCATTTTCCGCACCTTCGAGGAACGGGGCAACAACTCCACCGGCTGACCCTTAGGGATAACAATCTGCTCGACAGCAAGCCGCGCCTCTTCGAGGGCTTCCAGTTCGTCATCGCTGCCATTGTGGCTAAAGAGGCGCAGATCCATCGCTTCGGGAGAATCATAATCATCCATATCCAGCATTCGCCGCAACGCCTTGATAATTTGGGGCAATGTGCTGGCCTTGACCACATGGATCGGCACTTGGCGGGCCTTGGCAATTTGACGCAGTTTCGTATGGTTTTTCACCTGCGATCGCAACGCCAACACCACATCCGCCCCGGTCATATCCCGCGTAATCACCACCGGCACATTGAGCCGCTCAATGGCTTCTTCTAGTTGCGATCGCCCAATGCCATAGGAATAGACATAAACGGGAAATTCCTCCCCATTGGGGCCGGGAAACCGTTCTTTCTCGCCAAACTCCTCGTCAAAATCGAGGGACTGCTCCAGCAGTTGATCAAAGGCCGTTGTGGGGGCGGTGGGAACCGGTTGCATCCGCCCGGAAGAACGCCAACCCTGGAGTTGAATGGGGGGATTGACCGGCGTTTTCGGCCGCTTCGTCTGGGGAACGACGGCGGCCTGAACAATTTCCACCTCCCCTTCACCGTTGACCATCCGCACCTCCGGCTCCGGTTCCAGGCCCCGCAACCGTTGATCCACCGTCGTCGCCACATCGGTATGAATCGCCCACCGTTGCCGCTCCCACATTTCCACGGCAATTTCAAACGTCGGCGGCGCTTTCCGCTCCAACACGGTTTTTTGGGAACCGCGACGGCGGGCCTCATCATCCCCCAATGTGACCGCTTGAATCCCGCCAATTAAATCGGAAAGCGTCGGGTTTTTAATCAAGTTTTCGATCTGGTTGCCGTGGGCTGTACCCACCAACTGCACCCCCCGCTCGGCAATGGTGCGGGCCGCCAATGCTTCCAATTCCGTACCAATTTCATCAATGACAATCACCTCCGGCGTGTGGTTTTCCACCGCCTCAATCATCACCTGATGCTGCAATTCTGGATGGGCCACCTGCATCCGCCGCGCCCGACCAATGGCGGGGTGAGGGATATCGCCATCCCCGGCAATTTCGTTGGAGGTGTCGATAATTACCACCCGTTTTTGCAGATCATCGGCTAAAACACGGGTGATTTCCCGGAGGGCGGTGGTTTTGCCCACCCCTGGCCGGCCCAATAACAGGATCGATTGGCCCGTTTCCACCAGATCATGAATCAAGCCAATCGTGCCAAACACCGCCCGCCCCACCCGGCAGGTGAGGCCGATAATCTCCCCTTGGCGGTTGCGGATCGCGCTGATCCGGTGCAAGGTGCGCTCAATGCCGGCACGGTTATCGCCACTAAAGAGGCCGACGTTTTGGACGCTATAGGCTAAATCTTCATGGGCAATGGGGCGATCGCTCAAAAACTGCGCCCCCGTGGGAAAGCGGGCTTCCGGGAGGCGGCCCAAATCCATCACCACCTCAATCATCGTGTCTTTTTCGGGGTGATGGGCGATCGCCTCCCCCAATTGGGGCGGAAAAATCTTTAAAAGTTGATCCAAGTTATCGGTGATTTCCGTGCGAGTGGTGGCGGGCAAGGCTGCCGTTTCAGGGGCGTTCGATCCAGTTAAGGGGGTTAAAGACACGATGGGTTATAGGGGTGAACGATCACAGAATAGAAGATTGCGCTGGGGTAGATGCCGGGTTGGGGCTGGCGCGGGAGGATTGACCCACCTTGAGGGGGCGGATGAGGGTGACGGCCTGGGCGATGGCGGCCCGGAGCAGATGGGGATGGGCTTCGAGGTGGGGGGGCGATTTCTCCATCACCGCTTCTAGGGGGCCAGCCAATAGCCGCCGGGCATAGCTCCCGTAACCCACCCCAGCCATGGGGGAAGGATGCCCCGACAGCAGCCCCAACTGCTTTAATTTCGGCACTGTTGCCCCATTGGTTCCCCCCGCCAATTGGATAAAGCCGGGCAAGTTGGCTCCTAGGACTTTTTGGGCTAAATGAATGGCGGCGTGGGTCGTGCCCTTGCCAATGTCGCCGCTCATGGGGCGGCCATCGGTTTGCCAAAGGAGGGGACAGGGGAGGGGGTCTACAATTTTCGTGAGGGTTTGGAGGTAGGGGATCAGATCGGGGTGATCGGGGAAACTGATGGCCAGCAATTGGAGGCGATGACCCCAAGGTTGAATCGCCCGCCATAGTCGCGCAAACCCCTCCTCATTGCCGCAATGGGTATGAATTTCCAGGGCATCAATGCCAGCGGCAAACAGTTGCGGCACCACCAATTCCGGCGCGGAAACATAGGCCCGCTCCTCAATGAGTCCCAGGGGGCAAATGGGCAGGCAACGGCCGCAACCATAGCAACGGGCATCGATTACCCCCGTTGCCGGGGTTGCGGGAATCGCCTCTGTGGGGCAAACCTGAGCGCAGGGGCGCGGGCAATCCGGGGGGCAACGGCGGGGATCAAATTCGGCTTTGCGAAAATGGGGGTCAACGCCATCGTTGAGGCTGGCCATCAACAAAGGTGCAGCGGTTGGCTCTAACTGACTGGCCACCGCCAACCCCTCACGGGCAACGGCAATCACCGCCGGATCGGCGGCCACATCAATACAATCCGCACCAGCCAAACTGTAGGCCAGGGTTAAGTTACGGATCGTGGGCAAGTCTTGGAAACTTGCACCACAGATCAGCTTAAACCAATGCCCAGAGGTTAAGGAATGCAAAGGCGAAGGGGGTTGAATCACACTCTTATGCTAAAGGTTTTGTTGCCAAAATTGTTACTTTTTTTGGGCCATGGCGTTGCCCTGCTATATCTGGGGGGATGGGGGGAATAATCACGCTTTAGTTAGGGTCATGGCTGCGGGAGGGGAGATGTAACATTTTTGTAGTATAGCGAGTTTTGGCAAAAAGGCGATCGCCTCCCCATTACCAAAATTCATGGGTCTAAAGCCCCGTCCTTCCAGGACGGCTTTTTATTGTGTATGATT
>JAABSU010000130.1 GCA_011390265.1 Spirulina sp.
CGCGGTTTGAGTTTAATTAGCCCCGATCAGGGCTTAATGATGACCACGCTCCAGGCCCTCAGCGGCGTGAGCGCCAACGCCCTCACCCTGGATGATGGGGGTCAGTTGTGGGTGGGAACGCTGGAGGGTTTAGTCCAGGTGGATACCGCCAGCGCTTTCCCTTTGGCAATGATGAACAACCTTCCCGGCGGCATGGTGCAGACCCTGGCCACTGACCCCAATGGCTTGATTTGGGCGGGAACCCCCAATGCTCTATTGGTTATTGATCCCGAAGGGCGACGCATTACCCGCTCCGTTACACCATTTCGGGGCAAAAACGTCACGACCCTCCAGTTTGCCGCCGATGGCACCCTCTGGGTGGGCACTAAAACTGGTTTATTCCAAATCCAACCGGATACCGGCGGGATTCTTACGGAAATTGCCGGCCTGCCCTCGGCAGAGATTTTCTCGATCGCCCCGGATACCGGCAATAAAGTCTGGGTCGGTACGGGGGAAGGTCTGGCCTGGATCAGTCAAACCAGTGGTTTAGTCCGGCCCCATGGGGGATTTGTGGCTAACCCTCCGGCTCCTTTTTAACCCGATACCTATGTTTTTTTCCGTTGTGATTCCCACCTACAACCGCCTGCCGATTTTAACTAAATGTCTGCGGGCCTTGGAAGCGCAGGTGATTCCCCCCGATAGTGCGATCGCCCGCTATGAGGTGGTGGTAGTAGATGATGGCTCTACCGATGAAACGATCCCTTGGTTGCAGGCCCACGGCGACGAATTTCCCCATCTGGTGCTGCACCAACAGGATCACGGCGGCCCCGCCCTGGCCCGTAACTTGGGGGTTCAGGAAGCTCAGGGGGATTGGATTATTTTTATTGATAGTGATCTGGTCGTGACCCCCAGTTTTTTGCAGGCGCACTGGGCGGGGTTAAGGGAGGGGCAACGGCAGATGGGGAGCGATCGCTGCTTTACCTATGGGGCGGTGATCAATACTGCCAACTTTGAGAATCCGACGGCGGAACCCTATAAGCTGACGGATTTTTCGGCGGCCTATTTTGCGACGGGGAATGTGGCGATCGCCAAGCATTGGCTCCACACCGCTGGCTTATTCGACTCCCAATTTCAACTCTATGGTTGGGAGGATTTGGAATTGGGGGTACGGCTCAAAAAGTTGGGCTTAAAGCTGATTAAATGCCCCGCCGCCGTCGGCTACCATTGGCATCCCGCCTTTACCCTGGCCCAAATTCCCCAGATGATTGATCAGGAAATTCAGCGGGGCCGGATGGGGGTGTTGTTTTACCAAAAACACCCCACTTGGGATGTGCGGATGATGATCCAAATGACCAGCCTCCATCGCGCCCTCTGGGGCCTCCTTTCCCTCGGCGGCTGGCTTAACGAGCGGCGCATGGCCCCCTTGTTGCAATGGTTGATCGATCAGGGCCGCCCCCGTCTGGCCTTGGAAGTGGCCCGGATCTTCCTCAATTGGTACAACGTCCAAGGGGTTTACGCCGCCTATCAGGAGCGCCGCGCCGCTTGACGACGTTTTAAACCCATCCCCCCAAAGCCCGCCAGCAGCACCGCTAGGATTGAAGTGGGTTCGGGTACATTTTGGGGTTCAGGCTCCGGGGTGGCCACTGGCGGAGGCTCCGGAATGAACACCGATTGCGGATCCACCACAAGCCGCCCCACTAAAAAGGCAGAGGAGGCTTTATGTTCCTCAGTGATAAATGAGGTGACGGCGTTAAACGTCTCAGCGGTGCGACTAAAGCCCAGGAGTTCTAAGGTGTAGTTGTTATTGCCTTTGGTGAAGGTGGCCAAGCTAAAGGGGCTGGTAAAGTCGATTTTGTCGTCACAGGGAACGGTGCTGATCTGAAACACCGGGCAACTTGCCAAACTCCAGGTATTGGGGGTTTCATCAATGGTGAAACCGTAGTTAAAGTTTTGCGCCATGCCATCAATGGTCATCGCCAGTTGCAAAGATGCCCCATTGGCCCCAGTCCCACCATAGATCGGGAAGTTGAGGTGGGTCAGTTGACCGAGGATGAATTGATTGCCGCTGCCAATGGTGACATCGCCCGCAGCGTTAAAATTAAAGCCACTTTGGCCGGAGGAGGTCGCCGCTTCGCCCCAGCGGATGCTACTGGTTCCCGTGCCGGCAGAGTACCAGGAATTACCGTTGATGCCTGTCCAAGTGCCGCTGATATCGGTGACGTTAAAGGTGGCTGCGGTGGCGGGGAGGGTTGCCAGCAGCATCAGGGTACTGCCGATCAGGGCAGCATAGGGCGATCGCCCAGTTGAAAAAATCATTGGTTTTGGGGGTAGAAAACTAACCCTACCCTAACCCCAGTTCTGGGGAATGGCAGTAGGGCTTTAACCTGATCTAGGAATCACTCCCGGAAATTTCCGGTTTTTTGCGAAATTCCAGCCAAAATGCCAGGGCGATCGCCCCCACCACGGCCACCAATGCCACAAGCCCAAACTGTGTCACCCACCCCACCAACTGCGCCAAGGGAATCAACCGCCCCACAAAAAAGGCCAGCGTCACCATCAACACCGCCCACACCGTCGCGCCGCCTAAATTACACAGCAAAAACTGTCGGTAGGGCATTTGGGCAATACCCGCCATCGGCCCCGCGAAAATCCGCAATAGCGCCACAAACCGCCCAAAAAACACTGCCCGCCCGGCATTGAGGCTGAACTGTTGTCGGGCAACCATTAACTGTGCCTCTGAAATCCGAAACCAGCCCCCCACCCGCACGAGCAGAGGCCACCCGCCCCACTTCCCCAACCAGTAGCCACAGTTATCCCCCAACACCGCCCCACTGATGGCACTGGCCAGCACGCCCCAGTAGCCCAGATCACCACTGCCGGCCAAAAATCCGCCCACGAGGGTAATCGTCTCACCAGGGAGGGGAACCCCTGTATTTTCCAAAGCAATACCGATAAAGATCACCCAATAGCCGTAGAGTTGGGCTAGGTCTTCCAAACGGTCGAGGGATAAGATTTCCACGGACATCCCTATCTATTTACAAAAATTCATTATTCCCTCTCATCTTGACGCGATTCAGGCCAGGCTGTCAACGTCGGGAGTACGGGATCTGCCTTTAGGTGGGGGGACAATGGGAGCTATTGGGCTGATGGGGGAGGGTAAAGTAGATCGTTGTCCCGGCTCCCAGTTGGGATTCTGCCCAAATTTTGCCGCCGTAGCATTCGACAATTTTCTGACAGGTGGCTAAACCGATGCCGGAACCGGGGGCAGCAATCTCGGTTTGGACGCGGTGAAATAGCTGAAAAATGCGATCGCATTCCTGAGGGGGGATGCCCTGGCCATTATCCCTCACCCCAAACTGCCAAACCTGTTCCTGGGCTTCCGCCCAAATTTGCACATCGGGGTGGACATTGGGGCGAGCAAACTTGAGGGCATTACTGATCAAATTTTGAAACAGTTGTAAAACTTGCGTCGTGTTCACTGCCAAGGTCGGCAACGGCTCCACCGTTACTTGAGCTTGGCTATTTTGGATCGTAAATTGGAGGTTGGCGAGCACTTCCCGCATCACAATATTGCAGTCCGTGACACTAATGCGATGGGATTCAATCCCTACTTGGGCATAGGCGAGTAATCCTTCGATCATCTGTTGGAGGCGATCGCTCCCCGCAATAATTTTGTCCACATAAACCACCGCTGGCGGTTCGAGGCGATCGCCAAACTGCACCCGCAACAACTTCGCAAAACCAATAATACTCTGAAGGGGTTGGCGGAGATCATGGGCAATGGTAAAAGCAAATTGCTCCAGGGCTTCATTGGAGCGGCTTAATTCACCGTTGAGGGTCTTCAGCTTACGATTGGCACGGCGTAAAGCAGCAGTACGCGCTGCTACTTTTTGCTCCAAATATTGATTCAGTTCCGTGAGCACCGTATTTTTTTCTTCTAACTTCAAATCATGATTAAAACTGTAGAGGGCTTCCTGAACCGTTGTAATTAAGTCCTCTTTATTCCAGGGTTTTGTGATGTAGCGGTAGAGGTTGGCAGCATTGACAACATTGCCCACAGCATCGGGATTAGCCTGTCCCGTTAACATAATTTTAAAGATTCGAGGATTTTGGGCATGAATTTTGATCAGCAAATCATCCCCTTTTAAACCCGGCATAATATAATCAGCAATTACTACCGCCACCCGATGCTCATCCGCCGTTAATTCCTCGATTACTTCCAGCGCTTCTTCCCCATCCTGGGCTAATTCAATAATGCAATCTGGCCCCAGAGCATTCTCCAGTTCCGTTTGAATACTGCGTAGAATACTGGGTTCATCGTCAACGCAAATAATCGCCAGTTTATGATTCATGCTGGGAGAGGGCGGTAGAAATCAACGTCTGTAGTTCCAGGGCTTGCCAAGGTTTTTGGAGACAATAAAAGAGCTTGGCTTCCCTGTAGGTTCGGTGAATGGCTTGTTCGTCAGCTTGGCCTGTGAGCATAATTGTCGTGATGTCTGGATAAATTTTATGAATACGAATTAAAAACTCATCGCCATTCATGCCGGGCATTAACCAATCGGAAACAATCAAGACAATCATGATGCCTTCTCGACGCAATTCGTCAATAATCTCAAAGGCTTCATCGGCACTTTCAGCAAATTCGCACAGATATTGAGACGCTAACATTGAGCGTAATTCAATCTCCAAGCTTTTGAGAATGGTTACTTCATCATCCACACAAAGAATCGCGGTATGGGTACTCATAAGCATTGGTATTCTGCACAGCTTCTCCACTATCCTAGCCCAAAGTGTCGATTTCCTTACGGAGTTCGAGGAGGTAAAAGTTAATCGGGTTAAGGTTTGAAGTGTTGTCGTAGGGGTTCATAGATCAGGGGGGCGATCGCCAGCAGACTTAACAGGAAAACGGCGAGGAAAAACGGCCCCATCTGCCCCGTCCCTAGGGCGGTTTTGCCCGTTGCGCCCAAGGTGGCATAGAGAATTGTTCCCGGCAAAATTCCCAATGCTGTTCCCATGGCATAGGGTTTGAGGGCAATGGGGGTTAAACCAAAGAGAAAATTCACCACGGTAAAGGGAGAAATGGGAAAAAATCGCACCGCTAAGACGAAAGAGAGTGGGCGTTCTTCCACGGAGCGGCGAAACCAACGGAGCCGTTGATGGTGGCCAAAGCGGCGTTCGGCCCAATCATGGCCGTAATAGCGGGCTAGATAGAAGGCGGCGATCGCCCCTGAGGTTCCCCCTACTACCGATAACACCGTCCCCCAAGCCGCCCCAAACACCAACCCCCCCGTCACCGCCAACACCGTGCCGGGAATACCCATCACGGTCAAGGTGACATGGGCCGCTAGAAATGCCCCCATCCCTCCCTGCTCAATGGCTTGCACCCATCGTTGATGATCCGCCAACCCATAGCGCAACGGGGAAACCAGTAGGGTGACAGTCCCCACCGCCAACAGTATCAACCCAATCCATTTCCACCGCCTTGGCGATCGCCCCATTGTCTTCCCTCGCCCAGATCACGATAATATTTTCCCGATCAATCTCAACAATACCCCCGTTGTAACGAAGCCGCCTCCTCAATACAAGGGGCAATGGACTCATTGACTTGGCCAATTGCCTGCCGGGTTTCCTTTTCCCCCCCGGATCCCATACAATCGTAAGGCAAAACTGTTTATACAAACTCATCACCCTGCAATGATCAAGATTCGACTGAAGCGGTACGGCAAAAAACGGGAAGTCAGCTATCGGATCGTGGCGATCAACAGCCGCGTCCGTCGAGATGGTCGCCCCCTGGAAGAATTGGGCTTTTATAATCCCCGTACCGATGAGACGCGCCTCAATGTGCCGGCGATCGTCGAACGCCTCAAGCAAGGCGCTCAACCGACGGAAACCGTCCGGGATATTCTCACCAAGGCTCAGGTGTTTGAACAACTGAAAACCGCGTAATGACGGATCGGCTCACCACAAAATTACCGGATTATGCGGCATTGGTGGAGTTTCTGATTGCGCCTCTCCTCGATGCCCCCGATACCTTGCGGATTAACTGTGAGTATGTGCGGGGCAACGCGGGGGTTTTGGTTCGGGTTGCTTTTGACGCAGCGGATCAAGGCCGGGTTTTGGGCCGGGGCGGGCGCAATATTGAAGCCATTCGTACTGTTCTCAATGCAACTGCTCAACAGGCGGGCCAAACTGCCCGCCTCGAGGTGTTTGGCAGTCCCCGACCGGAACGGGAAGAGCAGCAGCACCGTCGCCCCGATGGAGATGCACCGGATCGCCAGACCCAGGTTAAACGGCCCCTAACGGAGCGGCCCACCAAACCCCGCCGCCTAGATGCCGAATCACAATGACGGAAATCATTCAGTTCCCCAGTCCTGAAAGTGCGATCGCCTTTGTCGGGATTGGGGAAAGCCATTTAAAACTCCTGGCCCGCCATACCGGGGTAAACGCGGTGTTGCGGGGTCAGGATTTGGTGATTACGGGGCAACCGAAGGCGATCGCCCGTTGTACGGCGGTGGTGCGATCGCTCCAACCCCTCTGGGAAACGGGCCAAACCATTGGCGAGCCGGATATCCTCACCGCCTTCCACGCCGTCGATACCGGCCGCGAGGACGACTATCAAGATTTACAAAAAAATATCCTCGCCACCACCCGGCGGGGCATCCCGATCCGCGCCAAAACCTTTCGCCAGCGGCAATATATCCAAGCAATCCGCAATCATGATGTGGTGTTTTGCATAGGCCCGGCGGGAACGGGCAAAACCTTCCTGGCGGCAGTGTTAGCCGTGCAAGCCCTCCTCAATGATCAATGTGAGCGGATTATCCTCACCCGGCCCGCCGTCGAAGCCGGGGAACGCCTCGGATTTTTACCGGGGGATTTGCAACAAAAGGTAGATCCGTTTTTACGTCCCCTTTATGATGCCCTCTACGAATTCATCGATCCTGAAAAAATCCCGGATTTAATGGAGCGGGGCAAAATCGAGGTGGCTCCCCTGGCCTATATGCGGGGGCGCACGCTCAAAAATGCCTTTGTGATCGTCGATGAGGCCCAAAACACGACCCCCGCCCAGTTAAAAATGGTCTTAACGCGGTTGGGGCAAAGTTCCCGCATGGTGGTGACTGGCGATATTACTCAAACCGATCTGCCCCAACACCAGGATTCCGGTTTAGTCGTGGCCCAACGGATTTTAAAATCTGTAGAAGGGATTGCCTTTTGCCAACTTTCAGCGGCGGATGTGGTGCGTCATCCTTTGGTGCAGCGGATTGTGGCGGCCTATGAACAGTACGAAACCCGTTGAGAGAATGCGTAAAGCTTGGGCAACATTGAAGTTTAATGTGCTGCTCCTTCGTCGCGTTTGGATGGGGGGATTGCTGGCGAAAATGCTGGGGCCTCATGTGACTGCGGTGGTGGTTAAAACGGAAAATGGTCAGTTTGCCATTGATCCCGAAGATTATGAAATTGGCCATGCATTACGCAAAAATGGGGCCTACGGCCAAACTGATATCCAAACGCTCACGCCCTACTTAACCCCTCAAGCCCGTGTCCTGATCGTCGGTGCTCACATTGGGACATTGGCAATTCCCATTGCGAAAAAAGTGGCCCAGGTGGTGGCCATTGAAGCCAATCCCATCACCTATGGGTTATTGCAAATGAACCTGGCTTTAAATAGCATCACCAATTGCCAAGCGATCAATATTGCCGCCAGCCACCAAACGGAAACCTTAGAATTTTTGATCAGTCGCGCTAATTCCGGCGGCACAAAACGGGTTCCGAAGTTAAAGAAATTTATGTACTACTATGATCAGCCCCAAACCCAACAAATTCAAGCGGTGAGTTTGGATGAATATTTGGCGGATCAGGTTTTTGATGTGATTCTGATGGATATTGAGGGGTCGGAGTATTTTGCTTTGCTGGGGATGCAGCGTTTGCTCAGTGATACTCAGGCCCTGATGGTGGAATTTCTCCCCTACCATTTAAACGATGTCAGTGGGGTGACGGTGGCGGAGTTTGTGGGGGCGATCGCCCCTCATTTTTCCCGCCTCACGATTCCCTCCCAAGGGGTCGTTCTGAAAACCCCCGAATTTATCCCCCATCTAACGGCGATGATGGCGGCCCAACAGGGGGATGATGGTATTTTATTTGCCAAGGATTAAGCCCCTTGCCGTTGGGCCAGTTGGGCCTGGGCAAAGGCCCGGACTTGGGGATCATTGTCGTTTTCAGCGCGATCGCCCACAAATTCCCAGGTTTGGGGGGCATCGGCATATTGCTCAATCATCACCGTTAGAGCGCAGAGACGGGGGTTCACTTCTTCAGGATGCTGACGACGGAAGCGATCGGCAAAGGCGCATTTAGAAAGAATTTCGTAAACATTAAAGGCATCCCGCCAACCCCTTGCTAACTCCTGCACCGCGAGGGCGCGGATGATCGGGTTTTGGGCATATTGGGCGTAGGTTTTAAACCAGTTGAGGGTTTCAACTTCCCCTTTGCCGTAGTGAGCGAGAGCGCGAATCGCCACGGAAAGCACCCCCGGATCGGTTTCCGTTTGAATCCAATCCTTGAGATCTTCTAAAAATGTGGGGGCTTGGTTAAGGTGGGGCAGTGCGGTTTGGAGGGCGATCGCCCGTTGGCGGGGTTCAGCCATCTCGGCCAATGTGGCCAGGGTCACGGTGGCGGGGGAATCAGTAGACATGGGCGTAGATACAAAATGGGGCAGCGTTGAGCAATATTCTAAAGCCAAAACAAAACGGGGAGCGATTGCCCCCTGTTTTTGCCCTGCATCTTGTTCAGAATCTTAGGAGAGGCGATCGCGCTTCACCCGGTTATGGGCCGCCGTCACCGACAGATCCACCGGAAAACCCGCAATGGGAATCACCTGGTAGCGGCGTTCCGTTTCCAGTTGTTTTAATTCCGTATAGTCCACCCAATGGATACAGTTCACCGGGCAGGTATCAATGGCCTCGGTAACTAAATCCTCCGGATCGCCATCCTGACGAATGGCCCGCGCTCGCCCATAGTCCGGCTCAATATAAAACGTATTGGGGGCCGTGTGGGCGCAATGCTTACAGCCAATGCAGGTAATTTCATCCACATAGACCCCCTTTTGACGCAATGCGCCGCCTAACTCTGGTTCAAAGCCGGTGCGATCGGGGGTATCCCGAAAAATTCCCCCCAATTCCGGCTCTAAGCCTGTCGGTTGTAAGCCTGCGTCAAAATCCGCCATCATTATGCACTCCAGCGCTGAACAACGAGACGGATCGAACCATCTTGGTTATTCTTTTCTTCTGTAATCTGAAACCCTTGTTTTTCCGTTTCCGCCAACACCGTATGGTAGGCATAACGTTGCGTCACCCGTTGCAGAAAGCCATCCACCGAAAGGGGTTGTTGCCAATATTGCAGGTCAGCCACCATCTCATAGGCTTGCCCATTCCAACTAAAACCGATGTCGTAGTGATTCTCTTGTTCTACCACCACATCAGCGGTATGGGTTTGGCCTTGGTAGCCCCGCACAGCGCTGGGGCCATTTTTCCAATCAATCTCGAGGTCGCTGAGGGCAGCTTTCAGGGAGGTTAAATTGCGGATTTGGGTTTTAACGGTGCTGAAATGGGACATGGTTGGCTCAAAGGATAAAAGTGGGAAATTGAAAAACGGTGAATGCTAAAAGTTACCACTGGCCCCAATCGGTTTGGTGCTGGGTAACGGTGGTGGCTGATTCCTCGACGGTGGCGTAGTAATCAGCGGTGGTTTCGGTGGCGACCACTTGGCCCAATTGGGCTTCAATGGCGGCTGTCACCTCTTGGCAGGATGTGCCAATCACGCCTGTCACGGTTTCCAGGACGCGGCCGTCCGGATAAATGACAAATTCTAGGGTTTCCATGGTCATCGGAAAATCGTCCTTGACGAAAATGGATGATCCCCCTCCCTAGGGGAGAGCTTTTCCCCTTAGGGTTTAACGCACCTTCAGGGGTTAGGGGTGTTAATAGTTTGTAAATCTTAACAAAATTTAGGATAAGCAGGGTTAAACGCTGCAATTGCCAGTTAGTGTCTCCCATGGGTCGGGTTGTCGTCAAGGGGGCGATCGCATTAAATCCATCGAGATCATTCCGATTCTTACCCCACTCGCCCCCTCGCCTCAGTACATCAACACTTCCCACTCCCTACCCCAATCGCTACAATGGGCAATTATCGCCATCCAAAAGCCGATGATCGCTGCCGATGCCTCCCGCCTAGAAACACCCATCCTAGGAGAGTCTACGCTGTCCCCCAATGAACCCCCCCATTGACCGCTCCGTCCTCAATATTCGCGAATCTGCCCTGATCCGTCGGATTCGGGAGGCCTTTGCGGGGGTGAAATTGGGGGGAGGGCGATCGCTCAACATGACGGAATATTACGATTCCTACCAATGTGCCACTGAGTATTTAGCAAGAGCCAAAACCGATGAGCGCCAAGATTGGCAAAAAATTCCCGATGCCACCCTTGAGCAATTTACCGTTACCTTTTCGTTTACCGATGTGGAGGGGTTTCGGTTTTATCTACCGGCCTACATGATTTGGACAATCCGCAATCATCGCACCAGCAACTCTATCATTGGCGATAACACGATTTATGCCCTCGATGTAGATCATCCGGTTTTTACCAAAGTGGGTTTTGTGAATGCGTTTACGACGGAGCAACTGAACTGTATTGTTGATTTTCTCAACTACTGCATCGGCCACCGAGGAACCTGCGATGCCTTGGTG
>JAABSU010000131.1 GCA_011390265.1 Spirulina sp.
ACATCTCAGGAAAAGTGAGTCACGACTAAAGCAGTCGCAGCGCACTGTTTCCAGAAGGAAGAAAGGGGGTCAGAATCGAGCAAAGGCAAGGGTGGTTCTAGGCAAGCATCATCTCAAAATAAGTAGGCAGCGTAAAGATTTTGCCGTGAAGTTGGCAAGATGCGTAATCCGGTCTAACGACTTGGTGGCTTACGAAGATTTGAGAATCAGGAATATGGTGCGAAATCACAGCCTTGCCAAATCGATTAGCGATGCTTCCTGGTATCAGTTTCGGGTGTGGTTGGAATATTTTGGCAAGGTGTTCGGCAAGATCACCATCGCTGTTCCACCCCACAGGACAAGCCAGGAATGCTCTCGCTGCGGTGCCATTGTCCAGAAGACTTTATCCACTCGGACTCATGTTTGTCGATGTGGATGTGTGATGGACAGGGACCATAATGCAGCGAGAAACATCCTCAGTCGGGGATTGAGTACGGTAGGGCATACCGGAACTTTTGCGCTAGACGCAAGCAACGCTTCAGGAGAATCGACCTCTACTTTGGCTGGAGTAATCCTGTCTGAGCAAGTTGGCTCGTTGAGTGAAGAATCCCCGTCGCTTTAGCGCGGGGAGTGTCAACCCGCTTTCCTGGGCAAGATGCTGATTCTGCCGATCCAAAACCCATAGGGATCACCACTTAAAGATCGCCCCGTGCCGGGGGGCGGGGAGCATCGGCGAGGGTGAGATCAATGCCTTCTTGGCGGCTTTTGAGGTCACAGTATAAAACGGCTTTCAGGGATTGCCACAGGGGCAGCAGAAAGATACTGCTCACTGCACCCAAGAGCCAGCCGGATAGGATCGAAAGACCAGTGGTATAGGCTTCATCTTGAGTCCTGAGCCACAGGGAGACAAAGACTTGGAGAACGAAGGTGATCGTTTGGAAAATGCCCATGATCGGTAATGTTACTAGGGTGGCGATCGCCACAATCCCCATAATCCGAAAGGCATTTCCTTCGGTGAGTTGCCAGCTTTTTTTTAAGCTGTCTGCAATGTCCTGCTTGGCTTCCACCATCAAGGGCAGATCAAAAATGGCAAATCTGGCATTCACCCAGAAAAAGAGCAGCATCGCAATGGCGAAACCGGCCATGAACAGGAGGAAGATCAGTATTGCCAAAATTATGGGGGGGTCTGCCGCTGACCCTAGGGAAACCCCCGCAACGGCAATCACCACAAAGGCCAGGATAAAACCAATGATCCCCAACCCGATGAGCACTGCGAAATAGAGCGCCACAAACACCAGCCCGAGCAAGAAATTCACCCCCATCAGGGCCACCAAGCGCGATCGCGCCCATCGGTAGGCCTTTTGAACCGATTCCGGCACATCGGCCAGATAACAGACCCCGATCCGGGCGATCGCCCCCCCATAGGTGAGCGATCGCCCCCAACAATAAACAAACCCCCCCAACCAAAAGGGCAAACCCGCAAAGATCAACCAAGGAACCTCTAGGGCAATCAAGGCAACCATCCCTAAAATGCCGATGACCAAGGGCAAAATAATCCAAGCACTGGACTGGAGCGAGAGGCTGAGATAATCTCGCCAATGGGTGCGGTAGAGAATAATCGTGGTACTAATGACATTGCCGATGGTCATAGGCCCCAAGGGGGCAGATTTGGACAGATCAGGCATGGTTCGCTCTAGGATAAAAAGGGGCAGAAATTCCCAAGGTTCTCCCCCAATCTAAGGACATTCCCCCAAAAATTCAAACCACGCTTGATCGGCATGAATATTAAACGTTGGATTAGCCGACGAGAAGCCAATTGGCAACGCTTGGAAACCCTCTTAAATCGGGTGCAAAGCCGAGGACTGCCGGCCCTCTCAGCGGCGGAAATTCAGGAACTGGCCAGCCTTTACCGTTCGGTATCGGGGGATTTGGCCCGGGCCCAAACCCATCAAGTGGGGCCGCGGCTGACGGCAACGTTGCAAGCACTGACCACCCAGGGCTACCACCAAATTTATCAAGGCAAACAGCATCAGGAATGGGGGGAGGTGCGGGAGTTTGTGCTGTGGGGATTTCCGGCGGCGGTGCAGCGCAATGGGGGCTATATTGCGATCGCCACCCTCCTTTTCCTCGTCGGTAGCCTGATCGGTTGGTGGTTTTCCTGGCGCGACCCGGAATTTATCGGTCTGATGTTGCCGGATTGGTTGATTGAACAGGTGCGCGATCGCGGGGAACTCTGGATGGGGTCGATTATCCTCGGTAGTGAGCCGGTGGAATCCGCCAATATTATGATCAATAACCTGCGGGTTTCCTTCACGGTGATTGCCGGAGGGATGACCGCTGGCCTGCTGACGGTCTATATCCTCCTCCTCAATGGCATCCTGATCGGCACGGCCGCCACCCTCGTCACCCAGCACGGCCTGGCCTGGCCCTTTTGGGGGTTCGTCTGGCCCCATGGAGCCTGGGAATTGCCGGCGATTTTTATCGCGGGGGGGGCGGGGTTGCTCATTGGCCGCGCCCTGGTTTGGCCCGGTCAGTACCGGCGGCGGGATGCGCTGCAACGCTATGGCCATGAAGCCGCCCAGCTTTTATTTGGGGTGGTGGGGCTATTGGTGGTGGCGGGGGTAATTGAAGCGTTTATTTCTCCCCAGCCTTGGATTCCCGATGTCTTTAAATATCTCTTCGGGATGGGTTTATTAACGGGGCTGATTGCCTATTGCCAGCGATCGATCCCCCTCAATCCCCCTTAAAAAGGGGGAAGTCGAGTACCAACTTCCTCCATCATTACCGGCGGCAAAGCCGCCCAATGCCCGTACCATGGCAGAGCCATGGCACGAGATGAATGCTGGGAATTGCAGCGGTTCCGCCCACACCGTCGGGGATTGAAATCCCCGCCTCAGAGCGAAAACCCGTTAAAACGGGTTCCACAGTGGGCTTTAGCCCACTTTCGCTATGAGCCAAGAACTTTAGTTCTTGGCGGATTGGGGTTCGGCAAACTCACCTCTGCCAATCTTGGGTTTTGCCTGACCGGATTTCGTATAATTCCTTCGTGACTTGGCTGTGCCCAATGCCCGCGCCATGGCAGAGCCATGGTATGAGATGAAAACAAAAAGCCAGAACTGAAAGGTTTCAGCTTTTGAACGGGACTGACGGGGCTCGAACCCGCAACTTCTGCCGTGACAGGGCAGTGCTCTAACCAATTGAACTACAGTCCCTTAAGTTCGCGAGGTCTAGCATAACGCAATTTTTTAAGGTCTGTCAAGGATATCGGGGAAATTTCTTGCACTCCCCCGGCCCCATTGGTGGAGCCACATCCGCAATTGATGGGTAGCGCGGCAATCATCCTCGTTGTAGCGGAGGATCATCGCCATGGCCTCCTGATCAGCGGTATCTAGCCATTGGTTGTATAAACAAACCGTTTGATCCCCACTTAACCCCTGATCCCGCCAAGCAAAGCCCAACCATTTCGCCACCGACTTGAGGGAATAATTTTCCACCGGCAACACCGCCACCTGCATCAGCCAAGCATGGACATCGACAAACCGGGGGAGGAGCGATCGCATCGAATATTGGGACATCCGGTAACGTTTACTGAGGCGCTTCACCGTCTCCACCTCGTAGGGGGAAAAGTGAAAAATGGGGGCGGTGGGGTAGCGGTGGAGCAGGGCGAGAAATTGCTGCCAGATTAGCGGTTCATCTTTAGGGTGTTCGGCAAAAAAACCATGGAACGTTTCCGTTTCCTTGCCATGGTTGACACACAACACCCCAAAGAGAAAGTCCACATCCTGATCCGGCTCTGCTTCCAGGTCGAAATATAACTCGATGGGGGCTAAGGGCGGGGGGGATGGGTGCGCTGCCCCCAACGGTAACGGCCGGTCTTCAAAAATGGCCTGGGCTTGACATTGGATATGGCGGGCGATCGCCCCATCAATTTCCGGCTCCACCTGTTCCGGTTGCAAAGCAGCCAATTGGGCCAAGCTCGTCACCCCCGCCCCCTGCAAACTGGCATAACGTCCCGGTGTCACCCCCGGCACCAGGGATAAATGCTGAGTCGCCACCGCCACATCATGGCAATGGTCATACCAGGGGCAAAGGCTACAGCGTTGGCGAGAAATAAACACCTCCGGCGCTTCCTCACCCCGCAACGCCGCCACACAATCCCCCATCGCCGTCACCATCTTCCCCAGCCAATAACCAGAATCGACGCGGTGGGTGCTCCCCTCCCGTAGAATTAATTGGGGGTCAGGGGGGGCCGTGCCCTGAATTTGGGTCAGGATTAACCCCTGGAACATTGCCACCAGCTTGTATTCTGATTTGGGCCGTTTTCCCAACTTAATATTTACCGGTTGATAGCACCAATCCCCAAACCGGGAAACCCCCGGTTGCCTCACCAACAACGTCGGCCGTCCCACCAGTTCCAAACCTGCCAGGTGCGGCCATTCCTCTAGGGGCGCTGTCCAGCGTAAAATCCCCCGGTGAATTCGCTCAACCCCCGCCGCCATTAAAGTTTCCGTCGCAGCGGCTCCCGTGGGCCAATCCTGGGAGGTATATTCGGGAGTGACAACGGTTTGACCCGCCAGCACCTTTTGAATTTGCTGTTGGTGTTCCCGACGCAATTTTAAGACGAAATCCTTTTCGGGGGCGCGGTGGTGGCGATCGCCCCCATGGTGAAGATAGGCACGGCGATGACAACGAGCATAGTCCAGCAAGAGATCATCGGTGAGCAGTATCATGGAGCTAGCCATGGATATCCTCAACCGCCCGCCCCAAAAAGTTGTTGTTACCCTTAGCCATGCCGTATGTAGGAGTGATCTCTATCAGTTTGGACTCAACGCTTCCTATGATAATAAGTTTAAAAGCATCGCATCAGGGTTATGGAGAAGCAGAATACTCAATTTTTAACATGAGGAAATCATCATGCAGGTGCTAGTGATTGGAGAGGGTGTCACAATCAAACCATTTCTACAACTGCTCCGCTCCTGTGGCCATATCGTCACTTGCGAAACCACAATTTATCTTCTGCCGCCACCCCCTCCCTTTTATCCCCTCATCTTCATCCAAGGCCAAGCAGAGGATGCCGCCTTCGCTGCGGCCTGCCATCATCTCCGCCAAACCCACACCTACGCCACCCTGATCGCCCTCCTCCCCACCCTCAACATCACCGGATTACAAGCCCTCTTAAACGTGGGTCTTGATGACTATATCCTCCAGTCCAGCCCCCTGATCGAGCAAAAACTACGGCTCAAGATCATTGAGCAGCAAAGCCAACGGCGGCCCCTCGCCATCCCCCCCCAAACCCAGACAAGTCTCAAAAACACCGCCTTAAGCCAATTTCCCTACCTAGCCAGCCACCACCTCCGCCAAACCCTGATCCAGATCCGCAATCAACTCAACGACCTCCTCACCAAGCCCCGCGAAACCCCTCTTGAGGAAAACACCGCCAGTTATCTCAATCAAGTGATTGAGCGAGCAACGATGATGCAGCAAATGTTAGGGGATATTTTACTTGACACCCAAAGCCATTTGCAAAATACGTTGATGATGCCCCCGATTACCCATCAAGATTATTTAATCTTGGATGAAAATTTGAGGATTCAAGAATTTTCCGATGGGGTGCAACGCTATGCTGAAGCCAATACAGCCATCGAAAAAGGTCAAGATGTGCGAGAAAGTTTTCCAGAACTTTCAGGGTTAGAGAGTATTTTACAGGCAATTTTAAGCAACAATCACCGAGGCTATGAAATTTCCGGCATCGCACGATTTTGTGAATCCGATTTTCCCCTCTATTTTGATCTTTATGTCAGTGCTTATCCCAACGCTGTCATGAGCATCAATCCTCCCCACTTGATTGTATTGCTGAACAATGCCACCGAGCGGATGATTTTTCAGCAGCGCCTGATTCAAAGTGCCAACGAAGCTCAATTATTGCTGAAAAAATTAGCTACAACTAAAAATTATATTACCCAAATTATTAATTCCATGGCTGATGCCTTGATTGTCACGACGAAATCAGGGATTATTAAAAAAATTAATGCGGCGGCAGAGCGGTTATTTGGCTATAGTGAATTGGCATTGATCAACCAACCGATTAGTAAACTGGTGGAAGATCAAAACTTTTTAAAGCATATTACCGAAGGGAAAGTGGTCTCCCAAGCGGAGGTGATTTGTCGGCGGCGCAATGGTGATGTGGTTTATGTTTCTTTCTCCTGTGGTGTAATTGAAACGGAAGAAGATACGCAGGATTTTGTCTGTGTGGGGCGGGATGTCACCGAGCGCAAAAAAGCAGAAGCTCAAATTCAACAGTTGAATGTTTCCCTCCAACAGCGCACGGTGGAATTAGAAGCGGTCAATGAAGAACTCGAATCTTTTTCTCGCACTGTTTCCCATGATTTACGCACCCCCATTTCCCATATTGAATTTTTTAATCAAATGCTGGAAGATGAATATGGTCAGTATTTGGATGAAGAGGGCCAGGATTATTTACTACAGATTAATAATGCCTGCCGACGGATGAAACAATTGATTTATGACCTGTTGCAGTTATCGCGGGCGACGCGGGCAGAATTGACTTTGGTGCCGGTGAATCTCAGTAAAATTGCTCTGGATGTGATTCATGAGTTGCGGGCCAATGCGCCGGAACGCCAGGGGGAGTTTGTGGTGGCGGCAGACTTAGAAGCGGTGGGCCATGAATCGCTGTTGCGGATTATTTTGGAGAATCTTTTGGGGAATGCTTGGAAATATACGAGTAAGCGATCGCACGCTCGAATTGAATTGGGCCGCTGTGAGGATCCCCGAATTCGCCAACAATACGCCATTGAGGAGGATATACCGCTCTTTTTTCTGCGGGATAATGGGGCGGGCTTTGATATGTCCTATGCCGATCGCCTGTTTAAAACCTTTGAACGACTCCATTCCCAAACTGAATTTGAGGGCACAGGCATTGGTTTGACGACGGTGCAGCGGATCATTCGCCGCCATGGGGGGGAGATTTGGGCCGAGGGCAAGGTGGGAGAGGGGGCGGTGTTTTACTTTACAATTAAGCCCCAAGTGCTTTACCCGCTGGCAGCCTACGCGGCAGTGGAATAGCCCGCCATTCCCTCGGAGGTTAACCTCGGTGAGTTTTACGATTAAGCAAGCGATTAGCCCAACGGCTACAGGCTACGAAGTTATTGATGTTTACATTGAAGGGACAGAAATTCAGGCGATCGCCCCCGATCTGGCCCCACGCGGTACGGTGATCGATGGCTCGCGGCATTTGCTATTACCGGGCTTTGTCAATGCTCACACCCATTCCCCCGAACTCTGGCAGCGGGGGGCGATCGCCCCCTACCCCCTAGAACTGTGGCTGACGGAACTTTACGCCGTTTCCACCCTCACCCCCGAACATATTTATCTCAGTGCGATCGCCACGGCGGTGGAAACCCTCCTCAGCGGCGGTACAACGGTGGTGGATCATCTCATCCTCCTACCGGGCCAGGAATTAGAAACCATTGCCGCAGCGGTACGGGGCTATCAGGCGGTGGGGATTCGCGCCTTCATTGGCCCATTGATCTACGATCAGCACCCCGATGCCGGCATTCCCAAGGGGGATAATAATTGGCAACCGGGGGAGGGGCCACTCACCACAGCGGCAATTTTGGAGATCCTCGAAATTGCCGTCCAACGGTTCCATCGGCCCGAGGCAGGGATCTCGATCATGACCGCCCCCACGGGTTTACAACTTTGTTCCGATCAACTGTTTCGGGGCTGTGTGGAATTGAGCGATCGCCACAACCTCTGTCGCCACACCCATTTACTCGAAACCAAGGCCCAACAAAAACTAGCCCAGGAACAATACGGCTGTTCAGCGGTGGCCCATTTACAAAATTTGGGATTTTTAAGTTCCCGCACCTCCTTGGCCCATTGTGTTTGGCTCGATGATGGGGATATTGCGATCTTGGCAGCAACGGGGTCAACGGTGGTTCACAATCCTTTAAGTAATTTGCGCCTGGGCAGTGGCATTGCTCCCGTATTGAAATATCGAGCGGCGGGGGTCAATGTCACCTTTGGTTGTGATGGCTCCGCCAGTAATGATGGTCAAGACTTGCTGGAAGCGATCAAAATCGGCACGATGCTACACAACATCACCGATGCCGATTATCGCCATTGGCTCACCCCCCGTGAGGCGGTGGAAATGGCGGCCTTAGGGGGAGCCAGGGGTTTGAATGGGGGCGATGCCCTTGGTACAGTTCACATTGGCCAGCAGGCGGATCTGGTGCTTTACGATCTCAAAACCCTGTCTCTACTGCCGAAAACCGATCCCTTGGGCCTGTTGGTGATGGGACGGCCGACGAATGCGGTGGCCCATAGTTGGGTGAGGGGTGAGCAGATCATCGCCGGAGGAAAACCGACGCGGTTAGAGCTAGATCAACTCTGTGGCGACCTCGATCGCCTCAGTTTGGGCGCAATCCAACGGCCCTCCCCAGATTTACCAGCGGTGGAAGCCCATTATCGTCAGGTGATGGGCTTGCCCAGTTAGGCCGGCTCCCTCACGCCTCAACCCTGAGTTATCCTAGGAAAAAACCACCAAAACCATGGGTAAAACCGCACTCCCCGAACAAGGTCAGTTGGTCGAAGTGAGGGGCAGACGCTGCACCGTCCTCAATATTGAACCCTCGACATTGCCCAGCCATCCCCTCCAACTGCGGCCGGTGCCCCGGCAGCATTGGGTGAGCTTGGCGGTGATTGAAGATGATGCAGCGGGGCAAACCCTAGAGGTGATTTGGGAGTTGGAGAATGGGGCGCGGTTTTTTGAGGAGCGGGAATTGCCCCGGCCCTATGGGTTTGATCCGCCGGAGGTGCTGGCGGCGTTTTTAGATGCGGTGCGGTGGGGGGCGGTGTCGAAGGGCGATCGCACGCTGATTCAATCCCCCTTCCGTAGCGGCATTGATATTGAAGATTATCAACTCGATCCGGTGGTGCGGGCGGTGCAGATGCCCCGGGCCAATTTGTTGATTGCCGATGATGTGGGGTTGGGGAAAACCGTCGAGGCGGGGTTAGTGGCGCAGGAATTTCTGCTCCGTCAGCGGGCGCAACGGATGCTGATCGTTTGCCCTTCTGCCCTACAGGTGCAATGGCAGGAACAGATGCGGGATAAGTTTGGCCTCGATTTTCGCATTGTGAGCCGTGACCTGATGCGATATCTGCGTCGCTATCGCGGTTTGCACATCAACCCCTGGGCCCATTATCCCCGCTTGATCACCTCCATTGATTTCCTGAAGCGCGATCGCCCCCTCCGCCTGTTGCGGGATACACTCCCCGCCGAAAATGAATCCCTCTATCCCCGGCGCATTGATCTGTTAATTGTCGATGAGGCCCACAATATCGCCCCCGCTGCCGGGGGGAAATACGCCGTCGATTCCCAACGCACCGCCGCAATCCGCAGCCTCGTCCCCCACTGTGAACATAAACTCTTCCTCACCGCCACGCCCCACAACGGCTATCCCGAAAGTTTCACCGCTCTGTTAGAACTCCTCGACTCCCAACGGTTTGCGCGGGAAGTTCCCCCCGACCCGAAACAGTTGCAATTGATCATGGTGCGTCGGCTCAAGCGGGAATTACCGCCCCATTGGGATGGTACGCCTCGGTTTCCAGAACGGCGTTTAGGGGCGATCGCCGTCGATTATGACGAACAGGAAAGGGAAGCCAATCGCAAGCTTAATGAATATACGCGCCTGCGTCGGGAGGGGGCCAACAGTCGCCTCGAACAAACGGCGACGGAATTTGTCCTCAAGTTGTTGAAAAAACGCCTCTTTTCCAGTCCCCAAGCCTTTGTCACCACGCTTCAGAAGCATTTACACACTGTTGAGCAGGGCAAAGCGCGGGTTAAACCCCTCCGCGCCCACAGTGAAGGACTCTTACAGCGGCAACTGGCCACCCTAGAGGAAGAATTTGCCGACGATCGCACCTATGAAGAAACCACCGAGGAGGTGATCGAAGAAACCACGGCCCTGTTTCGCCCCCTCACGACAGAGGAACGGGAATGTCTGCATTGGTTAGCCCAATGGGGCGATCGCGCCGCCCGCACCCCTGATAGTAAAGCGCGGGAATTGCTGCAATGGTTAAACGCAAACTTGAAAGCTGGGGGGAATTGGACAGAGGAGCGGGTGATTATTTTCACGGAATACCGAGCAACGCAGAAATGGTTAGCGGATCTGTTGATTGCTCAGGGTTTGGGAGCCGATGAGCGACTCATGATCCTCTACGGCGGCATGGCCAGCGACGAACGGGAAAAAATTAAAGCCGCCTTCCAAGCCAGCCCCACCGTTTCCCCGGTGCGCATCCTCCTGGCCACCGATGCCGCCTCCGAAGGTTTAGATTTACAAAACCATTGCGCCAACCTAATCCACTACGAAATCCCCTGGAACCCCAACCGCATGGAGCAGCGTAACGGCCGGATCGATCGCCACGGTCAACGGGCCAAAGCAGTGATGATCTACCACTTTGTCGGTCAAGGCTATCAAGATCAAAAGTCCCAAGGTTGCAAACCGGGGGAACTAGAGGGAGATTTAGAATTTTTAATGCGGGCGGCCCAGAAGATCAACACGATCCGGGAGGATTTAGGGAAAGTGGGGCCGGTGATTGCTGCCCAAGTGGAGGAGGCGATGTTAGGGCAACGGAGCCAATTGGAAACGGCCCAAGCGGAGGAAGATTCCAAACCC
>JAABSU010000132.1 GCA_011390265.1 Spirulina sp.
AATCCCCCTATGATCACCGCTTTGAAGACCGGGTACAGCAACAATTGGATTTGTTGGGGGTGGC
This sequence comes from Spirulina sp., assembly GCA_011390265.1. Taxonomy (GTDB): domain Bacteria; phylum Cyanobacteriota; class Cyanobacteriia; order Cyanobacteriales; family Spirulinaceae; genus Spirulina. Next base: position 65 of record JAABSU010000132.1, read on the forward strand.
CGATGTGGGCTATGGCGTGCGGAACTTCCCCGCCTTGGGCCTGTCGGTGGTGGGGGGGCGGCCCTGTAGTTGGGGGGGGCCGAAATGGATTAATGAGCAGTTTTATGCCCAGCGTTATGGGGTGCATAATTTGGCAGAGTCGGGCGATCGCCTCTGTGCCGCCGTCGATGCTGCCACGGAATCCCGGTTAATTTTCCTCGCCCACAATGGCCCCTACGGTTTGGGGGATCAGCCAGAATCCACCTGTGGGAAGGATTGGAACCCCCTCGGGGGAGATTTTGGCGACCCAGATCTCGCCGTCGCCATTGCCCACGGCCGCCGCCAAGGCAGGCCCATCCCCCTCGTCACCTTTGGCCACATGCACCACAGCCTCCGCCATCGCCGCGATCGCCCCCGGGACATCATCAACACCCAAGGGGAAACCCTCTATCTCAACGCCGCCCAAGTGCCCCGCGTCATTGCAACTCAGCAGGAAACCCAGCACAGTTTTTCCCTCGTCACCCTCGCGGGGGGGGAAGTGGCCCAGGCCCGCCTGGTGTGGGTGACTCCCCAGGGGGCGATCGCCTCGGAGCAACCCCTGTACAGCACCGTCCAAAACGCAAAACCCTTGCTATGATATTAAAACCTTGGAGAGGTGGCAGAGTGGTCGAATGCGCTCGACTTGAAATCGAGTGAGGCGAAAGTTTCCGTGGGTTCGAATCCCACCCTCTCCGTTGAGTTGCGATTCGCGTTAGCGTACCCATCTCCCCCTCCCCCTGAGATCTCAATCCCAGGCCATTTCTGCATAAAATTCCGTATCCCATACCACAATTGCATTAAATTGCATTAAAACGCAATCAAAATTTATTTCCCCCTCACCACGGGGCTGCAATTATGGGGTAAGTTAACTTGAGAATCCTTCGTGCTCGCCGATAAGGAAACATTATGACCGCCTGTGAATATATCCCCGGTTTGGAAAATGTGCCTGCTGCCCAATCTGCCATCAGTTATGTGGATGGGCAGAAGGGTGTTTTGGAATATCGCGGTATCCCCGTCGAAGAATTAGCCCAAAAAAGCACATTTCTCGAAACGGCTTATTTATTAATTTGGGGGTATCTGCCCACAGCGGCAGAACTCAACGCCTTTGAATCGGATATTCGGTATCATCGCCGCATTAAATACCGGATTCGGGACATGATGAAATGTTTTCCCGAGTCGGGCCATCCCATGGATGCCCTCCAAACCTCCGCCGCCGCCTTGGGGCTATTTTATTCCCGGCGGGCGCTGAATGATCCCCAATATATTCGCCAAGCGGTGGTGCGGTTGCTCGCTAAAATCCCGACCATGGTGGCGGCCTTCCAATTGATGCGTAAAGGGAATGATCCGATTCAACCCAATGATGAATTGGACTATTCCACCAACTTTCTGTATATGTTGACAGAGCGGGTTCCCGATACGATCGCCGCCCGTGTTTTTGATGTCTGCCTCCTCCTCCACGCCGAACATACAATCAACGCCTCCACCTTTTCCGCCATGGTGACGGCTTCGACGATGACCGACCCCTACGCCGTCGTGGCTTCTGCGGTGGGAACCCTAGCGGGGCCGCTCCATGGGGGAGCCAATGAGGAAGTGATGACGATGTTGGCGGAAATTGGCACGATTGAAAATGTCCGTCCCTATATTGAGAACTGCATTGCCAATAAAAAGCGGATTATGGGCTTTGGCCACCGGGTTTATAAGGTGAAAGATCCCAGGGCGACGATTTTACAACAGTTGGCGGAACGCCTCTTTGAGCAGATGGGTCATGATCACTTCTATGAAGTGGCTCTGGAAGTGGAAAAAGTGGTGGAGGAAAAACTGGGACACCGAGGCATTTATGCCAATGTGGATTTTTATTCAGGGTTAGTTTATGGCAAGTTGCGGATTCCCACGGATTTGTTTACGCCGATTTTTGCGATCGCCCGTGTGGCCGGTTGGTTGGCCCATTGGCGGGAACAATTAGACGCGAACCGCATTTTCCGCCCCACCCAAATCTACAGCGGCAAGCACGATCAGCCCTACGTCCTGATTAAAGATCGCACTCCTGCCTAAGCAACGGCTCGGCTTAAACTGCAACCATCCCATACCATAAACGTCTCAAGTGTAGTGTATGATCACAAAACTCTTCACACTCTTGAGACTTTTTCCTATGGTCAATCGTTTACAAGCCAGCAGCTTGGCTTTGATGAGTTTGCTGTTAACCGGGGGGATGGCTCCGATGGCGATCGCCAATCCCCCGGCCAACACCTACGCCGTCGATGCGGTGCGGCTCACCCCCGAACCGGAAGCTTTCCTCACCCAAACCGCCGCAATGCCTGCGATCTGCATGGCCCAGATGCGCAACAACATTGATAGCATTTTGCAGCAGGCCCCCTACCGCAATGGTAAATGGGGGGTTCACATTGAAAGCCTGGCCACGGGCGAAGTGCTCTACAGCCGCAATGCCGATGAGTTTTTTATTCCGGCCTCGAATATTAAACTGTTCACCACCGCCGCCGCCCTCCAACTCTACGACCCCCAATCTCCCATCCAATCCACCAGCCTTAGTAGTTGGGTCTACACCACCAACCAACGCAGTAACAACGCCTACGCTGACACCCTGTTTCGCGGTATTGGCGGCGCAGCGGCGATCCAAAATGCCCTCGAACCCCTGGGGGTGAACCGGGGCAGCTTCCGGCAGGTAGATGGGTCGGGGTTATCCCGCCAAAACCTGGCCACACCAAGGGCGATCGCCACCACCCTCCGAGGTATGCATCAGAATGGCTATGGCTATGATGTCTTTTTCAGTTCCCTCCCCGTTGCCGGTCACAGCGGCACCCTCACTAATCGCCTCCGCTCTACCCCCGCCTTTGGCATTGTCCGCGCCAAAACCGGCACGCTCAACGGTGTGCGGGCGCTCTCGGGTTATGTGGATCATGGCCAATTTGGCACGCTGATCGTTAGTGTGGTGGTGAATTATCCCGGCCAGTCCGGGCAAGTTCTTGTGAATGGGGTGGATAACGTCATGGTACAGGCGGCTCGCCAGTATAGTTGTGCTCCTGGTTAGGGTTCGGTGAACACCTGGACGGCGGCGCGGCGGCGGGCTTCGGGGGAGGGCGATCGCAAAATCGGCTGATCCCCAGAGGACGCTTCAGCGGAGGCGGTGGCTAAGGCCTCCGCCTCCAGTTCTAGCTGTTGGGCAATCCCAATCTGTTGATCTAGCTGTTGGGTGGAAGAAACCAAACCACTTAAACCGCGAATCAGCCGCTCCAGATCCCGCCGAAACCCAGGATTTCCCGTCAGTTCATCCAGGTCAGCGGTGATTTTTTGGGTGTTTTCAAAGGTGGCCCGGGCGGCGTTCATCGTCCGTTGCAGCGTTAGGATTGTGGCGGGATCATTAAAGGCATCGGCAGCGGTTTTTAAGGCGTTGGAGGCTTCGGCGGCGTTGGCGGTGAGCAATTCAAGATTATCCAATAGCTCACGGGTATCGGCGGATTCTAACGTGGTGTTGAAGTTGCGAATCAGGACGGTTAATTCATTACTGGTGGAGCCGATGCTGTCGAGGGTTATGCCGATATTCGCTTGATTTTCGCTAATCAAGGCATTGATGTTACCCGCGAGGGCATTGAGTTCTTGGGCTGTGCCTTCGTAGGCGGCGACGGTGCTGTTGATCTGACGGGCGGAGGTGGCGGCGATCGTTGTGATGTCGCGGGCGGCACTGGAGAGATCTTGGGCCGTGGTGGAAAAGTTATTGGCGGTACTGGCAAAGCTGTTGGCGGTACTGGACACCACCCCTAATTCCCCCCGCACCGATTGAGAGAGTTGGGTGAGTTCTGCCCCTAATTCTGCCACTTGGGCAGCGGCGAGGCTGGCATTGGAGGTGAGGCTGGTAATATTGTCAAAAAATTCTGGATCGGTGAGCCGTTCGCTGAGGCGGATCGTGCTGCGGATGGCGGCATTGAAGCTAATCCCCGTCACCCCCTGGAGGCGATCGCCATTACAGATCACAATTTCCCGGTTACAGCGGCGGCTCAAGGGGGAGGGCAGTTGATCTGGGTTGGGAACTTGGCTCAAGGGGGTAATATCAATGGTCGTTTCGCTAATTAACCCCGATTGGTTCGCCTCCACCTGGGCATTTTTCGACATCAGCAAATCAGCGGGGGAAATGAGCACCCTGGCTTCAATGCCGTTGGTGGTGGGGGTGAGTTCCTCAATCGTGCCCACCTTCACCCCCCGGTACCGCACCGCACCACCAACAATCATGCCGTTGCTGTCGCTCAACTCAATATAAACGGTATAACTATCGCGGCTGAACCGCACACCGCGCAACCAAAGGATCAATAGACCAAACAGGGCCACGCCCATTAGGATAAACAGGCCAATGGAGCCTTCTCGAAGGGTTCGCGATCGCATCGGGGCATCTCCTCACAACAGATCAATCCTAGGCCAATTTCAAGGCATGACATCAGCCCTAGGGGTTTTTTCCGGGTTTTTGATCCTAAGCAATAATCGGGATCGGCCCTTCAATACTAGCGCTGAAAAACTGCCGCATTAACGGGTTTGGCGTGTGATCAATCTCCGTCACCGGCCCATCCCATTGCACCTGGCCGCCAAATAAAAAAATCACCCGGTCAGCAGTGCGGCGGATCGTACTGTCTTGGTGTGTGACCATCACATAGGTGTCACAGTTCCCGGTATCCCGTTGGAGATGGCGCACGAGGTCTTCAATCACCGTGGAGGCGATGGGATCGAGGCCGGCGGTGGGTTCATCGTAGAGGATCACCTCTGGATTATTGGCCGGGTTTTCTGGGTTGATCATAATGGCGCGGGCAAAACTGACCCGTTTTTTCATCCCCCCGGAAAGCTGGGCAGGGAAGCGATCGCCAATATCCCCCAACCCCACCAACGCCAACCGCTCCCGCACCAACTGCTCAATGGTGGCCGCCGGTAGGTGTGAATGTTGAAAAAGGCTAAATCCGACATTTTCCGCCACCGTCAGGGAGTCAAACAGCGCCGCCTGTTGAAACACCATGCTAATCGTAATCGGGTCGGGGTGATCTTCGATTAACCCCTTGCGCTCCTGGCCTTTAATGCGAATTTCGCCGCTATCGGGTTCGAGTAACCCGGCGATGATCCGTAAAATCGTCGATTTCCCCGTACCGGAGGGGCCAATAATCGCCAGAGCCTCGCCGGGGTAGATATCTAAATCCACCCCATTAAGAATGACGCTGTTCCCAAACCGTTTGGTGACGTTGCTCAGTTGAATGATTGGCTCATGGGCCATGGGCGATCGCCTCCCTAGGCGTTTGCTTCTGCCTCTACACCAAACACACGGTTAAAGGCTTTCTCCACTTTATAACCGGAATCAATGGCTTCTAGGGGGTCTTTGCGGAGGCGATGGCGCAGGCAGAGGGTGACGACGCGGCGAATATCATCGAGGGTGACAGTGGTGCGACCTTCGAGGGCGGCGATCGCCTTCGCGGCCCGGTTGGTAACAATATCCCCCCGCAGTCCATCCACATCCAATTCTGAACACACCTCAGAAATTCCCACCCGCAGATCATAATCCAAATCTACCTGGGGCAAACGCTCCTGGGCTTGGACAATTTTCGCTTGCAGGGCTTCCTGTTCGGTGATGTGGTGTTGATAGAAACCGGCGGGATCTTGGTCAAAGGCTGACCGCTCTTCGACAATTCTCACTCGTTCGGCCGGCTGTTTGACGGTGCGGATCTCGGCGTGCATCCCGAAGCGATCCAACAGTTGGGGGCGCAATTCCCCTTCCTCCGGGTTCCCGGAACCCACCAACACAAACCGAGCCGGATGGCGGATCGAAATCCCTTCCCGCTCCACGGTATTCCAACCACTGGCGGCGGAATCGAGGAGCACATCCACTAAATGATCATCGAGCAAGTTCACCTCATCCACATAAAGGATGCCGCGATTGGCCTTAGCCAGCAGCCCCGGCTCAAAGGCTTTCACCCCTTCCGAGAGGGCCTTTTCAATATCGATCGTCCCACAAACACGATCCTCCGTCGCCCCCAAGGGCAGATCCACCATCGGGACTTTCATCGTCGTGGTGGGGAGGGGTTCCCCCTGTTCGTAGTGGTGGCGGGCTTCATCCCCCATCAGTTCGGGGTTATGGGGATCGCTATTGAAGGGATCATGTTCAACGACGGGGATCGCGGGCAGTAAATCCGCTAGGGCGCGGATGGTCGTCGATTTCCCGGTGCCGCGATCGCCCATAATCATCACCCCGCCAATTTTGGGGTCAATGACATTGAGCAGCAGCGCCAACTTCATTTCTTCCTGACCGACGATCGCTGTGAAGGGAAAGACGAGGCGGCGGGTGGTGGGTTTGGGGGGAGCTTGGGGAGTAACGGTCATTGCAGCAGGATTAGGGAGATTCTAAACAAATTTTCAGCGTCTCCCATTGTGGCATATTGCGATCGCCCCGTCCCCTCCCTAGCCCCCTTCCGGGGAGATTGTTCGGCCAAAATTGTGAAGCCTTGGTAATTTTTGAGCCATTTCAAAGCGAAAAAGCCTTGATCTTTACCAATACTTTAAAAATTAAAAATTCTGAATCCACAACTCGTAAATTTGCGGATGTTTTTCCAACAGTCAACCATCATTAAGCCTTAATTTTACGGATTATTTAAAGTGAAGCCGCAAGACTAAAGCCCTTTGTCCTAGGGCAAAACGGAGAAGCGACTGGGCACAAAGATTAATAATTTCCAAATCAGAAAAATGTTACGAATTGTTTACATATCGTTACTTTATTGGTGACAAGTTTACGAACTTTAGGGTTAGGATTATCAGTATGGGGCTTTAAAGTATCATTGCATCTAACCAATAATGATTCGTGAACACCACTCTCCGCACCACCTACTTGCATCGATCTGTTGCCATGGAGCAGCCCGGTTCCCTGCCATTATCCGCATCTGTGGACAATAATCAGACGACCCACAGTGCCTTGATTGCTGGGGCCAGCCTGCGATCGCAACTGATCAATTTTGAGCAGCACCAGTTCACGGGTCGTCTCGATATCACCATTGCCCCCAAACAAACCTGGAGCCTCTACCTTGCCCTAGGGAGACTGGCTTGGGCTGCGGGCGGCCTCCATCCCCTACGACGGTGGCGGCGACAACTGCTCTGTACCCAACTGGCCAGCCGAGCGGCTCAGGTGAAAATTCGTCAGGGCGATTGCTTTGAATGCTGGGATTATCAAATCCTCACCCTCTTAGCCAAACGGCAACTGGCCAACAATGAAGTTGTGATGGCGATGATCGAAGGGGTTGTCACCGAAGTTCTGTTTGAAATCCTCCAAGCAATCCAACTCACCGCCCTCGGCGCAGCGGTGGAGCAATCTCCCCCCCATCCCGAAGTCCAAACGGAGTGGTTGCGCATCACCCCCCGTTTAGGCGTTCGCCCCTCCACCGCTGATACTGGCATTCTGCCCCGCACTTGGACGCTAGAAATTGACAGCGCCCTCACCCAAACCCAAACCCTATGGGGGCAATGGGCCCAAGCGGGCTTGGCCCTCTGCTCCCCCAACCTGGCCCCGGTGATCAAGAACCATCAGCAATTGCAAGCCACGCTCCCCCCCAAGGGCTACCAGCAGTTAGCGGAGTTAATTAACAGTAAGCGCACGCTCCGGGATTTGGCGGTGTTGTTGAAAAAAGATGTGCTGATCCTGACGCGATCGCTCCTTCCCTACGTCCGCCAGCACGCCATGGGTTTAAGTGAAGTCCCCGATCTCAGCGCACCGCCCCTGAGTCCAGCCCCACCGGAATGCCCAAACCCCCAACCCAGCGGCACCAAAGGCGTAGTGATCTGCATTGATGACAGCCCCCAAATTGGCCGCACCCTAGAGGAAATCTTAGGGGAGGCAGGCTATCAGGTGATTTGGGTGCAAGAAGCCATCCAAGCCTTGCCCACCCTCCTGCAACACAAACCGGATTTTGTCTTTTTAGACCTGATGATGCCCATCGCCAACGGCTATGAAATCTGTAGCCAAATTCGCCGCGTTGCCCAGTTTAAAAACCTGCCGGTGGTGATTCTCACCAGTAATGATGGGTTGGTGGATCGGGTGCGGGCGAAAATGGTGGGGGCAACGGACTTTATGGGTAAACCCATCCAGGCCCCGAAACTGCTGGCAGTATTGCAAAAACATTGGGTGTGCAGTGAGAAGTAGGAAGTGTGACTTTGCGGTTGTATAGCACTAGACAGTATTGTTAGGACGTTCCAGAAATCTGAAACCCTCTCCTGGTGGGCATTGCCCACCCTACGCGATGTGTACGTGATGTCCTAACTCTCTTCGCTACTGCTATAGGTGATGTAGGGTCGTTGGCGTAAGCCTGCCGGAGGCACAAAAATTTTTCGCCCCCTTACGCCTCACGCCACTCCCTACTCCCTACTCCCTACTTCCTACTCTTCATCCAATTAAGCTCGGGGCAGGCTCCGGCTCACCTTGGCAGGACAGAGGATCTGATCCCCATCCCGATACCCCACAAAGCGCACATAGACCAATTCCCCCTCGCGGATATCGGGGCTATCGGCTTGGTGCAGTTGAGGGTCAAAGAACACTTGCCCCCAAGCTTCGCCGATGGGTTGATAATCCCACTGCTCTAGGAGGGATTTGAGGGGGCCAAACAGCGCCACCACATTGCGGGCGGGGAGATTGGGCTTCACCTCCGCCATTACCGTCGCCGTGGGGAAGTTCATTAAGAGGGTTTGGAGTAGGCCGAAGGTTTCCAGTTGGAATTCGAGGGTGAGTTGATCCCGCTGCTGTTGCACCTCAGACCGGAGGCGGCGGCATTGCTGCTGAAGCTGAATCACTTGGTTGTTGGCATCTTCAACGGTGGTTTGCCAATGCTGTTCCCGGCGCTCTAGTTCCGTTTCCAGGAGTTCGACCCGTTCCTGGGCGGTGGCCAAATCCTGACGAACGATCGCCAAGCTGGTTTGGGTGGTGCTTAACTCCATCTCCAGCGTGACTTTTTCGTTATAGAGTTGCTGGCCCTGTTCATGGAGTTTGGCCACTTCTTGGAAGGCTTGACCCAAGGAGGGAAACGTAATGCCGTAGGTTTGGAAGAGTTCTTCTAAACTCCAGTTGAGGAGGGTCGCCACCCGTTTCAGTTCACCAAAACTGAGTTTATCTAAATAGCCTTGGCGCAGTTGTTTGAGGTGCAGGGGGGTGAGACCGCCTTTGCGTTGAAACGTGTTCCAGGTAAAAATGTTCGCTTGTTTGAGGCGATCGCTCAAAATTTCATCAAAGCGATAAGCACAGTCCAAGGCCAAGGGCGGCAAGGGGGATGAATCCGGCGTAGCGGTAGACGGCATTGCTGCTGAGGATGGGGTGCTTTTATTTCCCCCGATTAAACTCAGGAAAAACGCTGTCCCTCCCAACCAGAGAACTAAGCCAAACCAAAAGAGATTGGATTCTTCAACCATTAACATGAGTGCTATGGGGATTGCCGCGATGGCCCACGTGGAGAAATTCCCCCCAATCTTACCCCATGCCGGAGAAACTCCGTTGCAGGATCACCCTGGGGGAATCGGGGCAGGATTTTGCCTCAATTCTGCTCCGGTTTTTCCCACGCCCCTCGACTGATCTCGCTAAGATTGGGTACGTTGTTGATGAACGTTTCCTGAGGCGTTCTAATTATTGTTGCTGTTTCTTGGAAAATTCCTGAAAATTCCTATGTTTTTCCTTCGTCGTTGCACCCTTGCCCTGGCCAGTGGTTTGATTGCTTGGGGGCTGCTCTCCCTTAACGCGCCGGCCTTTGCTCACCGTGAAGCTGAGGCCCTGGCCCAAGCGCCGGGCAGCTTTGACCCCAATTCCACCCTATCTGTATTGGAATACAAAGTGCTCCAAGAATTGAACCGAGCGCGAACGAATCCCCGCCGTTATGCGATTTGGCTTGAGGGTTTGCGGGAGTACTACAGTGCTGCTGAGGTGAGTTTGCCCGGTGAAAATGCGGTGATGACCCAAGAGGGGTTAGTGGCGTTGGATGAGGCGATCGCCGTCCTCCGCACCCTACGGCCAGCCCTCCCCTTAGAGGTTTCCCCCAATCTTTCCCAATCCGCCCAGGGTTTAGTGGGTCAAGCCGCCAGCGGGGTAGTGTTGGCCCAGGAGCAGGGCATTTTTGCCCAAAGTGCCAGCGGTTTTCGCAGTCCCTTAATGCTGGTGGCGAAATTAATTATTGATGATGGCAACCGCGATCGCTCCCGTCGTCAGGCCCTCTTTGATGTGGGCTATCGCAGTGCGGGCATTGCCTGTCGTAGTGGGGGGGAAAATGTTAACTGTATTGTCAGCTATGCCGGGCCTTTGAGCGATCGCATTCCCACTACCCTCACCCTTGCGCCTCTACCCACCCCTCCAGAAACACCCCCAGAAATACCCGTCCAACCCACCCCTCCAGAAACACCTCCAGAAATATCCGTCCAACCTACCCCTCCAGAAACACCCCCAGAAATACCCGTCCAACCTACCCCTCCAGAAACACCCCCAGAAATATCCGTCCAACCCACCCCTCCAGAAACACCCCCAGAAATCCCCGTCCAACCCACCCC
>JAABSU010000133.1 GCA_011390265.1 Spirulina sp.
AGCCAAGGGGAAGCCAAACTCAGCCGCCAATACCACCAATTTCAACAACAGCAGGATCACTTCGATACCCTCCTCCACCAAATTCGTAACCCGATCACCGCCCTCCGCACCTTTAGCAAGCTGCTGATCAAACGGCTGCAACCGAGCGATCGCAACTATAGCGTTGCAGAAAGCTTGGTGCGGGAGAGCGATCGCATTCAAACCCTACTCCAGCAATTTGAACAATGGTTTAAAGCCTGGGATACGCCCCTGTCCAATGCCCCCACCCCCCCACTCTTGGCAGATCCAGGGGCAACCCTCGCCCTGCTCCCCAATGCCACGCTCCAACGCCAACCCCTCCCCCTCGAAACCCTGCTCCCCCCCCTGATTGCCTCGGCCCAAGCCATTGCCCAAGAGCGCGGCCTAACGTTGACCGCCCCCGACCCTTGGCCCCCGCAAACGGTGTGGGGAGATGCGATCGCCCTCCAAGAAATCGTTAGCAATCTCTTGGATAACGCGATTAAATACACCCCCGCTGGTGGCGAGATCCGCATTGGTAGCCATTGCACCCCCACCCACGCCGGTATGGAAATCAGCGATACGGGCTTCGGGATTCCCCCAGAAGATCAGCCCCGGATTTTTGAGCGACGCTATCGCGGTGTGCAGGGGTTAGGGGAGATTCCGGGGACGGGGTTGGGATTGGCGATCGCCCAAGATTTAATCACCGAAATGGCAGGCCACATCGAACTCACCAGCCCGATCACCAACAACCCCGCCCACCCCGGCACAAGGTTTCGGATTGGGCTGCCTCGGTATGTAGGATCATAAAGAATCCCAAAGGCCCCCTTCCCCCCTTAAAACCATGATCGACACCGGCAAACAAAACATTTTAGGCGTACAAGTTAACGTCATCGACTATGCCGCCGCCGTGGCCAGAATCATCACCGCCGCCCAAAACCACGCCCCCCTCTCGGTGTCTGCCCTAGCCGTCCATGGCGTGATGACCGGCGTATTGGATAACGTCCACCGCTACCGCCTCAATCATTTAGATTTGGTTTGCCCCGATGGTCAGCCGGTGCGGTGGGCGTTGAATGTGCTCCATGGGGCGCAATTGGGCGATCGCGTCTATGGCCCCAATTTAACCCTCTATGTCTGCGAACAGGCGGCCCAGTTGGGCATCCCCCTGTATCTCTATGGCAGTCGTTTGGAGGTGCTGACGGCCTTTGGGAAAAATTTAGGCGATCGCTTTCCCAACCTCAAAATTGCCGGCATGCAACCCTCCCGGTTTCGACAAACAAGCCTAGAAGAACAGCAGGAAATTGCCGCCGAAATTAAAGCCAGTGGGGCCGGGATTACCCTGGTGGGTTTAGGTTGCCCCCGGCAAGAAGTATGGATCTATGAATATCGGGATTTATTATCCATGCCCCTGTTAGCCGTCGGAGCCGCCTTTGATTTCCATGCCGGCCTCTTGCCCCAAGCTCCCCCCCAACTCCAGGCGATCGGCATGGAATGGTTTTTCCGCCTCATCCAAGAACCAAAACGGCTTTGGCAACGCTACTTGATCCTCAACCCTCACTATGTCGCCCTCTTCCTCTTACAACTCCTCAAACTCCGCCGCTTCGACCCCGCCACCGCCATCCCCCCCACCGAAACCATGCGCTACGGTTAAAACCCTCAAACCTTAATCGCGCTGGGAACCCCCGGAGTTGCCACAATCCGCCGACAGCCCGACTCCGGGAACGCCCATTGACAATGGCGCTCCTCCGGCTTCCCCCAACACAGCCCCAAATATACCTCCGTCATCGTCACATCCACCTCCGCCCATTCCGCCTCCCGCGCCAACTCCTCCACAAAACCGGGGTTAATTTCCCGTTCCGTTTTCCCCAACAACCACAGACGCAGGGGCGCACTCACCCGCTGCCAAAACGCCAACACTTCCGCTTTCGCCTCTCGTAACACGGTTAAATCTGCCGGAATCGCAATTAATTGATTGTGCAGTTCAGGAAATGTGAGGAGATGGCCTTGGAATTGGCAATTCCGCCAAATCAGGCCAGAAACGCCCTGTTCCCGTTGATACTGATGGATCTGTTCACGAAATTCCCGATAGGCATAAACATTACTGATTTTGTCCGCCCCCAAGGCAAGGGCCAGCACCGGATCCGCATTAAGCCGCGCTTCTGCGGAAAGCAAGACCCGCTTGCCTTGACAACTGGCCCGCATTTCTCGGTCGAGGATGTCGATCAATTCGGCTGTATTGTAGGCCATGGCGTTAGGGGTCGCAAAAAAGGATGGCTGCTTGCATGATAACCCCATTTTTGGGTTGTGGATTCCAGAGAATCGCGGGGTTGATGTTGATGAAACGGTGGGCGATGGCTGAGGATGTCATCGGTGACGTTTCAGAAGTAGTGAAATGGGCTTAATCCAATTTAGAATTGGCGTGGGGCGAAAGATTTTTGTACCTCCGGCAGGCTTACGCCAACACCCCTAGATTAAATAGTTTTAATTTGGCATTTTTTCAAATCATGGGACAGAAAGATCTCCGTCAATTTCTCTGCAAAATAGAAAAATTAGATGCTCATTCTCCTTGCAATTGTCGCAATTGTAGGGTGGGCATTGCCCACCCTACTAGCTTGGTTGATTAGTTATGCAAAATCCGCTGAGTTAGATTCAGACAAGGGTGTAAGGTAGGGGCGTTGGCGTAAGCCTGCCGGAGGCACAAAATTTTTTCGCCCCCATGCCGATCAATTCCACCTCTCTATTGATCAGCAATGGTGAAGATTGTGATGAGCTAATCTTAACTTGTTTTCTGATTCATAAAAGTATTATACTCTCACACAACCGATAGACCCCGATGGATTACCCTTCCTTCAATGAACACCTTTAGTCAAAGTATTTGGTTAATCCCCTGTTACGCCCTGCTGGGTGCATTGTTAACGATCCCTTGGTCGCCGGGCTTGATTCGCCGTACCGGCCCCCGTCCGGCGGGCTATATCAACCTGGTGATGACCCTCACCGCCTTTATTCATAGTCTTTTTGCCCTACGGGAGGTGTGGTCAGCCCCCCTGGAATTTTCCGTTCCCTGGCTCCATGCCGTCAATCTAGAGATTGTTTTGGATATTCGCGCTTCTGCAACGACGGTGGGCGCGTTGGTAGTGATTTTAGGCTTGAATGCCCTGACGCAGATTTATGCGATCGCCTACCTCGAAATGGATTGGGGCTGGCCCCGCTTCTATGCCCTGCTGGCCCTGTTTGAAGCGGGGATGGCGGCGTTGATGCTCACCAATTCCCTCTTTTTTAGCTATGTGATGCTGGAAATTCTCACCCTGGGGACGTACCTGCTGATCGGCTTTTGGTTTAATCAATCCCTGGTGGTCACGGGGGCGAGGGATGGCTTTCTCACCAAACGGGTGGGGGATTTGGTGTTACTGATGGGGGTGGTGGCCCTCTATCCTTTGGCGGGAACCTGGAACTATGACGAGTTAGCCGCTTGGGCCGCCACAAATCCCTTAGAACCCACCACTGCCACATTGCTCGGCCTCGCTCTCCTCACGGGGCCTTTAGGGAAATGCGCCCAGTTCCCCCTGCAACTCTGGCTCGATGAAGCGATGGAAGGGCCGATGCCCGCCACGATTTTACGGAATGCGGTGGTGGTGTCTACGGGGGCCTGGGTGTTGATCCAGATGCAGCCAATTTTGAACCTGTCGCCCACGGTGGTAACGGTGGAAATTGCTGTCGGGGCGTTTACGGCCATCGCTTGTGGGGCGATCGCCCTGGCCCAAATTGATATTAAACGGGTCTTTTCCTATGCCACCAGTTCCTATCTGGGCATTGTCTTTATTGCCGTGGGGACGGGTCAGGGGGAACGGGCGTTGGTGTTGCTGTTAACCTATGCGATCGCCATGGCGTTAATCCTGATGAGCGTCGGCGGCATCATCCTCAATAATATTGCCCAAGATATTACCCAACTGCGGGGCCTGTGGAGTCGTCGCCCCATTTCGGGAATTTGTTTTGCCGTCGGTGCGCTCTCCCTCGTCGCCGTTCCTCCCTTGGGCTGTTTTTGGGGTTGGGCAGAAATTGCCAATGGCTTAACGCCGCCGTTGCTGGTCGTGATTTTACTCGTCAATGGCTTGACCGCTTGCAGTTTAGCCCGCGTTTTCGGCCAACTGTTCACCGGCCCCGTCACCCCTTGGACGCGCCGCTCCCCCGAAGGGTTGTGGGCGTTGGTCGTGCCGATGATGATCCTGTTGGGAATTGCCCTCCATTTACCCCAACTGCTGATCCTGTTGGGGCTATTACCGCCCTTGGGCATTGTCCTACAAACGCCCTCGTTATTGCTGATCGGTTCAACGCTGATCGGCGGGAGTATCGGCCTCTGGCTCTACGTTGGTGAACGGGTGGCAAAACCGATCCGGCTACCGATTCCGGCGGTGCAGAATTTCCTCGCCTACGACCTCTATACCGCCCAACTCTATAAAGTCACGGTGATTGCTGTTGTGGGTTTGGCGGCGAAGGTGGTGGATTGGTGCGATCGCATCCTCGTTGATGGCGCGGTGAACCTGGTCGGCCTCTTCACCCTTGCCAGTGGTCAAAGCCTCAAATACAACACCACCGGCCAAGTCCAGTTCTATGCCCTCTCGATTATCTTGGGCACGATTCTCTTTGGCCTGATCATTGCCCTCCCTCTGCTCACTGCTCTGCCTTAACCAACCATGCTCACCCCCTTACTGCTCATTCCCCTGTTGGGGGCGATCGCCGTCGCCTTCCTTAAACCGCAAATCAGTCGCCCCCTCGCCGCCCTCTCTAGCCTGGCCTCCCTAGCCTGGATCATCTACCTCTTCACCCAATTCAACCTCCAAAGCGGGGCGATCCAATTCAGCGAATTTCACCGCTGGGTGGAGCCGGTGGGCCTCAACTACAGTTTGGGGGTGGATGGCCTCTCTTTGCCCCTCCTGGCCCTCAATAGTTTGCTGACGCTGATTGCCCTCTATACCAATCGCAATAATTTGGAGCGCACCCGCCTCCACGACGGCTTAATTTTGCTGATCAATGGCGGCATTGCCGGGGCATTAATGTCCCAAAATCTACTCCTGTTCATCATCTTTTATGAATTGGAACTGATCCCCTTTTACCTCTTAATCAATATTTGGGGTGGGGAAAAACGGGGCTATGCTGCCACAAAATTTTTACTCTATACCGCAGTTTCGGGGCTATTGGTGATCGTCGGCTTTTTAGGAACCACCTTCGCCAGCCAATCCCCCAGTTTTGAATTCACCGATCTTCAAGTCCAAAACCTCGACCTCATTCCCCAACTGGTTTTACTCACCATCCTGTTGATCGGCTTCGGGATTAAAACCCCCCTCGTTCCCCTCCATACCTGGATGCCGGACACCTACGTTGAAGCCTCGCCGGCCACAACGGTTTTACTGGGGGGCATCTTCGCCAAGTTGGGAACCTATGGGTTATTGCGGTTTGGCTTGCAACTGTTCCCCACGGCATGGCAAACCATTGCCCCTGGTTTGGCGATTATCGGGACGGTGAGCGTCATCTATGGGGCAATTAGTGCGATCGCCCAGCGGGATATTAAACGGATGGTGGCCTATAGTTCCATCGGTCACATGGGGTATATTCTCGTCGCGGCGGCGGCGGGGACAGAATTGAGTGTGCTGGGGGCGATCGCCCAAATGATCGCCCATGGTTTAATCCTCGCCCTCCTCTTCTTCCTGGTGGGTATTGTTGAAAAAACCACCGGAACCCGCGATCTCGATATCCTCAACGGTTTAATGAACCCGATCCGGGGCCTGCCCCTCACTAGTGCGCTGCTGATCCTGGCGGGGATGGCCAGCGCTGGGATTCCAGGGTTAATCGGCTTTGCGGCGGAATTCATCGTTTTCCAAGGCAGTTTTATGGCGTTCCCGATCCCAACGCTCCTCTGTATCCTCTCCTCCGGTCTCACCGCCGTCTACTTTGTGATCTTGATTAACCGCACCTGTTTCGGCAAGCTGGATAATAGCCGCGCCTACTATGCCCGCGTCAGCTTTAGTCAGCAATGGCCCGCCCTGGTGTTGACGGCGATCATTATTTACTTCGGCCTTCAACCCAACGCCCTGCTGCGCTGGATTGAACCCACCACTACGCCCCTCGTGGCGGAACTGCATAGCTCAATCATTGCCCTTCGGGAGTAGGGAGTGAAGAGTAGGAAGTAGGAAGTGAAGAGTAGGAAGTAGGAAGAAAAGATTCCCCTTCCTTGTTCCCTCTTCTCATCTGAAATCCGGTTGTAAAATTGATATGCGGAGTCGGTGGGCAATGCCCACCCTACAGACTTTCACTTCCCACTTCTCACTTCCCACTTCTCACTTCCCCTCACCCAAAAACCAATGACCACAACCCTCAAAATCCCCCCCTCTACCCATCCCTACGCTGAGATCATCCATCGTCTCGAAGCGGGTGGCTCAATGCTCCCGGACACCGAAGAAAACCTGATGCAAATCATCGGCATTTACAAAGCCTATGCTGTCCCCATGGATTTCTATTGGCGGGATTTGCTCTATATTGCCGAGCGGGTTTTTCTCGATCCCCTACCCTTTTTTAAATACTTTTTACCCCAGGAATATCTCGATTTACCCAACCATTACGCCGGAGAGACGGCGGATTTCCGGGTTTGGCAAAAGGGGGAGGCTTCCGCCCATCCGGAACTGTTGGAATTTATGGACAAAGGGGAATTAAAAAAGAAACTGCCAAAACTGTTCCATCACCTGTGGCACGATCGCATCAATATGGAGTTTGCGGAAGCCTGTATGCGGGCGATGTTGTGGCATCAGGGCATGGGGGGGCTGTTCTATGATTACCTCGAAAGTGAGGAGTATTTAGGAAATTGCGATCGCGCCATTAAGGCCTATTTCAAGGGCAACCCCCTAATGCTAGGCTTGTATAAACTCTTCCCGGAGATGTTTTACGAGAAAGTACGGGAACTTTCCTATTACGCCAACTTGGGGCTATTTTGGGAGGTGATGGCTCCGGTCTTTTTTGAGATGAGCGATCGCTACGATGCGGGGGAATTTAAAACTGTCCCCGATGCGATGGATTTTCTCGTCAACGGTATTTTTATCGCCGCCGGTCGTCCCATTTATCACCATGTTTATATTGGCGATCAATGTTATGAACTGATCCCCAAATCGAAAGGCTTTATGTGGCTCTATGAGGCCGCCCTCCCCTACGTTGAAGCGGTTTTCTATCGCACCGCTCCCTTCCGAGGCACAAAATCCTACAACGCCCAAGCCCAACAGGTTCCCGCCGACCAAAAAGACTTCCACTACGGCATCCTTTACGCTGATGTGTTCCCCGTCGGCACAGCGGGCATTCCCCCCACACTCTTAATGCAAGATATGCTCCACTTTTTACCCCCCTATTTAGTTGATTATTATCAGCAATATTGCCGGGGCGAAGATGATATGCTCATCCAATTGGGGATCACGTTCCAGCGCTCGATGTATAATGTCACCTCGGCGGTAATCCAAGCCCTGCGCACAGCGTTACTCTATCCCCTCGACGATCCCAACCCGGAACATTTACGCAAAAACCGTCAATTCTTTGAAGCCCAGATGGATCGATTCCTCCGGCCAGAAGCGCGGCTCAATGACATTCAAAATCAAGACTATCGGTAGGGGCGTTGGCCTAAGCCTGCCGGAGGCACAAAAATTTTTCGCCCTTCCCATTCCCCATTCCCCATTCCCCATTCTCCCAATGCCTAATATTGTCGAAATTGCCGTCAGTAATGATGCTTTCCAAACCCTCGTAACAGCGGTTACGGTGGCGGGTTTAGTGGAAGCTCTCCAACAACCGGGGCCATTAACCGTATTTGCCCCCAATGATCAAGCCTTTGCCAAATTATTACCGGGGACGGTGGACACTTTGGTGCAAAATATTCCCCAGTTACAGCGGATTTTGAAATATCATGTGGTGGCTGGCCGGTACACCACAGCGGAGTTAAAAGATCTCACCACTTTAACCTCCCTAGAAGGTTCACCAATTCCCATTGCCTGCGGGGATATATTTGAGGTGAAAAATGCGACGGCGATCGCCTCGGATATTGAAGCCAGCAATGGGATTATCCATGTGATTGATACGGTAATTCTGATGGGCTAAAGACAATTGGGCTAAAGACAATCCAACTCTTTTTAGCTCTGCGGTTTAAGGCTGGGGCCTAGCGCTGGGAAGGGATACCGATCGCCCCGATCGCCCCGCTTCTCCCTCCCAAGGGGCGGGCATCCTACCCCTTGGGCCGGGGGTTTTGGGCTGTCCAAAACTCTGGTTGCCTGGGGTTGGCCAATTTAACTAGATTTTCTGTATTATCAGAGTACACCGGTTCTAGAATAGATGTACAATCATTTTGACCGAGAAAAATTGGTTCATTCACTGCCCCAACAATCATTATGGAATCTTTAACCAAAGCCCAACAGGAACTTTACGATTGGCTGGTGGACTATATCCGCACCTCCCAACATGCCCCTTCTATCCGCCAAATGATGAAGGCCATGAACCTCAAATCCCCTGCGCCGATCCAGAGCCGTTTGGAACGGCTGCGGAAAAAGAAATATATTAGTTGGGATGAGGGCAAAGCTCGCACGATCCGGATTACCTATGCTCCCGATCGCCCCGGTATTCAAATCATGGGAGCGATCGCTGCTGGTGGCCTCGTTGAACCCTACACCGATATTCAAGACCAAGAGCAGTTAGACTTGCACCGAGTCCTAGAGCAACCCAATTGCTTTGCCCTGCGGGTGATTGGCGATAGTATGCTCGGTGACATGATTATGGAAGGGGATTATGTCCTGTTGCGTCGGCCTGCTGCTGATGAAGTGCCTAAGGATGGGGCGATCGTCGCGGTACGGGTGGACGGGGAGGGGACAACTCTGAAGCGTTACTATCAATCTGGGGAAGATGTGACGCTGAAGCCTTCCAATCTTGCCTATGATCCCATCTATGCCAAGGCTGATGCTGTTGAAGTGCAAGGGATTTTAGTTGGGGTTTGGCGCAATTATGGGATGTTGTTGCGGCGCTCCGGTTTGGCGATCGCCTAGGTTATTTCCCTTGTGTATCCATTTCTCGATAAATTGAAGCGAGTCGGGGCGAAAAACTTTTCGCCCTCCCCCTGGCAATTTTGGAGGTTCCGATGTGCGATCGCCCCACCCATCAAGACCCTCCCGGCCTGTGGTGGATTCTAGCGCTCCTCTCTGGTGGGAGTCATCTGCTGCTGTTCTTGCTGTTGCCGGTGGCGACGGTGCGATTAGCGATGCCTGCGGGGGGGGGAATGCCGGATTGGTTGCCGGTGACGTTACAGGAAACAGCGGTTCCCACGCCGCCCCAATTGGCAACAATTCCTGTTGAGCCAACCCCTGAGCTTGAACCCAATGCTCCACCCTCAGCACCGATGGCGGTGGGTGAACTAAGGGCGATCGCCCCCCCTCAACCCAATCCCACCGCGCAACCTCGTCCGAATCCTAGCCCTAGCCCGCAACCTCGTCCAAATCCTAGCCCTAGTCCTAGTCCTCAACCTCGTCCGAATCCTAGCCCTAGCCCTAGTCCTCAACCCCGTCCGAATCCTAGCCCTCAAGCTAGCCCCAATCCTAGCCCCCAACCCAGTCCCAACCCGAACCCCCAAGCTAGCCCCAATCCGCAACCCAATCCCGATCCACAACTCCCCAACCCCCCCGCTCCCCAGGAATTTGTCGCCATCCTCGCCAATCCCACAATTCCCAGCTTTACCAATGCCTATGGCCAAACGGTGCAGCGGGATATTCCCGATCAATTGGCAACGGTGCGCACCGCCCAAAAAAGCTTGGCGATCGCCCAATACCTGATCCCCTTGGGGGTTTCCCTCGAAGAGCAAACCATTTTAGAAGCCGTGGTGATTATCGATGCCACCGGCAAAGCGGAGGTCTTAGCCGAACAAACGCGGGTTTTAGCCGGGCCGCTCACGCCGGCCCAGGCGGGACAACTAGCCAAACGCATTATCGAAACTTGGGAGTTTAACCCGACCATCGATGGCGGCCAACCGAAGGATTTTGACTATACCCTTCGGTTGACGCTACAAGCTCTGTCTTGAAGTATCCCAACTTGTGGCAAGGACGTTAAAGCATCGTGCTCGAATCATCCCCCTTGAGGAGATTGTTTAACACGCTGGACACAATCGACAGGACAAAGGAGCCAAACAGGGCGGGGAAGAAACCGGAAACGGCAAAGCCTGGGGTGAGATAACCCACTAAACCAAAGGCGATCGCGTTCACCACCAATAAAAATAACCCCAGGGATAAAATCGTCAGGGGCAGCGTGAAGAGGACGAGGAGCGGCTTCACCACAGCATTAACAATTCCGAAAATGGGGGCCGCAATCAGGGCAGTCGTGAAGTTGGCGATCGCCAGCCCCGGCACAACCCAAGCCGTCAGCAGCACCGCCAAGGCCGACACCAACCAAGTGACCAAAAATTCCACCATCGCAACCTCCAGAGTCAAAAAGCCTACGCTTCCAATCTACCAACTCTGATCCAAAGGCCAACCGCGTGATTTCCGAACATTGGGGGGGGCGATCGCCTTATTGGTAAGACCCTGATCCTTTATCTGAAACC
>JAABSU010000134.1 GCA_011390265.1 Spirulina sp.
GGCTGGCGCTGGGGCATTCTATGCCGATCCAGCGGTGGATCATCTCCAACTGTGGCAGGCCCCTGAAACCGTCTGGGGTTGGTCTGTGGTGGGGACAGAGCGACAGGATTACACCACCGCCCTAGGGTTTATCGGCAACCTGTTGCCATCCTCAACCCCGCTGTGAATCGCCAAAGTTTTCCAGGCTGGCTGTCCCGTTGGCCATAAAATAGATCTAGGAAAATCGTCCCCCAAACGCCGATGACTCAGCTTCTAGAACACCCCTACAGCGATACCCAAATCTCCGTTTGGTTACGGGGACTGCTCACCATCGCCTGGGCCGATGGTCATTTTGATCCCGAAGAAAAAGAACTGATTACCCAACTGACCCAGGATGATCTCGCCCCCCAAACCGATTTAGGCAGTTTAGATCCGATTAGCCCAGCAGAACTGGCTACTACCCTCGGGGATGACCCCCACACCGCCGAAAACTTCATGCGCACAGCAGTGATGATGGCCCTGGCCAATGGCGTGTATTCCGTGGAAGAATCGAAAGTTGTCAATGGCTTTCTGGCCGCCTTGGGTCTTCAGGTGGATGCCCTCAAAGCCCTAGAGCACACCCTCTACGATCCCAATAAACACGACCTTCAGGCCGATGATGCCTTTGTGGATGAGGCCCTAGCCCAGGATGTGGTGCGGGTCAAGGGGCCAGCCCCCGATCCCCTTCATCCCGTGCGGGAATGGCTCGACGGCATGGATATGAAAGACCCCCGTGTTGCCCGGTTTGTCTGCAAGATGGTTCCTCCCCAATGTCCCTTTGAGCGCGATATTGTCCTGTTTGGGAAAAAATTGGTGCATATTCCGCCGATGTGTAAGCTCAATCCCCTTTATGATCAGTTGGTGGGGTTGCGGTTCCGCGCCCTGTCTTACCTGGCCGATGAACGGGGGGAAGACATTTCTCCCTATATTTGAAGGGGAGGATAGAATGGGCCGTTGTGGATTCAGATCAGCCCGTGGCTTCGGATAACAATGGCGGTAGAGGATAATCAAGCAGGGGTTAAAGAGTTAGCAGAACGCCTGGCCCACCAAGAGCGGGAACTGGTTCAACTCCGGGCAGAATTAAAAGCCCAAGTCGAAGAACGCCAACTGATTGCCCGACAATTGGCCACATCAGAAAGTCGTCTGCGGGGCATTTTGGAAGCGATGACGGATGTGGTGTTGGTGATCCATGTGGACTGCACGCAAATTGATCAAATTGAGATCGCACCGACCCACCTCAGCAGGCTTTACGATGCGGAACTGGATTGGATCAATGAAACGGTGGCGGCCTTTTTTGATCCGGTTACGGCAGGCCCGTGGTTTGCCATTGTGCAGCGGGTGTTAGGGCAGCAACAGGGTACGGATTTTGATTATTGCTTGACCCTCTCGGAGGAGGAGATTTGGTTTTCGGCCCGGATTTCCCCCCTGGATCAAAAAACGGTGATTTGGGTGGCGCGGGATATTCGCGATCGCAAGGAAGCAGAAACCCAACTCCAACAGAAAAATCAACTCCTGGAACGCACGCTCAAAGAACTGCAATTGATGCAGAATGAGCTAATCCAATCGGAAAAAATGTCGGCTTTGGGGCAATTGGTGGCCAGTATTGCCCATGAAATTAATACGCCCTTGGGAATTATCAGTTCATCGGGGCGGGTGCTGGAAACGTTTTGGCAGGAGTCTTTCCGAAAACTCCTCAAGATTTGGCAAAGCTATCCCCCGGATCAGCAGGCGCAATTACTGACGCTGCTTCAGGAGATTCAACCCCCGTCCCCGCCCCTCTCCACCCGCGAGCAGCGGCAACTCCGCCGACAACTTGCCCAAGACTTGGAAACCTTGGGGATTCCAGAAGCGGCTTTGGTGGCGCGGATTTGTAGTGAAATTGGCCTGCGGGAGCCGCCCTTGGCTTTGATAGAGCAGATACCGGATTTAACCTGGTTAGATTGGATTTATCAATTGGTGACGATGCGGATTAGTACCCACAATATTGCGATCGCCACTGACCGGGCCGCGAAAATTGTCTTTGCCCTCAAACGCTATGCCCATTCCGATCAAAGCGGGGTGCGATCGCCCCTCGATGTGGAAAGCAGCCTTGAAACGGTGCTCACCCTCTACCACAACCAAATTAAGCAGGGGGTCACTGTTGAGCGGCACTATACCCCCGCCCTCCCTCCCCTCCTAGGCTACCCCGATGAACTCCATCAGGTGTGGGGCAATTTGATCCACAATGCCCTCCAAGCGATGCAAAACCGGGGCGTGTTAGAGATTGTCACCCGCAGTACATCCACCGCAATTCATGTCGAGATTACCGATTCTGGCCCTGGGATTACTGAGGAGGTTTTGCCGCAGATTTTTAAGCCTTTTTTTACCACCAAAGTGGCGGGGGAAGGGAGTGGTTTGGGGTTAGATATTGTTCGTAAAATTGTCGATCGCCATGAGGGAGAAATTACCGTCCATAGCGCACCGGGTTGCACGACGTTCACGGTTTCTCTCCCCCTGAGTGAGCCAACGGAGCAGGAAGCGCTCCGTTAGCTTTGAGGCTTCAGGCTAATCGGTAATTGAGACAATCCAAGTGCCGACGTAATCCACACTGGCGCGACGGAAATCCGCAAACTCCGGCGTATCATTCACCGGCTGATCCCCAGCGTTATTAAAACAGCCTTCCTCATCCAAACAGGTGACGAGCAACGCATGGAAATAGAACGTGCCGCCAAACCAAGGATTCCGCACCCGCTCCAGTTTGATTTCCACGGGTGTGCGGGCCTGCAACGGCTCTAGGAGCGGAATCCGCAGGCAATGGAAAAAGGTTTCCTTGCTGCCATCCCAGGAGCGATAACAATTTTCTTCAATTTGGACATTGCCCACTTCGACGCTATTGCGGTAGCCGCTGCCGTAGCCCACCTTAATCAGACGGTTGGGATCCTTAAAAGCATAAATGCGGTTGGGCTTTTCTTCCGTGCTTTCACAGTTTTCAACACATTCTAGATCCCGAAACCGCTCCTCTGCCCCCCCGTAATAATCCGGCATATAGATAGAAATTTGCGCCACCGTTGACTCAACTTTGTTGGCGGGAAGGCGGAGGCGATACCGGGCATTGCGGGCATTGCGGCCACCGTGATCCATGCGGTAGTTGAGGAGGTTGGGGCGATTCACGCCGCTGAAAATCGTCAGGCCCGATTGGGCGGCAGTCATCACTGGCGTGGCGGCGATCGCACAGCCCGCCGCAGCAAGACCAGCAATCAGACGATTTCGCAGGGTTTTGGAAAATAACATAGGCCGTGAGTTAGAGGGGGCTGAGGGTAAAAAGGGAAATTTTTTTGTAAACAAAGCGTAACGTTTAGCAATTGTTCTTGACTATATCAGAATGCTGAGGCGGTTGACGGGAGGGAGGGCCAGATTTGTTCCGCTCTGTGCCAATTCTGAAGCGCAAAACATAAAACAAGTTAAAGAAGTAGCGGGATCAGGGGGCGATCGCCCTAGGATGCAAGGACATAACCACAACAGGCAGCGTCAAAAATGGTGTCATAGAACACGGTGAGGCAATAAACAGGGGGATTACCATCGCCACCATGGCTTGTGGAGTCGAAAAAATTTCTACCCCATCAGGGGATTTGTCTAGACTGGTGTACTGAATTGTTTAAGGAAAAAGATTGACCTATGAAAATTGCGATTACCCGTGAGGCTATTGAAGTCGGTGAACGGCGCGTAGCCTTGATTCCCGCTACGATGGCGCGACTGGTGCAACCGGATTGGCATTTCCTCGTGGAAGCCCATGCCGGCGAAGGCTCCTACATTAGTGATCAGGACTACAGCGACGCTGGGGCCGCCGTTGTTGCCGATCGCGCCGAGCTTTGGGGCCATGCCGATGTGATCCTCAAAGTTGCCCCCCCCAGCCGTGATGAAATTGAGCAAATGCGCCCCGGCACGGCCCTGATCAGCTTTCTCAACCCGTTAGCAGATCCGGAACTAATCCAAGCCCTAGCGGCCCGCCAGATCACCGCCTTCAGCATGGAGTTGATCCCCCGTACCAGCCGCGCCCAAAGTATGGATGCCCTCTCCTCCCAGGCGGGGATTGCGGGGTATAAAGCGGTGTTATTGGCAGCGGCGGCCCTGCCGAAATTTTTCCCGATGCTGACCACCGCAGCGGGGACGATCCGGCCCGCGAAGGTGTTTGTGATGGGGGCCGGTGTGGCGGGGTTGCAGGCGATCGCCACCGCCCGCCGGTTAGGGGCCATTGTTGAAGCCTTTGATATTCGCCCAGCGGTGAAGGAAGAAGTGCAAAGTTTGGGGGCGAAATTTGTCGAGATTGACCTGGAAGAGGACACCGTAGCAGAAGGGGGCTATGCCAAGGAAGTTTCCGAAGCGGCCCGTGCCAAAACCCAAGCTGTCCTAGCGGAACGGATCGCCCAATCGGACGTAGTGATCACCACTGCCCAAGTCCCTGGCAAACGCGCCCCGATCCTCGTCACCGCTGAGATGGTGGCGGGCATGGAACCGGGTTCCGTGATTGTCGATCTCGCCGCCAACCAAGGCGGCAACTGCGAAGTCACCGACCCCGGCAAAGATATCAACTACCATGGCATCACGATTATCGGCCCCACCAACCTGCCCTCCTCGATGCCCGTCCATGCCAGCCAACTCTACGCCAAAAACGTTGCCACACTGCTGCAATACCTGATCAAAGACAACGGCCTCAACCTCGATTTTGAGGATGATATTGTCGATGCTACCTGTGTCACCCACGGCGGCGAAATCCGCAACGACCGTGTTAAAGCGGCCCTGAATATTGAAGTCCAAGTTTCTTAAGAATGGGGAATTATGACCACTGCCACATTGATCACCTGTTTATTCGTGTTCGTCTTAGCCTCCTTTGTGGGCTTTGAAGTGATTAACAAAGTCCCCCCGACGCTCCACACCCCCCTGATGTCTGGGGCCAATGCCATTTCCGGCATTGCTGTCTTGGGGGCGATCCTCGTTTCCGGTGCGCTGGGCTGGAATATCAGTATTGCCCTGGGCCTGATTGCCGTGGTGCTGGCCACGATTAACGTCGTGGGCGGCTTCCTCGTCACCGATCGCATGTTGTTAATGTTTAAAAAATAGGGAAACGCGATGAATTGGACAGAATTTCTCCCGACTGGGATTCAATTGAGCTATTTGGTGGCCGCTTCCCTATTTATCGTGGGTTTGAAGCAATTGGGATCTCCCGCTAGCGCCCGGCGTGGTAATCAACTGGCGGCGGTGGGGATGCTGATCGCCGTTGTGGCGACGCTCCTAGAGCAACAGGTGCTGAACTATACGCTGATCCTTGCCGGGGTGGTGATTGGCTCCGTGATTGGGGCGATCGCCGCCTATCGGGTGGCCATGACCGCGATGCCCCAAATGGTGGGGATTTTCAACGGCTTAGGGGGGGCGGCTTCGGCCTTGGTGGCGATCGCTGAATTTTGGCGACTCCTCAGCCTCGATCTCCCCCTCTCCACCACCGCTTTAATCACGATTATTTTAGGGATACTCATCGGCGGCGTGACCCTCACCGGCAGTTTTGTCGCCTTCGGCAAACTCCAGGGCATCCTCCCCGGTGCGCCCCTGTTATTCCCCCTGCAACAACCCCTCAACGCCCTGCTGTTGGTGGCGTTCCTGGTGGGTAGTGTGTTTTTCTGCATCGATCCCAGCAACCTGCCGGTATTTTTGGGCTTAATTGTCGCCTCGCTGATTTTGGGCGTAGCGGTGGTGATTCCCATCGGCGGCGGCGATATGCCTGTGGTGATTTCCCTGCTCAACTCCTATTCCGGGTTAGCGGCGGCGGCGGCCGGCTTTGTCGTCAATAACAATATGTTGATCATCGCGGGGGCCTTGGTGGGAGCATCGGGGATCATCCTCACGAACATCATGTGCAAGGCGATGAACCGCTCCATCTTTAACGTCCTTTTTGCCGGTTTTGGCTCCGAAGGCGGGAGCGGCGGCGGCAGTGCTAGCGTTGGCACACAGCAGACGGTGAAGAGTATCGACCCGGAAGAAGGGGCGATGATGTTGGGTTATGCGCGATCGGTGGTGATTATTCCCGGTTATGGGATGGCGGTAGCCCAAGCCCAGCATACGGTGAAGGAATTGGTGGATCAGTTGGAAAGTATGGGGGTTGAGGTGAAGTATGCCATTCATCCCGTGGCGGGGCGGATGCCGGGCCACATGAATGTGTTATTAGCCGAAGCCAATGTTCCCTATCCGCAACTCTGCGATATGGACGACATTAATCCCCAATTTGAGCAAACCGATGTGGCGTTAATTATCGGGGCCAATGATGTGGTGAATCCTGCCGCCCGCCATGATAAAAGCAGCCCCATCTATGGGATGCCGATTTTAGAAGTGGATAAAGCCAAGCATGCGATCGTCATTAAGCGGGGCATGGGGACGGGCTTTTCGGGTGTGCAGAATGAGCTATTTTTCCAGGATAAAACGCTGATGTTGTTTGGCGGCGCAAAGGATGTGGTGGCGAAGCTCACTTCTGAGGTGAAGCAGTTGTAAGCGTTTGCCCCACTCCCGGATCGCGGCCCCCTGGATATCTATACCGGGGGGCTGTTTTTTGCGGGTTGTTTAGGGGTTGGGCTGGCGGGGCAGGGGGCGGATCAATTCAATGGGGAGGCTGTCGAGGTCGGCAATGAAGGCGACTTCGTAGAGGCGATCGCCAATCATTTGCTGTTCGGGGGGGAGGAGAATTTTGAGGCTATGGCCGATCGCACTTAATTCTTTTTGAAGTTGGCTTAACCATTGGGGGAGGGTTTGCCCCGTTTCGCCTAAATCAAAGGAGAGGTGATAGTAGCCCACATAATGCTCATCTCCGAAGGCATCGGGGGGCGGGGCGGGTTGAGGAATTTGGATCAGTTCGAGGCGGCCCTGTTGTCCTTCTAGCCAGCAGGCGAGGGTGTAGCCGGTGGAGAAGCGATCGCTCACTTCAAACCCCAGCAATTGATAGAAGGCGATGGCGCGGTGAATATCTGCGGTGCGAATCGAAATATGGTGAAGCATTTCCCCTCCCTCGGTTGCAATGATCTACTGTTCTTGATGCTAACCCTAGGGGGCAAGACCGGCGCAAGGGTTGCATTTCCCACCGCTGAGGCCAGCCTAGTCCTTGGAGTCGTTGCGGTGAAGCAGCGATCGCAGGCTTTGGGGTAGGACAAACAGGATGGCGGCGGCCAAGAGTCCCAGCCCCAAGCTCACGCCGACGACTTCGGCAATGGGGCCGAGGGAGGGGGTGGGTTCGGGGTTTTTGTAGTAGGGGTAAGCGGTGGCGGTAACACCTGCAACCCCTAGGCCGCCACCGATGGCGCTGATCATGTTTTGCAGGGTGCGATCGCTCTCGATTTCTTGGGCTTGACGGGCGCGATCGCTTTCCGCTTGGTCGATTTCTACTAATCCGCGAATCGAATTAATCGCCGTATCCAGCAACCCCGATCCATGGCGGAGATAGTTCAAATCGGCAGTAATTTGGTCTTGAAACGTAACGGCTTCTTTTTCCCCAAACACCCGCAACGCATCTAAGGGCATTGTGGCCAATTGCTCCATCTGCTCTAGGGTAGCCAGGTAGTTCCGATGGTTGATGGCGATCGTATTGCGGGCATATTCGAGATTCCGCAGTTGGTGGGAATAGGAAAGAGAAATTCTCAAAAGCTCTTTGATTTCATCTTTTAAATTTTTCAATGCTGCTTCGGTCAAAAGCTGATTGTCTTTGCGTTTTAAATGCCCTTGTTTCAATGTGTTGAATTGTTGCTCATGATCGTTGACGACTTTATCTGCTTTTTCATAAAAGAGACGGCTTTGTCTAAAAGTGTTGCTCATTTTGTGGCGATAGAGTAATAAAATTGGAAGAGACCAATAAAATTTATTTAAAGTTTTGGTTGTAGATTTATCAAACATGAACAACATTAGCAAATGTCCGTAGGGATTTTCGCTAACTGTTTCTCTCGGATTACCAAACTCATAAAGATAGCCATTGCAGCAAGAAGCTACCCGATATAGCCGAGGAAATTTTGGAATATCGGCTTGCTCAATTTTAAAAAAAGCACACCAACAATCCTTTGCAGCTTGATCTAAATCACGAGGATCTGGGGGAGGGGATTGGTTTAAATAAACCGTGAGTAGAAGTGTTTGCCCTAAAAATTCGGCTCGATTATTAATACTTAATTGAAAACAATTAGCAGGATTAAGTTGCTGCAAATCTTCACAACTGTATTGATCTGCACCATATTTTTCTGGAAAGGCAACCCGTAAATTTAAAGCATAGGTGTCATGAATGGCTTGGGGATAAATAAATCCCTTTAACCCAGTTTCTGTTTTGAAGTTTTGTTGGCGTTTGCGTTTTTGATCAGGTTTAGTCGGATAATTTGCCTTTAAAAGATTGTGAGATTGGGGACTGGTTGGATTCACTAAATCTAGATCAATCTCCAACTTAAACTCACTTAAAATACGTTGATACCCATTGCGTACCCAGTCCAAATCAATAGCTTCCTGCTTTTTGCTGTTAGAAGCGGTTAGATCATCGCTGTCAATGGCAATGTTTAACCCATCATAAACATAATAGGAAAACCAATAAAGGCTTGGCGCATAAATCGGAGATGAGAAATTATTCATGCTGACGGCTGATCCGGTTTGCTATTTTGAATGGCCTGCATAATCATTGTTTTATTAATCACACAATCCACGCTTTCCCCTTCTAATGTAGTATCCGTATCATCATCTTCGCCAATTTCTAAACGAGTTTTCAATTTAGCGATATCAATTTGATGGTGACTGCACCACTCTTTAATACAGATCGCTAAGTCTAGAGGGTCGTTCGCGGTCTGGGTGAGACGCTGTTCAAGTTCAGGTAAATATTGCTGAATTTTTGTATTGAGGGTTGGATCTGCTTTCAGTTTTGCTAAGACCTGCAAAAAACTATTAACGGTCTTGGCGGCGCGGGGGGGCATATAGTCTGGCATAGCTTGTTAGGGTGTTAAGGTTTTTGATCAAGTTCGTTAAGCAACGGCAAAACCATTATACTGGCGCATAATGGGGGCATGATAGGCTAAGACAATATCCTGTTTAGGAATACCCAATTCTACCAATTGATTGGCTACGCCTATTTCTGTACCATCATATTGAATCCAGATTTTATCGTTAATCACATCAATATGAATCAAGGAACCACAAATGCGCTGAGTTCCACTCCAGCCAACATGAACAAGTTGATAGTGATCCTGTTGGTAATCAAAGGCGGTATAGACTTCTATTTCACCATAGGAGGGCTTGATTTGTGCCTGTTCGCGCAAAACGGATTCAATAATTTGCCGATATTTTGTTAGTTTATCCATTCTAAAGTGACCTCCTGACCTGGTTCAAAGGTTAATAGATTAATTTGGGCTTCTTGAATGACTTGTTGGGCGAAAGGGCGACGAAAGAAATCTTGATAAATAAAAACAGGAATGGCTAAATAAAGCTTGCGATCTGGATCTTTCATTTTGAGGGCGACGCGATAACTCATACATTGACCGATGGCCAAATGAAAATCATAAATCGTGGAAGGGGATAGAAAACTTTTAACTTCGATGGCAATTTTAGTTAACCCTTGCTCTGCACCAATTAATTGCTGCCCCGCTAAATCAATTTGTACAACGGTATTGTCAAATTCTAAGATTAGGGGATCATCGGTAATTGTCCAGCCAATTTGTATTAATGTGGCTTTAACAATGTCGTGAAATTGATCTTTTGCAGGCATAGGCAGTTTCCTAGGGGAGTCCACTGGCGCTGAAGGCGGCCCAGTAGCGTTTTGGGGCGAAGGGTGGATCTTGAGCATAGTCGAACAGTTCAAGCCGACATGCCTTGATGTCATTTTCGGACATTTGTAGAGTTTTGGCACACCAGTCTAGAAAATCAGCCTTTGGGAGGGTACGGAACCAAGTCTGGGCGACTTTTAAGGCTTGGGGGATGGGTTGATTGTGGTTGAGTTCTTGGTAAAAGCGGATGGTGAGAAAGGCGGTGGCGAAGTCATCCACACACCAACGGGTATCAACTACGGTGTTACTTCCGGCGTAGAGGAGGGCGTTGGCGAGGCCGATGTATTCGTCGGTGGTGCGGCTGTCGAGGCGGCCGGTTTCGCAGGCGGAGAGGATGACGAGGCGGCAGGCGAGTTTGAGGTTGCGGTAGATTTCGGCGGCGGTGAGGCCTTGGTGTTCGGTGTCGAAGCGGCGGCCATCCCGGAGCGTGAGGGTGCGCCCATCGTCCAGGGGGGCGGGTTTGTCTCCGGCGAGGATCAGGGCGGAGTTGAGGGGGTTGGTGCTGTCGAAGCCGCCATGACAGGCGAAGTGGATGATGTCGCTGTTGTGGAGTTGGGCGCGGGTGGTGGGTTGCTCGAAGGCGGGTTTATTGGCGGCGGCGTGTTTGAGGATGTGGGCGGGGTCGAAGCGGCGGCGGATCAGGTCAATTTCCACATCGGCGTAGTGGAGGTCTTGGGTGGGGTTTTGGATGGCGAAGAAGGGGGCGGTG
>JAABSU010000135.1 GCA_011390265.1 Spirulina sp.
GTAGGCGGGATGGGTTCAATGGAGAAAATTGTAGAATCTGGGTATTACCAAGCACCGCAGCAGGCTCCGCTTGTAGGCGGGATGGGTTCAATGGAGAAAATTGTAGAATCTGGGTATTACCAAGCACCGCAGCAGGCTCCGCTTGTAGGTGGGACGGGTTCAATGGAGAAAACCGTAGAATCTGGGTATTACCAAGCACCGCAGCAGGCTCCTGTTGTAAAAGGGATGGGTTCAATGGAGAAAACTGTAGAATCTGGGTATTACCAAGCACCGCAGCAGGCTCCTGTTGTAAAAGGGACGGGTTCAATGGAGAAAACTGTAGAATCTGGGTATTACCAAGCCCCTCAAAAAGTAGTTCCTCCAACCGCGCCTACTTCAATGGAGAAAACTGTAGAATCTGGGTATTACCAAGCCCCTCAAAAAGTAGTTCCTCCGACTAAACTTGCTTCAGCAACCGAGGTGGTGTCAGTACGAAAACCTGGAAAATACGCGCCAACAAACTATAAAATTCCTCAGCAATTCACTCCCATGAGTGGATCTGCTTACTCTCAAACACCCCAAAAACAAACCCCTGTAAATATACCAGCGTTTGTAGACAGGACAGATAAGTATACTACTTACCAAGGAGGCAAACAACCTGAAGTTAGCAAAAATAGGCCAGTAGCCAAACCACCAAAATCTTTTAAAGCCTATGAAGCCGAACGTTTTCCCAATAAAGCTCGTTATCAACAACGTCCATTATCAAAGAATGAACGGGCTAATCTTGTTTCCAAAATTGAGGATTTATACGAACAATTACGTCCATCATTAGTCGAGTATCATCACTTATTTAAGGGTTTTGTGACAAGGACTGTTGCCCTGGAGAGTCATTCTCAGCAAAGTCTTCAGATTCACCTTGAATACTTGATGGATTGGCAAAAATATTTTCGATAAATAAACCGTAGATCTAAGCTTTTCACAGTGAGCGATCGCCACGCCCAATTACTTCAAAAAAATCAGACATGACTCTTCACAAGAAAAATATTCATTTCAATGCAGATCTAGTTTTTTATGATCAGCAAAATAATCCCATCACTGTTAACCTACAGCAATTAACATTGATTGATACCTATGGAGAGGTTACGGGGTGTAACATGACGTTTATAGTCAACTATGATCTTTATCAAAAGATAGATACAGAAGAACTCTTTGGTTTAAATCAAAAGATTCGTTCTGTGAATTTTGGTGATGGATTTAAGCCGGGTAAAGATATTGAAATAGAGGTAGAGTTGTTGGGAGAATATCTACCGGAATTACTAAGGGAGGCGAGATCCGATGATGAATGGAGAGATTACTTGTTAGATTTGGGTCAATCTCAGTCGGAGAGTAATTTATTCAAAACTGAAAGCTGGCGCGGTTTGTATGTCAAACAGCAACTAGATGGAATGCCGATCAAAACCGGTTATATGACATTTTGGGGGGCGGAACAGTTTCCCTCAGAGGTGGAACTGGATTTTAGCATTAACAATGAAGAGTTTATTGCTGATGCTGGAATAGAAGAGAAAAAAAATCAAGCCTTGTTTGAGGTGGTGTGTAATTTCTTTGACGATGAAGGTTGGTCTTATTCCCAGATGGGTAATGAATCAACATTACAACTTTACTATCATGGTGATCATGAAAAATTGGCTTGTTATGCGAGGGTGAGAGAAGATTTTGATCAATTTATCTTTTATGTTCTTTGTCCAGTGAATGTGAACGATGAAAGGCGGTTGGTGATCGCTGAATTCATTACTAGGGCAAACTACGGGATCACCATTGGCAATTTTGAAATGGATTTTGCGGACGGGGAACTCCGGTTTAAATCCAGTATTGATGTGGAGGGCGATCGCCTAACAACAGCATTGATTCGGAATTTAGTTTACAATAACTTGATTATGATGAATAAATATTTACCCGGCATTGTTGCAGTGATCGATGATCATGCCTCTCCATTAGAAGCGATCGCCACGCTTCAATCTATTTAACATCAAATTCTTGTAGAAATTTGGAGTTATATGGAGTGGGAGGGGCGATCGCCCCCCTTCCCCCCCTCCCCCTGCAACCAAACCGACGATTCAGTTTAAAATAGGGGACTTGACGATCATCTCCTTTGGGTTCTCGATCCCCGAAGCCCTAAACCGAACCGACTATGTTAAATCCCAACTTGGATAGCATCCAACTCGAAAAAGACGAATACGAACGCTACGCCCGCCATATCATCCTGCCGGAAGTGGGCCTCGAAGGGCAAAAACGCCTCAAGGCCGCCAGCGTCCTCTGTATTGGTACGGGGGGGCTAGGTTCCCCGCTGTTGCTGTATTTGGCGGCGGCAGGCATTGGCCGCATTGGCATTGTGGATTTTGATGTGGTGGATCACTCCAACCTGCAACGGCAGGTGATTCACGGGACATCCTGGGTGGGTAAGCCCAAGATCGAATCCGCGAAACACCGCATTTTAGAAATCAATCCCCGCGCTCAGGTGGATCTCTATAACGTCCGCCTCAGTTCCGAAAATGCCCTCGATATTTTCCGCCCCTACGATGTGGTCATCGATGGCACCGATAACTTCCCGACGCGGTATCTCACCAATGATGCCTGTGTGCTGTTGGATAAACCCAATGTCTATGGCTCAATCTTCCGCTTTGAAGGCCAAGCCACCGTCTTTAACTACGAAGGCGGCCCCAACTACCGCGACCTCTACCCCGAACCGCCGCCGCCGGGGATGGTTCCTTCCTGTGCTGAGGGGGGAGTTTTAGGGGTATTGCCGGGGATTATTGGCCTGATCCAAGCCACGGAAGCGATTAAAATTATTTTGGGGTCACAAACCACCCTCAGTGGTCGTTTGTTGTTGTACAACGCCTTGGAGATGTCTTTCCGGGAGTTGAAACTGCGCCCCAACCCCGAACGGCCCGTAATTGAGGAACTGATTGATTACGAGCAGTTTTGTGGGATTCCCCAAGCCCAAGCTGATGCAGAGCAGGAGAAAGCCGCCTTGTCTGAAATGACTGTTACGGAGTTGAAAGCGTTGCTCGATAGCGATGCTCAGGATTATGTGCTCATTGATGTGCGTAACCCCAATGAATACGAGATTGCCCAAATTCCGGGGTCGGTGTTGATTCCCCTGCCGGATATTGAGCAGGGATCAGGGGTGGAAAAGGTGAAGGAAGTGCTCAATGGCCACCGTTTGATTGCCCATTGCAAAATGGGAGGACGATCGGCAAAGGCCTTGGGGATTCTCAAGCAGCACGGTATTGAGGGCACGAATCTCGTCGGTGGGATTACTGCCTGGAGTCGTGAGGTGGATTCCTCTGTGCCGGAATATTAACGGGATGGCGATCGCCTTTTTCCGGGGTCTCCTTTCCCTAATTTTCTTAGAGGAATGCCCCCTCTGTCACCAACGGGCAACGGATGAGTTTTGCCCCAACTGTCAGGGAAAAGTTCAGACCTGCCAAAAACCCTTACCCCCCAAGCCGACGAAAATTGTCGTTTGGGGGGAATATCGGGATGAATTGCGGGGGGCGATCGCCGCCCTCAAATTTCGCAACAATCCCCAACTAGCCCGCCCCCTGGGCCATTGGTTGGGCCGCCACTGGCTGGCCCAAGCTCCCCCGAAACTGCGGCCCATTGTCGTTCCCCTGCCCATGTACGCAGAAAAACGCGCCGAGCGAGGCTTTGACCAAGCGGAACTCCTCGCCCGCCACTTCTGCCATTACACCCATTTACCCCTCGCCGCCCGCGGCCTAGAGCGTACCCGCGCCACTGAGGCCATGTTCAAGCTCAACCTCCAACAGCGGCAGCAAAATATCAAAGGGGCCTTTGCCCTCGGGGCCGATTTTCGCCGCCGTTTACCGAAACGCCCCGTCCTGCTCCTCGATGACATCTACACCACCGGGGCAACGATGAAGACAGCAGCCCAGGTTCTGCAACATCATGGTATTGATGTGGTGGGGGCTGTCGCCTTGGCCGCTCCCCGCCGTTCCTCCCGCCAACGTTAATGAACCAAGCCACCCCGCTCCGTCAGTTTCTCGCCAAGCCCATGGTGCGCTGGTGGATTGTGGGGCTATTTTTTACCGGGTTTAATATTCCCGCCCTCTATGTTTTGCATGAGGTGTTGGGGTTGACCGTGGCGATCGCCACCCTGATCGCCGCCGAACTCACCACAATCCTCCGCTTTTTCCTCAATGACCGCTGGGTTTTCGGCCATCCCCGCCCCACCTGGCGACGGCTCTGGCAATACCACCTCAGCAACGCCGGCAGCTTTGTGATCTGGTGGCTGGCCATCAATGCCATTGAAGCCGCCGGGATCCATTACCTGATCGCCTCCCTCCTCGCCACCGCCATCTCTGTCGGTTGGAGCATGGCTACTAATTTTCTCTGGATTTGGCGCAAAAAAAGCCAAGGAGAGGGGCGATCGCCCTAAATTTGTGATCAATTTCTAAAATTCTGTCAAAAATAAGCCCGAAAACGGGGCAGTCGTTCTATAAGTTATAAGGAATGCACTGTAAGGAGTTGTCATCTTGAAAAAAGTAGAAGCGATTATTCGTCCCTTTAAACTGGATGAAGTCAAAATTGCCCTGGTCAATGCCGGGATTGTGGGGATGACAGTCTCCGAAGTCCGAGGCTTTGGTCGTCAAAAAGGGCAAACCGAGCGGTATCGTGGCTCGGAGTACACCGTCGAGTTCCTCCAAAAGCTGAAAGTGGAAGTCGTGGTGGAAGATGAAAAAGTGGATATGGTGGTGGATAAAATCATCTCCGCTGCCAAAACCGGCGAAATCGGCGATGGCAAAATCTTCGTGACCCCCGTTGAGCAAACGATTCGGATCCGCACCGGCGAAAAAAATTTCGACGCGGTTTAACCTCATGTAAAACCCCCCTTTTTAAGGGGGGCAGGGGGGATCTCCTCGTGAACCTTAGTGCTCACGATCCCCCCGGCTACGCCGACCCCCTTAAAAAGGGGGTTATCCAAAACCCCCCTTTTTAAGGGGGGCAGGGGGGATTCTACTTCACCACCCGCTTTAAATTGCTGGCCCGACACCAATCCACATCTGGCCCTACCAAAAACGTGACATAATCGATCCCATAGGCTTGCCAATAGGTCTTCACCTCACCGATTAACCCTTCTTCCTGATCATCTAACCGCTGCACCGTTGCCCCTGGGGGAAATTTCTGAGCAATGGGCGAATGCTGCCACTGCTGCAACAGCTTCAATCGCTCCATCTGCGGCTCACTCAGCAACTTCCAGGCTTCCACTTTCCAATGACTGTATTGCTGGGTCAGTCCCTCCACTTCCCGCCAAGTTTCCGCCTCCGCCAATAGCGCCGCCAAGGATTGGGGGCTTTCGAGTTCAAAATCCGGAATCGGTAAGGCAGTCATCGCAGAAAAACCAACGCTATAGATAGTGTTTCCAGCTTTTTTTGCTGGAAACCTACTCTAAATATAGCGGGTTTTGGGGGGAGCGGCGGAGAATTTTTAAGGGGATCCTACAGCCAGCCTTTTTTAGCTTTGGCAATTTTGGGAGGATGCACCGGCTCCACATCGTAGAACGTCCCTAACCCTTCGTATTCAGCGAGATAATCACTTTCATAGAGGGTGCGATCGCGCCCATGGGGTCGGGAAATCGTGATCTGGTTGGGCCGGGTCGCGCCGGTTTCATCAACGAGGAAATGATCCGCCAACTGCTTCGACTGTTCCCCATTGCTCAATTCCAACGCCAAATCCTTTAAAACTGTCAGGTAGGTTTGACCATTGAGGGGTTCACGGGGGCGGCGTTCGGTGGCGATCGCAATCTGTCCCTGGGGACTGCCCAGGAAGCCACCAATGGCGTGATCAACCCCATAGGCGGTGTGATCTCCGGCGAGTAACCCCAAGGAAATCAGCAGGCTTTCCCGCCGCTGCCCCTCCATGCGGTCAAAATAATGGCTGTGGTGGCACAGATCGGCAAATTCCTGCAACACCTGGCGGGCATGGTCTTCGACTTGCTCCCGCCCCCCCTCGCTCATTTCTCCCGCTTGGGGATCAAGCTTGCACAGCGCATCCACAAAAGGCTGATTCCACGCCTCGATCCGCTTCGCTAGCTCCTTCTTCTTCAGGCCCCAAAAATAGGAAATGAGATGGCTGACAATAATCACCTGGAAGGGGTAAAGGACAATGCTATCGGCGGGGTAGGTGAAAATATAGTCTGGGGCATAGTCGGGGATGCTGGCGAGGCGATCGCGATCGCGCTCATGGGCAATAAAAAACGAAGTCGCCACACGGGGGCCAATTTCCGCCGCTGATTTAATCGCCCGGGCATTGAAAAAGGGCCAGGAGGGGGGCGGGGCATTGTGGCCGAGGATTGACCCCAACGTGTGGCGGGTGCGCCGCTTCATGTGGGCATATTTACCGTGCTGGAACTGGAAGAAATGCCAACCGGCAAACATTTCCTGAATCATTTCCGCCGCCTTATGGGCCTGCTCCTCCGGCACACCATCGAGATAGCCGGTATAGACGAAATCAAAATTCCCCCCCACCAACTCATCACACATCCGCTGAATTTCGGCAATTAGGGGGCGATCGCTCACCAACTGCTTCACCACCGTCGGCAGCGCCGCCAATTCCCCATAAATTTTCTGGGCGTAGGCCGTGGAAATATCCCCCCGCACTTCCCCAAGGTAAGTATGCAATGCCAATTGCCATTGCAACGATGCCATGGCTGCAAACGTGGAGCCGACGCATTCCTCTTCCGGTAGGTTGGTAATACCGGCCCCGGCGGCGGGTTGAATCACCGCATCGAGGCCCCGGCCAATATTCCCCAAAGCACTGGCTTCAATATTTGTCACCACATAGATCCAGGGGGTTTTGGTCGCAATGAATTCCTGTAAATGGGGGGGGAGGTCGCTGCGTTGGGTATCGGGTTTAACGAGGCGTTTCAGTTCATCTAAGCGGGATTGGGCGACGATCACTTCCGCTAAATTGGGATCGCGGCGGGCAATTTCTGCTTCAATGCGGGCGATCGCCGCCGGTAAGCTGGCTAACTCATGGGTGAGCTTAATTGTGTCAGAGGTTCCGCCGGAGTTGGAATTAGCGAGGAAAAGGGTATCGCGGCCTACGGATGTGGGAATCGTATCAGAACCTGTAAACCCATCCAAATTCACCACTGGCAGCGTATTTAACCCCAATTTCCGCGATAAATTCCCGGCAATCATATTAATTAAAAACGAAGTCCCCGCCGCCCCCGTCAAGATCTGTTGCAGGTCTTGAATCCGTTGATGGCGGATCGTTTCATCCTCTGTGCCCATGATCAGGCCAATGCCATCGGCCCCAGTCCGAAGCTTCACTTCCCCATCGGGGCTGATGGTGAATAGTTTTTCAGTATTTTTCTGCAACGCTAGGGGCTGGATCACAATGATCTCTTCCCCATATTTGTTGTAGGGGCAAGAAATCGGGCGATCCTCTAAATCGCGGTATTGGATGTTAAACACCTTGAGGGGGGCAAGGCGTTCTTGACGAATATCTGCATGGATATAACTATCCGCCTGCTTTTGTTTTTCGACACTAATCAGGGGGATTTCTTGGCCGCGATAGATATTAAACAACCGCACCCGGCCATCGGCGGTCACTTCAACAATTTCCCCCGGTAACACATCATAAATGGGGGCCACGCCTTCGGTAATGTAGGCGGTGGCGCGGATATCCCGGAGAAATGTGATTTCTTGAACGGTTTTTTCCGCCACTTCGATGCGACCTTCGGAGATCGCCTCCCCATTCAGCAAAACCATCTGCTCCTTCAAGGCGTTTTCCTCAGAAGCCGACAGGAAAGCGACGCGATTATAGTTGTGGAGATCGTAGGGTTTGGGGAGATAAAAAATCAATTCCCCCCCTTCTTCCCCGCCCCGCTCCGTACCGCCCCGCAGCATCGTATAGGTTCCCCCCCCCAAGAGGCCATAACTGGGTTGGCCTAAGGGCGTGAAGGATTGGAATGTGAATTTATTCTTAGGATCGGAATATTCAAAAATGCGGGCGACGAGGGCGGCGGCGATGGTGACTTGTTCCGCGCCAGCAGCGGCCATAATCGCGGCTAATTCCAACAATTGGGCAATTTTCTCGCTGGCTTCTGATTGGGCATCATCCCGTAAAAACCCCTGTTGGGTAAATTCCGCCAGGATGCGCCCCCCCTGACCAAAGGCGATCGGTGCGCTATCGCGGATCGCCTCGCCACTCAATTTCACTTCCACCAATTGCTGGGCTAATTCCCGCCCTAAATCGTAACCTCCCACTTTGCCATCACTATCCACTTCCCGCTGATATTCTGCCCCATCGGCTCCGAGATAATCGGGGTCAATATAGGCGAGGCGATGGAGAGCGCCGGCCAATTGGTTAGCGCGAAGATGTTCGTAGAGGAAGCGTTTTAGGGCTGGCTCAACGCAGGAATCGGAGTTGGAGGCGAATTTAAACCCCTCATAACCGAGAAAGCGTTTATAGCGGGCCGCGTCGTTAATATCGCCGTTGTGGGTATCGGAGAAAATCGAGGGGCCTAAATCATTGTCCGGTTCAGCAAAAAACAGTTCTCCTTGGGGGCTAACTTGATAGATGCGCAGGCGCGATCGCCCCAGGTTTTCCTGGTGGGGGTGGGCGTTGCTTTCCGAATACATATCCCCTTGGGAGGCTTGGCGCACATGGGTTTCCCAGTTGGTGAGAAATTCGCCCCGCTCCAATTGGACGCGCTCTAGAAGGGTATCCCAGGTTTTGAGCAAATCCCCCCCATCGCGGGAAATTTTCACCTGGGTTTGGGCAGCGGCTTTAATTTTTCCCGCCAATTCGATCATTTCCCCATGGGAGAGGGGTTTCTGTTCGCTGGCTTCTAGGTCGTTGAGGATGT
Source organism: Spirulina sp. (assembly GCA_011390265.1). Lineage (GTDB taxonomy): Bacteria > Cyanobacteriota > Cyanobacteriia > Cyanobacteriales > Spirulinaceae > Spirulina. The sequence goes on from JAABSU010000135.1 coordinate 8,873, forward strand.
GGGCGAGGGGAATCGTGCCGATCGCCATGCCCGCCGCATCATAACCGGCTTTGGTGCTGCGTTTGGAGCAGTCTTCCGCCAGGGCCGTAACGTAATGGGTGCGATCGTGGAGGTCTGCTTGGATGACATCTTTGGGGCGGAGGGCATAGGCTCCGGTGGCGGGGTCTTTGGTGAAAAAGAGGTATTCAATCTTAACGGGACTCAAGCAGACGTTAAAGTTACGGCACATGGATTTTCCAATCGAAGGGATGGGGACGCGCTGGTGCTCCCCCATTTTAAGGGTTGCTTGGGGCGATTCGCGATAGCGTACCTATCGCTTCGCCAATTCCTGAACGTGCCTTTAGGCTGGGGGGCGATCGCCCCCCAGTTCCCGCAAGCGAGCTTCCAAGGCCTGAAGACGGGCCTCGGCAGTCTCGGCCCGTTGGCGTTGTTGTTCGGCTTCTTGACGTTGCTGTTCAGTTTCTTGACGCTGTTGCTCGACTTGTTTCGCCAATTCCGTCGGGGTCAAGAACCGTTGACCATCGGGCCGGTAGATCGTAAACCTGTCTTCTTGAAGTTCAAAGCGAATCCCTAACCGGGGACTCGTCCAACTTTCCGGCCGCTCAATCACCTCCAGGACACCGGCTTGATTGCGAATCCAGCCATGGAAATCGAGGCGATCGGGGTCGAAAACATAGTATTCTTCAACGCCATGGCGGTCATAGAATTGCTGCTTTTTAGCCATTTCCCTCAGGCGATTGCCAGGGGAAAGGACTTCAAAGACGACTTGGGGGGGTAGATTCCCTTCTTCCCATTGTTTATAGGAGCCGCGATCACCCTTAGGTCGTCCGATGGCGACCATCACATCGGGGGCCTGTCGGAGTTTATTGTTGCCTTCCTGGGGATACCAGAGCAAATCCCCAGCCACAAAGACGTTGGGGTTATCATCGAACAAAATTTCTAAGTTTTCTTTAATGACGACAATCCAACGAAACTGGCGAGTATTATCAGACATCGGATTTCCGTCGCAATCGGGATAGATGATCGTTTGGGGTTGCGGAAGTGTGACCATAATGGAGCACCTCAGGGGTTAGCTAGGATAATATTGTACTACAAAAAACATCAGCTTGACGTGGCGGGGGTGTCGGTTGGTTTATGGCAAAATCGGATATCATTCAAAGTGAGTCAGTACTGTGAGGCTTAGGCGATGATGAGATTTAATGATGTAGTTGAAGCAATAAAAGGTCTTTCTCTCGATGAAAAACAAGAAGTTTCAATGCTGTTACAGCAGTATCTTCGTGAAGAATCTCGTGACAATTTTTATAAGAATTTCCAAGTAGCCCAGCAGGAAGAAAAACAAGGTAATCTTACGTTCTCTAACCAGATTGATGAATTAAGGGGGCTGATTGAAGAATAATTACAGCTTGTTCGGTAGATACTTGTAACACCTTTGTGATAAACTGATGCTGAAGTCAATTCAGACCAGATTCAC
>JAABSU010000013.1 GCA_011390265.1 Spirulina sp.
CCCTCCTTCGGGGCAAACTCCAACGCAGACCCCTCTTCTGTTTCACCACTGAGAAAGGCCCCCAAATCATCAATCTCCGCCAAACTGAGGCTCTCCCCTTCTTCCCCTAACATGCCATTGAAATCATCAAAACGAGCCGGGGGCGGCGCGGGGAGAGGAGCGGTGAAGTCTGCATTTTCACCACTGAGAAAAGCAGTGAGATCATCCACATCAATATCATCATCTTCAGGGATGAGTTGATCATCGGAGGCATCTCCGAAGAAATGAGCCGTGGACTGTTGATCCGTTAAGGTTCCGAAGGGATCAAATTCAACACTATCGGGGTTTTCGGAATCATCGCCAAACATGGCAGCGGTGGACTTGGCATCCAGATCCCCTAAGGCATTGTCGCCAATGGCTAAGAGATCGCCAAAGTCATCGTTAACTACCGGTGGCTCGGGAATCACAACCCCCGGACTGTGGGCATTGAAATCAGGGTTCAATACGCCATGGGTATCGGGATCATCAAAATCAGCGAAAAGGTCATTGAGATCGCGATCGAGTTCGTGGTGGACAGTACCGCTGACGGCGGCTCCGGTGTAGCTGGGGGGATTGGACTGATCAACCCTGGCAGCGTTTTCGCGATCGCGGGCCTCAGTTTCATCGGTTTCAAAGGAAAAATCAGCCCCAAAAAGTTCCCCTTCAGAGCTGGATGGGGCGGGGAATGGGTGCGCTGTCGCGCCTTGCTCTGCCTCGCTGAACTGACCAATGGCCAGTAAATCCTCACCGGAAGGAGGCAAGGTAGAAGCGGATTCTATCCCGGTTTCCCAGTCTTCCTCTTCCCAACCACTTTCTGCTCCAAAGAGATCATCAAGGTCTTGGCTTAAATCCGGGGGGTCACTGGGGGGGGAAGGTTCAGGGATGGCGGGGTGGGTGTCAAAGGCGCTGAGGAGTTGATCCAGTTCACGGCCTTCAATGGGGGGAGTAGTGTCAAACTCACTCAGCAGCGCTTCGAGATCATCAACGGGGGCAGGGGCGGGAGGGGGTGTTTGTAAATCCTCGTTGAGAAATTCCGCCAGTTCGGGATCTTCAGTCAGCCAATCCGGTTGTGCTGAGGCGGGATCTTCTGCAAAGGGATCTGCCGTAAAAACATTGTCGATGTCGCTAATCGTGGCTTGCGAAGCATCGGCTAGGGCTTTGAGTTCAGGATTGAGGGCGATCGCCTCCCCCTTGACCAAAGCCGTTGCTCCGGTGCGGATTTCCGCAAGAATGAGGTGGCTGGTGGGGCGATAGTCATTTTGGGGATAGGCGATCGCCCCCTGGGCCGCTTCGAGGAGAGCACGCCAATCGCCATGACTCCGCCCCTGCTCCAACAGGGTTTGGCAATGGCGTTGGATCTGTACCCGATTGGCAGCATCATCGGGCTGTTGCGCCAACACCGTAATCGCATTGAGGGCGCTCACCATCTCATCGGGGAGTTCCAAGGATTCCCCCCGGCCTGCCTTGAGTTGATCCAAATGCTGCGATACCCGCTCACACAGGGGTTGTACCCGTGCCAGCATATCCTGGGCAAACTCTGAGGGTAAATTTAACGTTGCTTCGAGGGTATCAATTCCCTCCGTGAGGATCTCGTAAACATGGTGAATCAGTTGCTCTAGGGTTTGGTCAATGGCGAGGGGATTATTTTTGAGAAACTTAAAATAGTCTTCCAACCGATGGGCCGTGAAGCGAATCGCCTCAAAATCCAACATCGCCGCCCCCCCTTTGATGGAATGGGCACCGCGATAAATCTCGTGAATTTGCTCGGGATCATCAATGGTGGCTTGAAAGTGTTGCAAACTTTCATCCATCACTTCCAGATGCTCTTTCGCTTCTAAGATGAAGTACCCCGTAATTTTTTTGCGTTGCTCTGCATCCATGGCCCTGCTTATCCCCTAGCCGTTATCCGTCTAGTCCTTGATTTGGATTATCCCCCTCGGTTAGTTCTAAGTCTACTCGACTCAAAAAACAATGGGCTGACCCCATTGGTAAAATCCAGCCCCTGAGGACTGTCCCCCATCACCCCTGCCTCAAACTGTAGCGAAAAATTCTCTGGAGAGACATTATTTCACCCATGGGGGGCAAAATGATCCCCATCACGGCGATCGCCTACCCCCATCACAGACTCCTGCCGACGCTCATCACCATAAATCCCCGGTGCCATCACGGAGATTCCTGAAAATCTCAGACATACTGGGAAGATGAGTATAATTTTTTAACTGATCCAGAATGCCCAATTTTACAAAATCTTACCCTCAACTCTTACCCGGTGCATTGTCTGATCTGTTTGCCCATGTCAGTGTCACGGGGGAACTGACCCTTGCTGACCGCTATGGCTTAATGGCAGCTTTATTAGAAGAACCCCTATTAGCCGAAGAGCGGGCTTCCATTGACCGCCTACTGCGGGCCACCCGTGCCGGCCGGGCCCAAGTCGTCAATAAGCTCTCTGCCCTGGCTGATGCCGACGAGTACTAACCCCCAATCACCATCGACCCCATCGGGCAGATTCGGCTAGGATGGCTGTAGCCCTTTTTTGCAATCCGCCATGGCCTTGCTGGTTTCGGTGTTCATGCTGATCCCCACGGGGATTCTCTGTCTACTTTGTGCAGTTTTATGGTTGGAATGTTGGGGGGCGACCATTGCCCGCGCCCAACCCCTGAGCCGTACCTTGGGGATGCCGAAAACTGTTGTTTTAATCCCAGCCCACAATGAAGCCGAGGGGATCGAAGTCACCCTCACACCGATCCTGTTGCAATTGCCGGAAGCCGCCACAATTCTCGTCATTGCCGATAACTGCACCGATGATACGGCGGCCATTGCTCGCAATTTGGGGGTGGAAGTTTTAGAGCGGGAAGATCCGGAGCATCGCGGCAAAGGCTATGCCCTTGATTTTGGCCTGCAACATCTCGCCCCTGACCCCCCGGCGGTGGTGGTGATGGTGGATGCGGATTGTGATGTGCAGATGGGGACGATCGAACAGATTGCCAAGCAGGCCGTGGGCTTAAAACGGCCGGTGCAGGCTTTGTATTTGATGGCAAAACCGGCACAGCCCCAAGCGAAAGATGCGGTTTCGGCCTTTGCCTTTAAGGTGAAAAATTTGGTGCGACCCCTGGGCCTGTGGCAATGGCAGCAGCCCTGTTTACTGACGGGAACCGGAATGGCCTTTCCCTGGGAGGTGTTGCCCCAAATTAGTTTGGCCAGCGGCAATATTGTTGAAGATATGCAGTTGGGGTTAGATTTGGCGATCGCCGGCTATCCCCCCCAATTTTCCCCCACCACCCTCGTGATGGGCCGCCTCCCCAGTCAAGAAAAAGCCGCCACCACCCAACGCACCCGTTGGGAACACGGCCATTTACAAACCCTAATCACCAGTGTTCCCCGCTTAGTGATGGCGGGAATCAAACAAGGCCGATGGGATCTGATGACCCTGGCCCTAGAATTGGCCGTTCCGCCGTTGACGCTGTTGGTGTTGCTCTGGGGGGGGATGATGGCGTTAAGCCTGGTGTTATGGGGCTTGGGTTGGCTGTTGCTGTGGCCGGTCTTGATCTCAGTTGTGGCCGGCTTGCTCCTGTTCAGCGCAATTTTTACCGCTTGGCTGCGGTTTGGTCGTCAGGATTTATCGGCACGGATGCTCCTCTCGATCCCTTTTTACATCCTCTGGAAAATTCCCCTCTATTTCCGCTTCCTCACCCGCCCGGAATCCCAATGGGTACGCACAGAGCGCGATCGCACCCATCCCGATGCCTAAGCCTTAAAGACGATCGCCGGATCCACCCGCGTCACCTTTTGGATCGCAAACACTGCCGACCCCACACACATGGCGATCGCCACCCCCAACACCCCCACCCCCGTTAAGGGCGTAATCAGGATCAAAATCCCCTGACTACTCATCGCCCAATAGGACACCCCCAAGCAGAGGCTCATCCCCGGCACATAGCCCAGAATTGCCATCCAGAGGGCTTGTTCAATGATGATTCGATAGATGAACCGATCTGACGCGCCCATCGCCTTCAGCGTGCCAAATTCCTTCAAATGATCAGACACCGACGCATAGAGGATCTGGCCGACAATCACCATGCCGACAATCACCCCCACCGCCGTCCCCAAGCCGAGGATAAAACCAATGCCGGTGCGCTGTTGCCAATAGTCGCGGGTGATTTGGGAAATTTCAGCGGTGGTGAAGGCTCTGGTGTTGGGCAGGGCCGCCTCTAGGTTGGTGGCGAGGGTGGCAAGATCCTGATCCGGTTCAGCTTTAATCAAGATAAAGACAATGGGGGTGGCTTGATTGAGGGGTTCAACGGGGCCGGGAGCCTCGGTTTCCGTGGGGCTGCGTTCCGCATAGAAATTAGTGCAGTTGAGGTCTCCCCCCTCATAGCGGCAATTGACCTGGGAGGAAAAGCGGGTATTGCTGTAGGTGTTGGCATTTTCCAGGGAGGTGAAGATGTAGGCACTCGAAGCGATGGATTGGGTGTCTTGGGTGATGCCCACCACTTCAGCGGGGAAGGAATCAATGTGAACGCGATCGCCCACCCCCTCCAGTTTCAACCCATTCAAGTTGGCATGATCTGCCAAGATCGTAAAGGGGCGATTCAGGGCCGCAATATCCCCCGCCCGCAAACGACCGGGGACAAACAAGCTACCGTTGGGGTCAAACCCAAAAATCCGCACCGAGGTTAATTCTCCTTGGGGAACCTGCCACTGGCCAGATCCCCGCATCACCACTTCCGCTTGGGCCACACCGGGGACGTTTTTGGCGGGGGTGAGGTTACTCAGGGGCATCGGTTGGGTGAGTTCGAGATAAACGAATTGATCGGAGACAACCCAGAGATCGGCTTTGGATTGGTCAATGAGTAGGGTGGTGGAGCGGGTGAAACCTTGGAGGATGCCGGTTTGGATCGTGACCAGACTAACTGCGAACATGATCCCCGCTTGGGCGACGAGGAAGCGGGGGATGTCTTCAAAGAGGTTGCGGCGGGCGAGGGAGGCCATGGGGTAGGGAGTGGGAAGTGGGGAGTGGGATTTTTAAGTTTCTTCCAGTGTGCCAAGTTTTTGGCTCTGGTCGTGATCACAAAGGGGGGTTGACTTTTAGGGAACTTTATGATGTTGTGTTTGCGATCGCTCTCGGATCAATAAAAAGAAATATATATATCGGTCAGCGATCGCAAGTCACCCGGATCAGGGGTTGTTTTTTGTCCCATTTTATGGCCCTGAGCTAAAAAGGGGGAAGGGGGAGGCGATCGCCTTTTTGCTGAAAATAGCGGGCCTTTGTTCTGGGTTGAGGGTCAAACGTAATAAATTGTGTATATTCCGGGAGGGAACGACTGCAAGGATCAAGGCTTTTGCTATGTTAGAATTGCCAAAGATATTTACAGACCCGGTAAAGGAACCCCATCCCATGACCGAAGCAGTGACCGATAGCACCTTTAAAGAATCCGTTTTAGATAGTGAAGTCCCCGTTCTCGTTGATTTCTGGGCCCCGTGGTGCGGACCATGCCGGATGGTTGCCCCCGTGGTTGAGGAAATCGCGCAACAATACGAAGGCCAAATCAAAGTGGTCAAGCTCAACACTGACGAAAACCCCAACGTGGCCAGTCAGTACGGCATTCGCAGTATTCCCACGCTGATGATTTTCAAAGGTGGAGAGCGGGTTGATATGGTCGTGGGAGCCGTTCCCAAGACCACCTTGGCCAATACCCTGGAAAAGTACATTTAAACCCCATCTCTGGGTACTACCGTCAAGGATGCCTTCGTTCCACCGAACGGGGGCATTTCTGATCCCTGACACGAAATTCCGTTAAAATAGGTGGCCCCCAATTTACCGGTTATCATGGCTACACCTGCCTCCTCACCCTGTCCCAACGATCTGGCCCAAGCTCTACAAGCCCTGATCAGCGACTGGGGGGAAGTTGAACACCAAGAACATGTGGAGCGAGCTTTTAACGTGCTCACCCGTCTCACCCATGAAAATGTAGACCGCCTCGATTGGAAAATTCTCGCCGCTGCCATGGAGGATCTTGAGGGGGGCTTTCAAATGTTTTACCCCCATCGCCATGTGCGCAAAGTGAGCATCTTTGGCTCTGCCCGGACATCGGCGGATAAGCCAATTTATAAAATGGCGGTGGATTTTGCCCAACGGATGACCCAACTGGGCTTTATGGTGATTACCGGCGCTGGCAATGGAATCATGGCCGCCGGGAATGAGGGCGCTGGCCGGGATCAGTCCTTTGGCTTAAATATTCGCCTCCCCTTTGAACAGGGGTCGAACCCCTATATTACCGGCGATGACAAGTTAATGAGTTTTAAATACTTCTTTACCCGCAAACTATTTTTTCTGCGGGAAAGTGATGCGATCGCCCTCTTTCCGGGGGGGTTTGGCACATTGGATGAAGCCTTTGAAAGTTTGACGCTGTTGCAAACGGGGAAATATGGCCCCGCCCCTGTGGTGCTCGTCCATGAGCCGGGGAGTGATTACTGGAATTCCCTCGATCAGCATATTCGGGAACACCTCCTGCGGGAGGGGCTGGTGAGTCCCGATGATCCGCATATTTACAAAATCACCGATGATCTCGATGTGGCCTGTGGCCTGATTAGCCAGTTTTACCGGGTTTACCATTCGAGTCGCTATGTGGGGGAAACATTGGTGATGCGCCTCACCAGTGAGTTGAGCGATGAAGCGCTGGAGAGTTTGAATGCTGAATTTAGCGATATTCTCGTTGAGGGGAAAATTGTCCAAAGTGGGGCACTGCCGACGGAAAAACCCGATGAGACCCAACATTTGCCCCGGTTACTGCTGAAGTTTAATCAACGGGATACTGCCCGTTTAGTCCAAATGATTGACCAGATTAATCAATTGGGGGCCTTGGCTCCGGGTAGTGAGCACCCGGAATGGAAGTAACGGCGGCGATCGCCCTCGGTAGCAATCTTGGCGATTCTGCCCAAATTCTTCAGGGGGCGCTGTGGGCTTTGGATCACACCGAGGGGTTCAAACTCGTAGCTGCCTCCCCCTGGTATCGCACCGCCCCCGTAGGGCCACCCCAACCGGACTATCTCAACGGCTGTGCATTATTACAAACGGCCCTCGACCCTGAAGCGGTTTTAAGCGAGCTTTTGCGCATTGAACAGCAGTTTGGGCGAGTCCGGCGGGAGCGCTGGGGGCCGCGATCGCTGGATTTAGATTTGCTCTTCTATGGCGATCGCACCTTAGATTTACCCCATCTCACCCTACCCCATCCCCGCATGGGCGATCGGGCCTTTGTCCTCGTCCCCCTCGCCGACATCGCCCCCCATTGGCAACATCCCCACACTGGGCAAACCGTGGCCCAACGTTTACAGGAACTCGATTGCCAAGGTGTAGACCCCTTTAACCCCTAGGGGCGAGAAAATTTTCGCCCTTGTTTGAGGATTTTTCGCCCCTACAGAGTGTTTTGTTACCCGTTCCCTATTCCCCCCACTGGATTAAAAGCGATCTGGATCACACTCATGGAGTTTTTCTAAAATCAGATCAAAGCGGAAATTATCAATGAGTTTATTGATTTTGTCCCCTAAGTTATTGTCAGTTGTGGGAATTTCTTCAAGGAGTTCAAGAATAATTTGCTGATCAATGGTGAGGGCCGCTTGGTGGAGTTGAGTCAGCCAAGGGATGGGGAGATCTGCTAAATCCTTAACCGTTAAGAGGGTTTCTAAATGAATATTATCCTCTGTAGATTCTTCAATTTGAAAATTTGCCGGGATATCTGTGGCTAAAATATCGGGAGTGGCGATCGCCACACTTTCCACCTCGCACAATTCGAGGGGCAGTAACACCGTAAACTGAGACCCTTGGCCCACAGTACTCTCCACATGAATCTCCCCCATCAGCAACTGCACATATTCCCGACTAATCGAAAGCCCTAACCCCGTGCCCTCCGTAGATTTATGGCCATTACTGGACTGAACAAAGGGTTCAAACAACAGATTAATTTCATCAGCTTCGATGCCCGGGCCGGTATCCTCAACGGTAAGCTGGAGCAATTGGCGATCGCCATTCTGGGAATCCGGTTCACTATTCACCCGAATCATCACCCGACCCACATCAGTGAACTTAATCGCATTGCCAATTAAATTACTAAAAATCTGTCGCAGCTTGCTATCATCACTGCGTACCGCTGGCGGTAAAGTTTGACTGATTTTCATTTGAAGATCTAACCCCTTCTTTTGAGCCTTTGGGCGATGCATCTCATAGACCGATTGGAGGAGATTGCGCAAATCTAAGGGGGTAAGATTGACCTTAATTTGTCCCGCTTCTAACTTCGACATCGCCAGAATATCATTAATTAAACTCAGCAAATGCTCACCACTGCGTTTAATAATTAATAAATTATCCCGCTGGCCCAAGGAAAGGGATTGATCTCCCCCTAGGAGTTGACTAAAGCCGAGGATCGCATTGAGGGGCGTGCGCAATTCGTGGCTCATGCTGGCAAGGAACGCACTTTTCGCCCGGTTAGCGGTTTCGGCTAATTCCTTGGCGGCATTGAGGGCGGCTTCAGCTTGCTTGCGATCGCTAATATCCCGCACCATAATCAACACTTCATCTTCCCCCGTCACCACAATCCGAGATTCTTCGTATTGCAATTCCCCCTCAATGTCCAGGGCATATTCATGAACTTGAACTTCCCCCGTCTCCAGAGCCATCTGGGCCATCTTTAACCATTGCGCGGCCAGATCCGGCGGTAACGCATCCTGAATCCGGTTACCCACCACCGTCATTGCGGGGTTATACAACCGCACCTGATCCGTATTGCGCAGTTCTTGATAAACCCCCTCCCGGTTAATCCGAATCAATAAATCCGGAATCGCCATCAACATCGCCCGATTATTGGCCTCGCTTTTCCGCAGGGCCTCATTGCGCTCCCGCAGTTGGACAACATGCTCCAGGGTTCGCTCCAGGGTAATCTCCAGGTCGTCGAAATTGATCGGTTTAGTGAGAAAGTCAAAGGCCCCCCGGTTCATGGCGGTGCGGATATTGCCAAAATCCCCATAGGCAGAGATCACCACGGTTTTCGGTGTGGGTGAGCCACGCTTCGAGAGGTGATCGAGGAGGGTTAGCCCATCCATGCGGGGCATATTAATGTCGGTGAGCATCACATCCACATCAGGATGGGCATCAATCTGGGCCAGGGCTTCTACGCCATTGTTGGCAAATAGGAATTCCAATTCCCCCTTGCGAATTTTGCGTCGAAAGGATTTTTGTACCAATACCTGCATCGTGGGTTCATCGTCCACCACCAGAATTTTTGCCGCCATAGCCCATTCCTTGCGATTGTGTTCCTATCTTTATCCTACGCAAATTCGCCAAGTTTCCCGGTAATCTTGCGTGATCTGTGGTGATGTCAATGATCTCAGTTCGTTAATTCCCCGTAAAATCACACAAAGACTAGGGGCTTATGGCGCAGGGACTCAAAGGCCCGGCGATCAAAGCGGTAGAGGCTAGCGGGTCGCCCCGCCCCCCGGGAAACTTTAACCCCGGTGTCTGTCAAGATTTGCAATTTTAGCAAGCGGGCGCGAAAGTTGGAATAGTCAGCGAAATTTTCCCCCAAGACGGTGCAGTAGAGTTGATAAACCTCGTTAAGGGTAAAAACGTCCGGCAAGACTTCAAAGGCAATGGGGCTATATTCCAGCTTGTTGCGGAGGCGACGGTAGCCGTAGGTGAGGATTTGATGATGATCAAAGGCGAGGGTTTCCACGGTTTGGAGCGTGAACCAGGCGGTCATGCCTCCTTCATGGGTGATCAGTTCGGCTTCTTCTTTGCGCACAAGGGCGAAGTAGCTGACGGAAAGGTAACGGGTTTGGCGGCGGGTTTCTCGGGGATCTCGGCCGGGATCGCCAAAGGTATAGAGTTGCTCTAGATAGAGGTGATGGACTTTGATTTTTTCTTGGAGAATGCGCCGGGCGGCAGATTCCAGGGATTCCCCCTCTCGCACTAGGGTTCCGGGTAGGCTCCATTGGCCATCGTAGGGGGTGTGGAGGCGTTTAACCAAAAGCACAAAGAGACGGTTTTGAGCAGGGTCAACGGAAAAAATCACGTTATCAACGCCAACTTTAAACGCAGCCAAGGGAGCGACGGAACTCATGGATGGGGATGCTCGCAGGGGAAACAACGCCTATTGTACCCGTGCCTTAGGAGGCGTAGAGTTGCTGCTGGGCAATGTAGGCGGCAACGGGGGGGGTGATCATGGTGCGATCGCCCCTTTCCCGGTAATGACTAGAAGATACGGCGGGCGGCTCAAGGTCGGCAACCCGATAGTCTCCCCCCAGTTGATCAAGGGCGGCTAAATCCTCTGGCTCAATCCTGTAGCCGGGGCGCGGCACGATTAACAGACGCACTTGGGCCAAGAGATCGCCAATGCGATGCCAACGGGGCAGTTGGGCCACCAGATCGGAGCCAACGACGAGATCAAAGGCGGTGGGGTGGGGCCAGCGTCGCCGCGCCCGCTCTAGGGTGTGGAGGGTGCGGGCTTGGCTGAGGTCGGGATACAGCACCACATGGGGATATTGCCATTGGATCTCCTGCACGACCAAATCCAGCATCATCATGCGGTGATCCAGGGGGGTTTGCTGGGGTTTGAGGGGGTTATCGGCGGCCCAAACGGCCACGTGATCATAGTGGCTGGCCAACCAACGGAGGATGGTGTGGTGGCCGGCGGTGGGGGGGTCGGCGCTGGTTCCGAACAGGGCAATGCGATCCATGGCAAGGGGGATAGGGTTTGCTTAATTATAGTGATTTTCACCAAAATTGCTCACCTCCCTGGGGCAGATGTCAAAATTTATCACAGGGGCGAGGGAGATGGGGGAAAAATGCTAGGATAAAAGCCTTAATTTAGTACAGGTGTTGTTAGGGGGGGCGATGGCGATTATTCCGCTGAAGGCTTGGTATTTGGATGGGTATGAACCCCTGAGTGAGGTGATCCAGCGTCCCCAGGATCTCCGCCTCAATCGCAATAGTCTGCTGAAATCTGGGCTAAGGGCGGATTTCCTCGATGATGGGGCGATGGTGCAGGGGGCGGCTTGGTTTCAGGCTTATCTAGAAGGGGCGGAGGTGCTGTTTTATATTGAGGGCAGTGGGGGGTATGCGATCGCCAACCTGGATCTGCTTTCCCAGGAAATCTATTTCACCAAGCAGGATATTAACGCCGTTTTTGACCCGGTGGTGTTGGTGAGTACGGATCAGAAGGAGGGGGAATGGGTGGTGGCCTTGGGGCAAATTTTAGCGGATCTTAACCGGCGATCGCGCCTCCCCCTCACCTTAAACCTCGCCCCCCGCCCCGTGGCGATGATCACCCCCGCCCACCTGCGGCAAATCCGTAAAAGCCTGGTGTGGATTGCCGACCTCACCGCCGATCCCTTGGTGAGTTTGGAATTGGGCTATGCGATCGCCCAGAAACGCCCCGGCCAAATCCTCACCATCCAAACCACCGAGGCCCCCCTTCCCTACCGCCTCCCCAACCCCCAAACCCTGATCATCCCGCCGGGGGCTGATGCCGTTGCCCTCCTCACCCCCTGGCTCGAAACCACCCTGGCCCGCTTCAACCTCTTGAGCCTTGGCCGTTCGGAAAGGGAGCTTCCCCATTAAAATAGGGGTCAACCACGCAATCGTAGTGAGGAGATCGAAGGATATGTCGCGTAAGCCCGATGAGTTTGCCATTCACATCATGTTGACCACGGGACACCGGGAAGAAGTCCGCTTCACCACAATTCAAGATTTTCAAAAGTGGTACAGCACAGAACTTCAGCCCAAAGCCAATGACACCGGCTTTATCAATGTCCCGATTAAAAATATTCAAGGGGAATACATGGTGCTGCGCCCCAGTTGCGTTGCGGCGATCCGGGTTGAGCCGATCTTTGCGGGAAGTATCGACCGAGATTTCTAATGCCATCCTGAGGATCGGCCTAACCCCCCTGAACAAGGGGGTTTTTTCGTGTTTACCCCAACCAGGGCGCTCCTAACCTGGGTTGATCTGGCTGAATGGCCATGCTCACCACCGAGTTTGAGCAATGGTTGCTTATCCTCACCGGCAACAAAGGTTAGGATAGATTAACCTTGAAAAACTAGCGATCGTCCTAAGGACTTGCATACCCTTGATTTCACAATGATGAAATCGCTCTTGACCCTTCTGGGTTTTAGCCTGTTGCTCAGCTTATCAATATCCCGTGATGCTGTTGCTACGCAAGAGACACAGGATAAAATTCGGGTGGGCATTTATGAAAATGAGCCGAAGATTTTTCGCGATGCTGAGGGGGAACCGGCGGGATTTTGGGTGGAGATCTTGGCGGCGATCGCCACCGCCGAGGCTTGGCAACTGGAATATATTCCCTGTGCATGGGAAGCTTGCTTAAAGGCAGTGGAGCGGGGAGAACTGGATTTGATGGTGGATGTGGCCCATTCCCCGGAGCGCGATCGCCGCTTTGCCTTTAACGAAGAAGTGGTGTTAGCCAGTTGGTCTGTGGTCTATGTAGCCCCGGATCAGCCCATCACTTCCCTCCTCGATCTCGATGGCAAGCGGGTGGCAGTCCTCCGAGACAGTATTCAAAAAAATATGCTCCAAACGCGGACGCAAATGTTTGATGTGGCCCCAGAATTGGTCGAGGTGGAGAGTTTTCCCCAGGTCTTCACCTTAATTGCTGAGGGTGCAGTGGATGCAGGGGTGGTGAACCGGTTTTTTGGTGCTCAGTTTAAACAGGATTACGGCCTAGTCTCCACCAATATTTTAATTGAAGCCTCCCAGTTACATTTTATTGCCGCCAAGGAGGGAAATCTCTCCCATCTTCAGACCTTAGACGTTTATCTTAAAAAACTTAAGGCCGATCAAAATTCAGTCTATTATCAAGCCTTAACCCAATGGCTAGAACCAGAAGAGACGAAGGTTAAATTGACCGTGCAAGAATTCTTACTATATTTGCTCCTGATTTTACCCATTGCGGGTTTACTGGCGAGTTTGGCCTGGAATCGGTTGTTAAGGCGGGAAATCTGCCAACGTCAACAGATGGAAAAGGCGCTGCGGGAAAGTGAAGCCCGGTTTCAAAATATGGCTGCCAATGTACCGGGGGCGATTTTTCGCTATGTCTTACACCCCGATGGCTCCAATGGGGTCATTTACATGAGTTCCGGCTGTAAAGATCTGTGGGAAGTGGAAGCAGCGGTGGTGGTTGATGATGCCTCAATTCTCTGGGAGATGGTTTATGGGGAAGACCGGCCTGGCTTGTGGCAATCCGTTCAGGATTCCGCTCAGACCCTTGAACCCTGGTCTTGGCAATGGCGGATTATTACCCCTTCCGGTCAGGTGAAATGGTTGGAAGCCGCCGGCCGCCCCCAGCGAGATCCTCAGGGCGATGTGATTTGGGATACGTTGGTTTTGGATGTGAGCGATCGCCACCGCGTTGAAGTCCAACGCCATGCCGTAGAATTGGCATTACAACAGAGCGAATCGCGCTATCGGCAGATCGTCCAGTCCCAAACGGATTTTTTGTTGCGATCGCTCCCTGATACGACGATTACCTTTGCCAATGAATCCCTCTGTCAAATGCTTGGGGTCACTCCTGAGCAAATCTTAGGGCGAAAATGGATTGATTTTGCCAATAGCGATGATTTAAGCCGCGAGGAAACCCTAGATCGGTTGGCCGGACTCACCCCAGAACAGCCCACGTTTATGGCCGTTAACCGCGATCGCCGTAAAGATGACCAAGAAGGTTGGACTCAATGGCTCAATCAGGGCATTTTTAACCCCCAAGGGGAATTGCTAGAGGTGCAATCGGTGGGGCGGGATATTACGGCTCTCAAAAAAACAGAAACCGCATTACAAGACAGTGAAATGCTCTTTCGTTCCCTCTTTGAGCAGGTACGGGTGGGGATTATTTTTTGTGATGTTCAGGGGCAATTGTTGCGGGTTAATCGCAAATATTGTGAAATTACTGGCTATAGTGCGGAAGAATTACAGGGTATGAATTGGCTCACCCTCACCGATGGGAGCAATCGCCACCACCATGAACAACAGTTAATGGATGTGATGGCGGCGATTACCTATTCCTTCATTCATGAAGAACGCTATACCCGTAAAGATGGCTCGCAAATTTGGGTTGAGATTACCGGTTCACGGATTGAAAATCGCCAACAACAATCGCGGATCATGGTGGGGATTGTTGATGATATTAGCGATCGCAAACAAGCAGAGTTTAGGCTGGCGGAAAGTGAAGCCCGCTTTCGGCTGGTGTCAGAAAACATGAGCGATCTGGTGTGTATCCATGGCCCAGAGGGGCATTACCTCTACGTTACCCCCTCCAGTATCTTGATGTTGGGCTATCATCCCAATGAAATGTTGGGGCGAAACTTTTTTAACTTTTGCCATCCTGAAGACCAAGAGCGGGTCAAAAAATCCTTTTGTCGCCCCTATATTGCCGGGAAACCAGTACCAATTACCTACCGAATTTCTAAAAAATCTGGTGAGTATATTTGGTTAGAAACATTTACCAAATGTCTCTTAGATCAAGAGAATGAAATTCGTCATATTCAGAGCACATCTCGAGAAGTGAGCGATCGCATCAAAATTGAGGAGCAACTACGCTACGATGCCCGCCATGATGCCTTAACGGGTTTGCCCAATCGCAGTTTCCTGATGGAGCGTTTAGGGCAAGCAGAATTGCGAGCTAAAGAAAATACCCATTTTCTGTTTGCTGTGCTGTTCCTGGATTTAGATCAGTTTAAGGTGATTAACGATAGTCTTGGGCATTTGATGGGGGATCAGTTGTTGGTGGCCATCGCCAACCAACTGCAATTACTGATGGGCGCTAACCATTTTGTTTCCCGCCTCGGGGGGGATGAGTTTATCATTCTGATCGAAGATTTAGAAGGCACGGAAACAGCGGTTAACTTGGCAGAACAGATTCTCAGTAACCTGCGATCGCCCCTCGTTTTTGGCGATCGCGATATTTTCATCAGCACCAGTATTGGCATTGCCCTCTGGGATCGCACCCTACTTAAAGCCGATGACCTGATTCGCAATGCAGACATTGCCATGTATCGGGCCAAACTGGGGGGGCGATCGCGCTATGCCATCTTTGATCCCGCCATGCATCTCCAGGTGATTAACCGCTTACAACTGGAAAATGATCTGCGCAAAGCCCTGGAGCGGCAACAATTACTCCTCTTTTATCAACCCATCGTTTCCTTAGCCAATCAGGAAATCATTGGCTTTGAAGCCCTCGTGCGCTGGCAACATCCCAGCCGGGGCATGATTCCCCCGGATCAATTCATCACCATTGCCGAAGAAACTGGCTTAATTATTCCCATTGGGGCTTGGATTCTCGCCACCGCCTGCCAACAACTGGCCCAATGGCAGCAACAATTTCCCCATCGCCTCAAAATGAGTGTCAACTTATCCCTCAAACAACTGCAAGAATCGATTCTCATGCAGCAAATTAACCAGGTGATCGCCACCACTGGAATTCGCTGCGCAGATCTCACTTTAGAAATCACCGAAAGTATGCTTGTCCAAAATGTCGCCGGTACCTGCGCCCTGCTGACACAAATCCGAGAAAAAGGGATTCAAATCAGTATCGATGACTTTGGCACGGGCTATTCTTCCCTTAGTTATCTTTACCAATTGCCCTTAGATTTTCTCAAAATTGACCGCACCTTTGTCCAACAGATGCAGTCAGGGTCAAAAAATCAGGTGATTGCCGAGTTGATTATTGCCCTCAGCAATGTTTTAGAGTTACAGGCGATCGCCGAAGGCATTGAAAACCCCCAACAGTTGCAATGGCTCCAAGCCCTAGAATGTGAATTAGGCCAGGGCTACCTGTTCTCCCGCCCCTTGAGTGCCCAGGCCGCGACGGAATTGCTCCAAGCTGGGGCGACGATTTCCCCGAGCCATGCCCCTTCCGGTTAAGGCGGGGGCTTTTATGGCACAAGCCCGTCAATTCATGCGACCATAACGGGTTATGAGTGCCATGTGGCCCTCTCGCCTCCCTTGATTTGTCAACCGCTGAACTTCTCTTTTGAAAACCTCCCAATGATGGACTTGCCCGTTGATGCGCTAACCGCTGGCGTAAGCCGCTCGAACCCTTCGCCACGCCGGACGAAAATTGTGGCCACCGTTGGCCCCGCTACCCTCAATCCTGATGTTTTGCGGGAACTGATTGAGGCTGGGGCCAACACATTACGGCTCAATTTTTCCCACGGAACCCACGAAGATCATCATCGGGCAGTGCGTTTAATTCGCCAAACCGCCTTTGAGTTGGATCAACCGGTGGGGATTTTGCAGGATCTCCAGGGGCCGAAAATCCGCCTCGGGAAATTTGAGGGGGGGCCGGTGCAGGTGAATAAGGGCGATCGCTTCATCCTCACCAGCCATCCCGTCCCCTGCACCCATGAAATCGCCTACGTCAGCTATCCCAAACTCACCGACGAAATTCCCCCCGGGGCAATGATCCTCCTCGATGATGGCAAGGTGGAAATGGTCGTCGATGATGTGGATCAAAACAATAAACAACTCCATTGCCGCATTGTTGTCGGGGGGAAACTCTCCGACAATAAAGGCGTAAATTTCCCCAATGTTTCCCTCACCGTCAGCGCCTTAACGGAAAAAGACCGCAAGGATCTGATGTTTGGCCTGGATCAGGGGGTGGACTGGGTGGCCCTCAGTTTTGTCCAACGGCCCCAGGATATTCTCGACATTAAAGAACTGATCGCCAGCACCGGCAAATCCGTCCCTGTGATTGCCAAGATCGAAAAACACGAGGCGATCGAGCAAATGGACACAATCCTTGCCCTCTGTGATGGCGTGATGGTGGCCCGAGGGGATCTAGGCGTAGAACTCCCCGCCGAACAGGTTCCCCTCCATCAAAAACGCCTGATTGCCACCGCCAACCGCTTAGGGATTCCGGTGATTACCGCCACCCAAATGCTCGATAGCATGGTCAACAGTCCCCGCCCCACCCGCGCCGAAGTCTCCGATGTGGCCAACGCGATCCTCGATGGCACCGATGCGATCATGCTCTCCAATGAAACTGCTGTGGGCAACTACCCCGTCGAAGCGGTGGCAACCATGAGCCGCATTGCCCTTTGTGTGGAGCAGGAGGCCCCCGCCCATCGCCGCTTTAAGAATCCTCAGCGCTCTATTCCTGATGCTATTTCCGGCGCAGTCAGCCACATTGCCCAGCAGTTAGATGCAGCGGCGATTATGACGCTGACCAAAACCGGAGCCACCGCCCGCAATGTTTCCAAATTCCGCCCCCATACCCCGATTTTGGCCGTCACGCCCCATGTGGATGTGGCGCGGCAGTTGCAATTGGTGTGGGGGGTGCGGCCGCTGTTGGTGCTGGATTTACCCTCGACGAGCCAGACGTTTCAGGCGGCGATGAATGTGGCCCAGGAAAAGCAACTCCTCCACGATGGCGATCTGGTGATCCTCACCGCTGGCACGTTGCAGGGGGTGGCCGGTTCGACGGATTTAATTAAAGTGGAAGTGGTGACGGCGGTGCTCGGTGAAGGGGTAGGGATTGGCGAAGGGTCGATTACGGGCCGGGCGCGGGTGGTGCGCAATCCCCGTGAGATTGGCAATTTCAGCCCTGGGGAGATTCTCGTTGCTCCCCATACCAATGCTGACTATGTGGATGTGATTCGCAAAGCCGGGGGGATTATTACGGAAGAATCCAGCCTCACCAGTCATGCGGCGGTGATTGGGCTGCGGTTGGGGATTCCGGTGATTGTCGGGTTAAAGCACGCCACGGAATTAATCGGGGAAGGGGCAATCCTGACTCTCGATTCCCAACGGGGTAAGGTGTACTTCGGGACAAGGGCTAAGGGTGCTGAAGGTCAGGGCAGAACTCAATCGTCGGCTTTGTCCTCTCTGTAATGTTCTGGATAAAAATACAATGACAACAATTTTAGTCACAGGGGCGGCGGGGTTTGTGGGGTTCCATCTCTGTCAGCGGTTACTCCAAGACCCTGAGGTGACGGTGGTGGGTTTGGATAATCTCAATCCCTATTATCCGGTGAGTTTGAAGGAGGCACGGTTGGCGGTGTTGCGCCCCCAGGCCAATTTTGAGTTTATCCCATTGGATTTAGCAGACCGGGAGGGGATGGCGCAGTTGTTTGGCGATCGCCCCTTCACCACCGTTGTCCACCTCGCCGCCCAAGCGGGGGTACGCTATTCCCTCGAAAATCCCCATGCCTATGTGGATAGTAATTTGGTGGGGTTTGTTAATATCCTCGAAGGCTGCCGCCATCAGGGGGTTGGGCATTTGGTCTATGCCTCTTCGAGTTCCGTCTATGGTAAAAACCCCAAGGTTCCCTTTGCCGTCGAGGACAATGTGGACTATCCCGTCAGTCTCTACGCCGCCACCAAAAAGGCCAATGAACTGATGGCCCATTGCTATAGCCATCTTTACAACATCCCCATGACGGGCCTGCGGTTCTTTACGGTCTATGGCCCTTGGGGTCGCCCCGATATGGCCTATTGGAAATTTACCGAGGCGATTTTAGGCGATCGCCCCATTGATGTCTACAATCACGGCCAAATGGAGCGAGATTTCACCTACATTGATGATGTGGTGGAGGGTGTGGTGCGGGTGATGACAAAAATCCCTGAACCCCAAGGCCCTAACCAAGCCCAGTACAAGGTCTACAACATCGGCAACCATCAACCCGTCGAACTGATGACGATGATTGAACTCCTCGAAACCTGTTTAGGGCGCAAAGCTGTCAAAAATATGCTCCCGATGCAGCCGGGGGATGTGCCCCGCACCTATGCCGATGTGGAAGACCTCCGCCGCGATGTGGGGTTTAGCCCCAGTACTCCCCTCGCTGAAGGTTTAGCGCGTTTTGTCGCCTGGTATTGCGATTATCATCAAATTTCCCCCCCTGAATCGTAAGGATTGCCAGCGCTAATGGATATTATTTTGACCCTGGCTGTTGTTGTGGCAGCCCTATTATTATTTGTCACGGAAATTTTGCCCGTGGACTTGATTGCGATCATCATTATGGTCAGCCTGATGGTCTTAAAATTAGTCACACCGGAGCAGGGCATTGCTGGGTTTGGCAATAGTGCCACGATTACCGTGATGGCGATGTTTATCCTTAGTGCTGGGATTGCCAAAACGGGGGCAATTCAATTTGTCAAAAAAGCCTTAATCCGTTTAGGGGGCAATCATCCAGGTCGGCAAATTTTAGCGATGGGGTTTTTAATTGGCCCCATTTCGGGCTTTTTAAACAATACCGCTGTAGTGGCGGTGATGTTGCCGATTATTGAAGATTGGTGTAAACAGCAAAAAATCTCTGTTTCTAAGGTCTTAATTCCCCTCTCCTATCTGTCCATTTTAGGCGGGATGCTCACCCTAGTCGGCACTTCAACGAACATCCTTGCCAGCGGTCTTTCAGCCAAACTGGGTTATGGTGAATTTGGTATTTTTCAATTTACTAAACTGGGAATTTGTGTATTTGGGATTGGCTTGATCTATTTGACCATTTTTGCACCGCGCATTCTACCCGATCGCAAATCCTCCGCTGGTAATCTGATCGTCGATGATTACAACTTGAAAGATTATGTCACGGAAGTTTTAGTCACCCCCCAATCAATCCTCGTGGGTAAAACGCTGCAAACGAGCCAAATTCAACGCAAGTTTGATTTAGATGTATTGGAAATTATTCGCCAAGGGACAAGGTTTTCTCCTCCCTTAGCGGACAAAATTATCAGTATTGGCGATATTTTAGTGGTGCGCAGTTCCCGGCAGGAATTGCTTAAAATTCGTGAGCAACAGGGTTTAGATATTCTTGCCGATGTTAAGTTTAAGGATGCACTGACAGCGGATTTAGAATCTGGGGAAGAGAAGATGGCGGAGGTGTTGATCATGTCCAATTCCCGCCTGGTGGGAACAACCTTAAAGGAAATGCGGTTCCGCCAACGCTATAACTTAACAGTGTTGGCGATCCGTCGGGGGGCGGATGTGGTGCGGGGCCGGTTCGGTCGGGTGCCGTTGCGGTTTGGGGATGTGTTGCTGGTGCAGGGGCCGAAGCAGAGTTTTATCGGGTTACAAACAACGCGGGAGTTGTTGGTGTTGGAAGAGCGGGATGTGGAAATGATGCGCCAAAATAAGGCGGCGATCGCCATCCTCATTGGTTTAGCGGTGGTGCTCCTTTCCGCCTTTGAGATTATGCCAATTTTGGTGAGTGCCTTGGCGGGGGTGGTGTTGATGGTGTTAACGGGGTGTTTAAAACCGGGGGAAATTTATGGGGCGGTGCGTTGGGATATTATCTTTTTATTGGCGGGGTTAATTCCCCTCGGAACGGCCATGGAACAATCGGGAGCGACAGAATGGATCGCGGCTCAGTTGTTGGTATTTTCGGGGCATTTTTCTGGTTATTGGCTATTGGTGATGTTCTACCTATCAACGGCATTACTGACGGAAATTCTATCTAACAATGCATCGGTGCTGTTAATGTTACCGATTGCGGCGGCGGTGGCCACGACGTTAACACTGAATCCCTTTGCCTTTATGTTTGCGGTGATGTTTGCGGCTTCTAACAGTTACATGACCCCCATCGGCTACCAAACCAATACGATGGTTTATGGCCCGGGGGGTTATCGCTTTTTTGATTTCACGCGCATCGGTGCGCCCCTCACCTGTATTCAAACCCTCGTCACACCGGCTTTAATTATCTTCTTCTATGGATTAACCCCAACACCCTAGCAGGGGCGAAAAATTTTTCGCCCCTACATCAATCCTAAACCCCTGCCCGATCTGACTCGTGAAGTCGATGATGGCGCATCCTTTGATCATGAACCGCGACGATAGGCGGCCATGGGTTCTTTAATCCAACGAATATAGAGGTGTTTGAACGTGGATTTGAGGATGCGGGGTGCGCCGAAATCGATGGGGACAAGGGTATCAGAGAGCCGCCAATCGGAAATAGCGAGATCCTCCGGTTGCGCGTGGGGAAATTGGATTTCCTCCCAGGGCGGGGTGAGGCCCAAACGTTGGGCGGCGGCGAGGGTGGGGACGGTATCAGGGTCAACGCCGAGGATTAGGGCAAAGGCGCGATCGCCCGCAAACACATGATCCGTCGCCCCTAAAATCCCCAAGGGCCGGGGTTCGCCCCCACTGGGGCCATTGCCTTCATGGCCAATAATGCCGTCGATAATTGTGAGGTTGGGGGCGATCGCCGCTGCGGTTTGTACCAACATTTCCCCAAACCGGGCCGCATCTTTCCCCGCTTCCAAATGCCACCAAGCTTTCATTTTCCCCGGCACACAACCAAACAGGTTTTTCACGCCCAAGGTCAGGGTGAGTTGGCAATGGGATTTGACTTTGGGCAAGTTAATCACCACATCGGCATCCATCGCTTCTTTACTGAGGCGCAAATGATTAAAGTCTTGGGCGGCAATTTCGTAGCGTTGCCCGTGAAATTCAACGATGGGGATATTTAAGTCCTGTAACAGGGGCAGATAGCCATTGCTGCGGGCCACCCCCTTAGCCGTTCCAAAGGCGGGGCTATCCCCCATGAAGGGCTTCCCCCCAGCGGCGATCACGGCTTCGGCAACGACGGCGACGAGTTCGGGGCGGGTGATACATTCTTGGCCGGGGCGGCTGCCGGTGAGCAGGTTGGGCTTGAGGAGGACGCGATCGCCCTTCTTCACGATCGCCCCCATCCCCCCAAAGGGTTCGAGGAGTTGGGCCAGTGTTGCCCTCAGGAGGTCGGCATCGTAGTTGGCTGTAGGCAGGAGGCTCACAATGGGCATGGATGGCAGGGGAAAGACAATTGCCCCCTATTGTAAGCAGTTCACAGGAAAGCACTGGGGGAGATGTGGAAATATTCCCCCAAAATCTTGGCTTGGGCTTTCTTGCTGATCGAGCTTGACACAATGTGCTATAATCCGGAAACTCTATTTAAGAATTTATAACATTAGCCCAAAAAATTAAGCTGCCTAAAATGTCTAAGATCAACAGATTAGTTCTCTTGTCTGTCCCAATGATCATGTCTAGTCTTATGACGTTACTGTGCAAACCCTCTATTAACTGAATACACTGTCTAGGTAACTCTCATTGGCTTACAATTGTTGACGAAACTTTTCAAAAAAGCGCAATACATTAATTATGGTCAAATCAATTGAGAAAAAAAATATTGAAATAGTAGAGGAGCAAATTGATGAGAAAAAGCAAGAAATTGACTACAACACCAGAGAATTTACGATAGAAATCGTAGTTGACAAATATTTAGAGAAAGATGATGATGATCTCAGTGAAATTTACGTACCTGAGTATCAAAGAGAATTTGTGTGGGATACTAATCATCAATCTAGGTTAATTGAATCTGTTATTCTTGGCTTGCCCATCCCCTTACTCTTTGTTGCTGAAATGCAGTCCGGAAAATTAGAAATTGTGGATGGCTCCCAAAGGGTTAGAACTCTTGCAGCTTTCATAAATAATCAACTACGTTTAGTAAACTTAAGGACTTTAGACTCCTTGAACGGTTTTTGTTTTAAAGATCTCCATCCTTCTCGTCAAAGAAAGTTTAAAAATACTCCTCTCAGAATGATTGTGCTTTCAGACAAAGCCAACGAAAGTGTAAGAAATGATATGTTTGATAGAATTAATACAAGTAGCGTTCCTTTAACTCCTATGGAAAAGAGAAAGGGAATCTATAGAGGTGATTTCATTGATTTTGTCTTTGAATGTTCAACAACAAATCAGACACTTATTAAGCTTTGTCCAATCGGCAGATACTTTCAAAACAGACATGAAGAAGCTGAACTCGTTTTAAGATTTTTTGCATTTTCAGAAACTTATCCAAAATTTCGCTTAAATATAGGAGATAATTCGCCTGATCTTAAGCGAATGGGAATAGCTAGATTTCTTGATGAATATGTTATGTGTAAAAACAATAAATTTACAGAGAAAGAAAAAAAACAAAAGTTGGATGATTTTGAAAAAATGCTTGGGTTTGTAGAAAGAACATTTCCAAGCGGATTTAAAAAGCGTCATGATTCAGATGCAACTTCACGTCCTTACTTTGAAGCTATATCAGTTGGTTCTCATTTAGCACTCAAAGAAAGTCCAAATTTATCTATCAGAGGTTTATGGCGTGCTAATGAGAAAAATACGGAGTCACAATCATTCCAAATCCCTGTCGGTCGCTATCAAACTCATAAACCTGAGAATATGCTAGAAAGAATTAACTATGTCAAGGATAGGCTTCTTAGTCACGGCTGATGAAAGAGTTTATTAGGGATTTTCAAAAGCGGGTCGAAGAAATTGATAAGTATTTTGGGCTAGTTGATAAAATTGAACAGCTCGGTGCTTTTTCTGCAAACTCAATAATTTTTCCTTCTGGTGAGTATAATATTGATGGCGATCTACAAAAAATTTTAAAATCTAATTGTTACTTGCTTTTATACAATCTAATTGAATCTTCTGTTAGAAACGGTATAACAGCAATTCATGATGCAATTGAGATCGACAGGTTAACTTACGGAGAGCTAAGTCTAAAAATACAGGAGTTATGGGTTTCAAATGACTTAAGTAAAAGCTTTCAAGATAGTTATATTAAAAAGGAAACAATAGTCAAAAATCTACAAAATGTAATTCAATCGGTTTTAAACAATGAGAAAGTAAAACTAAATCCAAACAATATTCCAGTATCGGGAAATTTGGATGCTCAGAAAATCCAAGAGCTAATAAATATTTATGGTTGCCATGGAAGTTTAGGTATCCAGCGTAGAGAGATGCAAGAAGTTCTAAATTTCATAGTTGAGATCCGATGCAATCTTGCTCATGGTAATGTTTCATTTTGTGATGCATCAAGCGATATTATTTGGAATAGATCAAGCAATGAGACAGATAGTAATGCCAATATTTTTAGATATTTGGTAGAAGACAAGGAGAAAGTTGTCACCTATCTAACTCACTTGCTAGAAAATATCGAAAGTTTTATTGATAATAAAAAGTACAAAAATAATCAAGTAAGCAGTTCAGAGGAAAGCACTGGGGGAGATGTGGAAATATTCTCCCAAAATTTTGGCTTGGACTTTGCTGATTCCCCGTTCACCATTGACGATTTCCGAGACGACCCCACTCAATCCAATGATCCCGACTAAATCTGCTTGACGTAGACCCCTTGCGTCCATTAGATAGGTAAGCGTTTGATGCGGGGCTACAGGTTCGAGGGGGTATTCTCGTTCTTCGTAATCTTCAATTAAGGTAGTCAGCAGATCCAGAAGCTTGCTTTCCTCCTCAGTCAGGGGATTAGTAAAGCAGAGTTTTTCGGCGATCGCTAACAAGCGGTGATACTCTTCTTCTGTTTCAATTGCCATGGAGCAAACCTCTACTAGAAAAATCATCTGAGTATATTACTCAACTAATCTCGCTAAAAGTGTTTCAAATATTAATGAGTTAAGCCAACCATTGCCCTTAGTGTGAACAAGGTAAGGCAAAATGCCTTGTTTGTCATACTCAGCATCTTTAGCAGCAATTTTTTTAAATAACTCCTGATAGCTAGGTAGATTTGACCAGCCAAAATATTCATCTACCAAAATAGAAGGATTTGGGTTAATATTTTCCTGATATATTTTGTTTTGTATCGAAAATCCATATTTACCTGAGCTATATTTAACCCAAAAGTAATCAATGTTTTTTAGGTCATCTAGTGGAATTTTTAAGATATCTTCATCACTGAATTTTGGCTCAACATCCTGCGTTGCCTTCTTACCTATCGATTCATAAATTAGATGATAAGTTTCAACATCACTTTCTTTCCATTTACTTTCTGAAAGAAACATGACTAATTTACGGTAATCAATGTTAGAAGAAGAAATTGTTTTACAAATGCCATCAAAGAACTTAGCATAAACACTATCTTCTCTTAACGCAATTAAAGATTCTTCCGAATCAATTAATGCGATATCTTTACAACCATTTGCTATAGCTAGTTGAAGAAATTCCAATGATTTTTCTATATTTCCTTCTAAGGAGCTAACACAAGCTAATCGAAAATTAGCGTTAGCTAAATTTGTAAAATGGTCTCTGGCAAATTCATAAAAATATCTTGCCTTACTCGTATCTCTAGTTTTAAGGTAAGCATCTCCCCAAATAAAGCACCGAGATTGAACAACATCATTACCATGTAAGTTTTGAAGTATTCTATCTGGAAACAATGGAAATTCTTTGCTGACAAAAATATCTCTTGCTGATTCTAAAAGTTGAACTGCTTTAATCCCATCGTTGGAATCTAATAAAAAATCAATGGCTTTTTCAAAATCTTCTTCATATAGCTCCACTTTTTCTCGTATTTCTTGATACCCTACTAGCTTAATTTTAAGTGTTTTTTCTAATAGATC
Source organism: Spirulina sp. (assembly GCA_011390265.1). Classification (GTDB taxonomy): domain Bacteria; phylum Cyanobacteriota; class Cyanobacteriia; order Cyanobacteriales; family Spirulinaceae; genus Spirulina. The sequence continues at coordinate 25,380 of JAABSU010000013.1, forward strand.
ATAAACTCCTAAATATAGCTGCCTCCAACATGAAAACACTTTTTCAAAAAGCATTTCTCTTGCTTGGATGTAATCCTGCTCTATCGCTTTTAACTCCTGCCTTTTGTGATTAGCTGAATCAAATCCTTGAACTGCACCAGCTATCCCACCTAAAATGCTAACGCTACCCAAAAAACCTTGACGCGCTCCTTTTAATGCCTGCTTAAATCCATCTAAATCATCATTATGAATAGCCAAGTAGCGGTTTCCTATTTCAAGAATTTTAGTGATATCTTGTTTGATTTCCTCATGTAAACTAGACACAATTGAACTAAATAAAAATTTGACTTCTTGATCAATGGATTCATAACTTAAGGCATACTTGTTTAATATTTTTTTGAGAGTCTGACTAGCCTGCATTGTTGACTCTCGGAGTTCAGAAGCTAATGATTCAAAGTTCATTCCACGAACTGTATCATCCGGTGTAATGTTAGGATCTTCATCTACATCACACATAAATTGAAGTCGTATTGCAATAGGTTGAAGAAAAGAACGATGTAGCTCCTCAAATAAATCATAAGATAGTTGTTTGATTTTTGTACTTTCTATTTCGACTACATGAGAATTTGAGGTTACAACTTCCTCCGTTGAAACTTCGTGTGAATCGTGCATCTGATCACGAAAATCACCTATTGAATACTCATGATGCCAATCTGGAAAATCTTCGTCATTTTTCTGAAAATAAACCCTGATCACTTCTATATCTTTATCGATGCCAAAATCTTTTATTTTATTCCGTATGATATTACAGGTTGCTTCTTCTTCCAAATCATCACCAGATTTCAGTGAAATCACTAACATATTCTCTCTTTTCCGAATTTTAACCGAAGAATCATTTCCTAAAGATTCTTGGATGAGTTCTTCTAAATTTTTGGGTTTCGGAGCCGCATTTGTATTTTCTGTATTTTGATTTAGCTCAAAACTTACATCCCAAGAGGGATGATCTTCGCCCTGATGGCAACCATAGAGCTTAACACTTTGAACACTTGTGATTTGTAGCTTGAGAAAAAAAGACTTAGTGAAATTCACCAATTTCTCTTGAGATGGAAACCTCACTGCTTCAAGCATGAGATGCAGGCATTCTTTTTTGACAGCCGATTTGATTATTCGTATCCCTTTCGGATGTAGATAGTTGTTTAATAAAGATGCAATTGCTTTGGCATCACCTTGCTTTGCATTATCAATGAGTGAACGGGAGTAGCTCATAGTTAACTAAAAATAGACAGGCTAGTTAAGGTATTAGACTTTTAGTACTAAGACTGTTAGTTTACTTGAGGTTTTAGTATTCGCCTCCAATTCTGAGAGATTTTTTTCAGAATGTCAAGGGCGTGGGGAAATTTGTACCGTAATCGCCACAAAAAAGACCGCCTAGGGATAGGCGGCGTTTAGGACTGTCGATTTTTGTAGACTGTGGCGAGGGGAAGCCTAAACCGCCAAAAATTGTTGGATTACCTCTTGGCTCAGGTCTTGGGTGCGGCCTGAAGCCACAATGCCCCCCTTTTGCATTGCGTAATACCGATCTGCTTGGCGGACAAAATGGAGATGCTGCTCCACCAACAAGACCGAAATCCCCGTATTGGCAATAATCCCCTTCACCGCCGCCTCAATTTCCAAAATAATTGAAGGTTGAATCCCCTCCGTTGGTTCATCCAAAACCAATAACTGGGGTTTGCCCATTAAGGCCCGGGCGATCGCCAACTGCTGCTGTTGCCCCCCACTGAGATCCCCCCCCATCCGGTTCAGCATCGTCTTTAACACCGGGAACAACTCAAAAATCTCCTCCGGAATCGCATTCAACTTCCGGCTCCCCTTCGGCCGCGCCTCCAACCCCAACAGCAAATTTTCCCGCACCGTCACCCTCGGAATCACATCCCGACCCTGGGGCACATAGCCAATCCCCAACCGCGCCCGCTGATCTGGTGTTTTCTTCGCCAAGGGTTCTCCCATGAATTGCATCGAGCCGGTGCGCGGTTTTAACAGACCAATTAAGGTTTTTAAGAGCGTCGTTTTGCCCACCCCATTACGGCCAATTAAACAGACCATTTCCCCGGCTCGTACACTTAAATCCACATTTCGCAAAATATGGCTTTCACCGTAATAGACATTTAAATCCGCGATGTTGAGAATTTGGCGATCGCTCCGTTCACTGTTCGGGGTTGGGGTGCTGGTTTGAGTCATGGATTTAAGGGGTATGAGTAGCGCGGATAGGGGAGGGATCTCCCCTGCCCCCCAAAGGGGGGTTTTATTTTGGAGAGTTTTAGAGGGTTTCGGAAGGGGGAGAAGTTTCAGCATCTTTTCCAAGATTCACCGGAGCAACTTCGGTATATTGGGCTTCAATTTCCGCCTCAATACTTTGCACAATTTCCGGTGGCAGATTTAATAACTCCAACAGTTTTTGATAAACTACATTTTCTGCCTCGTTAATTGTATTTGAGCGGATAATTTCATAGCTGAGACGCAGCACCGTTTCCCGCTCCCCTTCAGTGGTGAGTTGAGGCACTAAGGTTTCGAGAGAAATTTCTTTGCCGAGATAATTTTTCAACTCCTCCCGCAGTTCCGATTGATGGGCTGGATCATCAGAAAATTGTTGACTAAGGCGGTTTAAAATCACCCGCATTTGTTCCGGGGCAAAATTGCCATCAGCCCAGGCCATTGCCGCCGCAATCCGCAACATTCGCATCTGTTCCTGTGTCACCGTCGGAGCCTGCCCTAAATAAACCTCAATCACACGGGGATCATCTTGGATCTCATCCATCGTGCCTTCACAAAGAACAGAACCCTGGTGCAATACCGTCACTTGGCGGGCAATTTGCCGCACAAACTCCATATCATGTTCAATCACAATAATTGAATGACTTTGAGCCAGGGAAATAAGCAGATCCCCCACCCGTTCCGTTTCCTCATCGGTGAGGCCGGCTACCGGTTCATCAACGAGCAATAAATCGGGGGATTGAGCCACTAACATGCCAATTTCTAACCGCTGTTTTTCGCCGTGGGAAAGGAGGTTGGCGGGGAGATCCGCTTTGCTGCTGAGGCTGATGGTTTCGAGCAGGAGGATCACGGTGTGGCGATCCGCGTTGGCGTACTTATCGCCCCCCGTCAGGTTCCCGAACAACGTCGCCAACACATTTTTACGACGATTGGCTGCCAGATCGAGATTCTCCCGCACCGTCAGATTGAGATAAACCCGGGGAGTTTGGAATTTGCGCCCAATGCCGAGGCGCGAAATTTGGTGCTCCGGAATTTTGCTGAGATTTTTGCCCTTAAAGCGTACCGTGCCGCTGGTGGGTTGGACTTTGCCGGTAATGATGTCGAGAAATGTGGTTTTCCCTGCACCGTTGGGGCCAATGATCACCCGCAATTCGCCGGGTTGCATCGCAAAAGTGAGGTTATTGAGGGCTTTAAAACCGTCAAAGCTGACGGTGAGGTTATCGATTTCGAGGATAGGGGCAGGCATGGTGGTTGATCAATGAGGGATGGGAGGGATCCCCCCTGCCCCCCTTAAAAAGGGGGGTTTTTAAATTTTCACCCCCTTATTAAGGGGGTCGGCGTAGCCGGGGGGATCGTGAGCCTTGTAGGGGGGTTTTGAGGGGTTATTTGGGTTTGCTTAGTTTTTCTCGTTCGGCTAAAACTTC
>JAABSU010000136.1 GCA_011390265.1 Spirulina sp.
CGCGAAGCGCCTTTTTTTAAGAAACCGGGTTTTTCTCAAAATGTCCGCCAAAAACAAGAGGCAATCAACAACCCGGTTTCTGGTGGGCTAGGGAGAAGAAACCAGGTTTCTGTTAGTTTGTAGTCCAAAAACAAGGCAATGCAAGAAACCCGGTTTCTGGTGGGCTGGGGAAAATCGGGTTATACTATCGGTGAATTGATAAGCAGCGATCGCCACTCTGCCACCAGGTAAAATCTTCCCTATGTTAATCACCAAACCTCGGTTTAATACCTTTGAAGAATACCTAGAATATGAGGATGATTCTGAGCAACTTTATGAACTGTTCAATGGAGAACTGATTGCAATGCCACCAGAATCTGGCTTAAATGTCCAAATTGCAACCCGCCTCCTCTTTATCTTCGCCTCCCTTCTGGGTACAGATCGCGTCCGAGGCCAGGGACTCGAATTAGAAGTACGCGGCGAACCAAGAAACCGCTATCCTGATTTGACCATTATTCGCGAAGAACATATTCAACAACTCACCCGCCGCAATACCCTCCGCCTCGATATGCTCCCCCCTATTTTAGTGGTTGAAATTGTCAGTCCCGGAGACATTCAACGCCATCGCGATTATATTGCCAAAAGGCAACAATATCAGGATTGTGGCATTCCTGAATATTGGATTGTTGATCCTCACACTCAAAAGATTTTAATTTTAGAATTGCAGAATAGTTTCTATCAAGAAGTCGGAACATTTAGCCAAAATGACCGACTCCCATCTCCCAACTTTCCAGAATTCAATTTAACCGCTGCTGAAGTTTTAGGGCATCCGTTCACCTAGTCTCCAACGCCGGGATCAGAAACCGGGTTTCTGTGAGGTTGCAGTGGAAAAACGAGGCAATGCAAGAAACCCGGTTTCTAGCTTTTCGTGAGGGTCTTGGGGGGCAGGGGGGATCTCACGGGTTAAAATTTTTGGAGTAGGTTAACAGGAGTAGATACCCTTGGCGGGACATAGCAAGTGGGCCAATATTAAACGGCAAAAAGCGCGGGTTGATGCCAAAAAAGGCAAAACCTTCACCCAACTTTCGCGGGCGATCATCGTGGCCGCCCGCAATGGCTTACCCGACCCCGATGGCAATATGCAACTGCGTACCGCCATTGAAAAGGCAAAGGCGGCCGGGATTCCCAATGAGAATATTGATCGGGCGATCGCCAAAGGTGCAGGAACCTACGAAGCCGATAGCGCCAACTACGAAGCGATCCGCTACGAAGGCTATGGCCCCGGCGGCGTGGCGGTACTGATCGAAGCCTTCACCGATAACCGCAACCGCACCGCCGCCGATCTCCGCGTCGCCTTTGGTAAAAATGGCGGCAACTTAGGGGAAACCGGCTGTGTCAGTTGGATGTTTGATCAAAAAGGGGTGGTTTGCCTCGCGGGCGTGATTGAGGAGGAGAGCCTGTTAGAGGTGGCTCTGGAAGGGGGGGCGGAAAGTTATGAACTGTTTGACGATGAGGAAGAAGAACCCGGTGCAGAGGTATTCACCGCCACCACCGCCCTCGATGCCCTCACCAAAACCCTCCAGGCCCATTTCACCGTCAAAGAGGCGGAATGGCGATGGATTCCCAGCACCAGCGTCACCATTGAGGATGTGGATCAGGGGAAATCCCTGATTAAGCTCATGGATGCCCTCGAAGGCCTCGATGATGTCCAGAATGTGACGGCGAACTTTGAACTCACCGATGAAGTCTTAGCTTTGGTTTGAACCTAGGGGCGGCGTGAAATCTGTGCCGATTAAACAGGCGCGATCGCAATTCGCCCCCGTAAAATCCGCCCCCTGCACCTCCGCACAGAGGAGATTAGCCCCAGCGAGGTTCGCCCCCGCCAAATTTGCCCCCCGCAGGTCGCACTCCTCTAAATTTGCCTCACTGAGGTTCGCCCCTTGCAGATCTGCTTGGGCGAGGTTAGCCCCTTTGAGGTTGGCACTGTTTAAATTTGCCCCCCGGAGATCCGCCCCCCGAAGATCCGCCCCGGCAAAATTAACACCGGTTAAATTGGCTCCACTTAAAAACGCCCCACTCAGGGCCGCTTGAATCCCCTTGGCGCTCATCAGGTTACAGCCTCGGAGATTACTGCCCCGCAGATCCCCATGGGAGAAATCGCTTTGCATCAAATTGGCCCCGACAAAATTGGCTCGGCCGTCAATTTGCAGCAACTGCGCCCCCAATAAATTCGCGCCATCCAAGCGGCTGCCCTTGAGGCAGGCATGGGACAGATCCACTCCCACTAAGCTAGCGCCAGCTAGGTTAGACCGCTCTAGGAAGGCATTGGCTAAATCTTGGTCATCGAGGTTAACGCCGGCCAGCATGGTCACTGTACCAGCACGAATTGCAGCAATATCCATGGGGGTTGGGGGAGGTGTTCGGAAAATACGACTTACGAGAGAGGGACTCTCCCCGTCAGTATAGAACTAACGACAGCATCTGTAGAAGCCCTCCAGCTCCGGCTCAAGGTTTCCCAGCATTCTCATTCTTAAAGTAGATCCCACGGAGTAATCAAAAGTTATGGCAAAAGTTGTTGGAATTGACCTCGGCACGACAAACTCCTGTGTTGCTGTGATGGAGGGCGGCAAGCCTACCGTCATTGCCAACGCAGAAGGCTTTAGAACGACCCCTTCGGTGGTGGCCTATGCGAAAAATGGCGATCGCCTCGTCGGTCAAATCGCCAAACGCCAAGGGGTGATGAACCCCACCAACACCTTCTATTCCGTCAAACGCTTCATTGGGCGGAAACACGGTGAGGTGAACGTGGAAACCACCGAAGTTTCCTACAAAGTGCTCCAAGACAGCAACGGCAACGTTAAAATCGACTGCCCCGCACTGAACAAACAGTTTGCCCCGGAAGAAATTTCCGCCCAGGTGTTACGCAAACTGATCGAAGATGCCAGTCAGTACCTCGGCGAAACGGTAACGCAAGCCGTGATTACCGTACCTGCTTATTTCAACGACTCCCAACGCCAAGCCACCAAAGACGCGGGTAAAATCGCTGGGGTGGAAGTGCTGCGGATCATCAACGAACCCACCGCCGCCTCCCTCGCCTACGGCTTGGATAAAAAGAGCAACGAAACCATCCTCGTCTTTGACCTAGGGGGCGGGACGTTTGATGTGTCCATCCTCGAAGTGGGCGATGGCGTGTTTGAAGTGCTGGCCACCTCTGGGGATACCCACTTAGGGGGGGATGACTTCGATAAAAAAATCGTCGATCACCTCGCCGAAACCTTCAAAAACACCGAAGGCATCGACCTGCGCAAAGATAGCCAAGCGCTGCAACGGCTCACCGAAGCCGCCGAAAAAGCGAAAATCGAGCTTTCCAGCGTCACCCAAGCGGAAATTAACCTCCCCTTCATCACCGCCACCCAGGACGGCCCCAAACACCTAGACACGACACTCACCCGCGCTCAGTTTGAAGAACTCTGCGCCGACCTGATCGATCGCTGCCGCATCCCCGTCGAAAACGCGGTGCGGGATGCCAAGCTGGATAAAAGCGCCATTAACGAAATCGTCCTCGTCGGCGGTTCCACCCGGATTCCCGCCATTAAAGAGGTGGTGAAAAAGGTGCTGGGGAAAGATCCCAACCAAAGCGTCAACCCTGATGAAGTGGTGGCCGTCGGTGCTGCCATCCAAGGGGGCGTGTTAGCCGGGGAAGTGAAGGATATCCTCCTCTTGGATGTCACCCCCCTCTCCTTAGGGGTGGAAACCCTCGGCGGCGTGATGACCAAAATCATCCCCCGCAACACGACAATTCCCACGAAAAAATCCGAAGTCTTTTCCACCGCCGTTGATGGTCAAACCAACGTGGAAATCCATGTTCTCCAAGGGGAACGGGAAATGTCCAAGGATAACAAGAGCTTGGGAACCTTCCGCCTCGATGGCATTCCCCCCGCTGCCCGTGGCGTGCCGCAAATTGAAGTCACGTTTGACATTGATGCCAACGGGATTTTAAGCGTCACCGCCAAGGATAAGGGGACGGGTAAAGAGCAATCCATCAGTATTACCGGGGCCTCTACCCTGCCGGATACGGAAGTAGAGCGGATGGTACGGGAAGCGGAAGCCAACGCCTCTACGGATAAGGAACGCCGGGAAAAAATCGATCGCAAGAACCAAGCTGATTCCCTCGTTTACCAAGCCGAAAAACAAATCAGTGAGTTGGGCGATAAGGTCTCTGCGGCTGATAAGGAGAAAGCCGAAGCCCTGATCAAAGACCTGCGGGAAGCGGTGCAAACGGAGAATGACGAGAAAATTCAAACCGTGATGCCGGAATTGCAACAGGTGCTCTATAGCATCGGCAGCAGTGTCTACCAAGATGCAGCGGGTGCGGCAGGTGCGCCAGGGGCTGAAGGGCCTCAGGATGGCCCCACCGATAGCGGCTCCAATGATGGTGGCGATGATGTCATTGATGCGGAGTTTTCCGAAACCAAGTAGGGTTTAACGACCTGTAAACCCCCTGTGTTGGGGAAAATGGAGGGAGTGATCCCCCAACCCCCCCCTGAATCAAGGGGGGTTTTTTAGTGGGCTGAATCCTTGAAAAAACCCCCCTCAATGGAGGGGGGCAATCATCATCAGCAAAGGCAGGCTACTAAACTGCTGTGGCGTAGGGATTTGTCAGTTGATCCAACTGCTTCACCAACAGGCTCAAGAACAAGCCCACATCGGTGACAACGCCCACCGATTCGATAGAGCCGCGATCGCTCAACTTCGTCACCACCGCCGGGTTAATGTCCACACAGACCATCTTCACGCCTGCGGGGGTCATATTCCCGACACCGATAGAATGGAGCATCGTGGACAGCATCAGGATCATATCCGCCCCCTCCAAGAGCCGGGCATATTCCGATTGTGCCTTGAGTAAATCCATTTCCGTATCGGGCAAGGGGCCATCATCGCGGATTGAACCGGCTAAACAGAACGGCACTTGATGCTTGACGCATTCGTACATCACGCCCCGTTGCAATTGCCCGGCTTCGACAAATTGGGCGATGGAACCATGACGGCGCACGGTGTTGATGATCTTCAAATGGTGACGGTGGCCCCCATGGACGGGAACGCCTTGTTTCATATCCACCCCTAAGGATGTGCCCATCATTGCCTGCTCCATATCATGGACGGCGATCGCATTTCCTCCCAACAATGCCTGTACATAGCCTTCACGGATCAACCGGGCGAGGTGTTGACTGCCGCCGGTATGGATCACCACCGGCCCCGCCGTCACGACAACCTTGCCCCCCTGATCGCGGATGTGGCGCAATTCCCAGGCGATTTGCTCCACCACCAACTCGACACGCCGCTCACTGGAAACCCCAGACCCCATAAAGCTGAACTCCTCGGCCCGGGTTTGTTTCGTCCGTTCATCTACCTTGCGCACCGTCCGCAGCCCTTGGGCCCCGACGACCACTTTTTCATCGGTGGTTAAATCCCGCAGCAATTTGCAGCGAGCCACCGGCCCGGTGGGGGTATCGAGGACGGCGATCGCCCCATCCATCCGTTGACCCTGCACCCGCACCCATTGGCCATTAATCCGCACTTCCGTGGGGTAAATGGTGGTGACGTAGAAATCATCGGGGCCGACACCCGCCAGCAACACCGGCTCCAGCACCGCATCCCGCTCTTCCGTCGGGCGATCCACCGCCCCCAGTTCGATCAGGTCGGTCATGATGTCTTCCATCACGTCGCGATCAGGAGCCGATACCCGCACCTCGGCGATCGAGGTACTTTGCCGCTCTACGCCGAGGTTAAAGTTGAGGACTTTGAAGCTGCCGCCCCGCTCGACAACGAGATCTAAGGCACGGTTCAAAATCCCCGCATCGAGTAAATGCCCCTGCATTTGGATCGTGCGAGTTTGCACCGTCACCCGGGCGTGAACATCCGCTAACACCGGCTCCGTGGTGCGGAGCGTGAGGCATTTGGCTGCGCCCCCGGCTTTGAGGAATTCCGTTAAGGGGGTTTCAATGACGGTAAAGCCCACATCTGCCAAGCGCTGTTTTAGCCCGGCGCTGGCATTATTCATAATCACGATTTCGTTAATATTGACGGCATTACAGGCAAAGTTGACCGCATCGGCTTCGGCGATCGCAATCCGTTTTTCTGCCGGAACCCGCCGCTCAATCAAATGGTTGGAATAGGCATCAAAGGCGGGGGGATAATAGAGGAGATAGCCGCCTTTGAGGGGACAGAAGCAGGTATCGAGGTGATAGAAACGGTTATCGACTAAGCGCAGGGAGAGCACTTCGGTATCTAACCACTTGGCAATCATCGGGTGGGAATCCAATTCAGTGCGGAACCCGTAGCCCGCCCAGAGCCAACGGCCTTCCCGGTCAAAGAGGGCATCCCCGGCCCCCTCAAAGGGTAAATCCGAAGGCAATTCATAAACCGTATAGCCATTGGCTTCAAACCAGGCTTTAAAATAGGGTTCTTCCCCTTGGCGTTCAGGGTGGAGGAAGCGGCTGAGAACAACGTTTGTCCCCAACACCAGGCCCGCATTAGCGGTAAACACCATATCCGGCCAACCTTTTTCCGGAGCCACCAGATCAACGATGGCATGATCTTTAATGACATGGTGGAGTTTATGCCATTGGTCAGCGGCGCGATCGCGGGAGGATTTATGAATATTCCCCTCCATCCAGGGGTTAATCACATAATCCACATCGTAGTGGTCAGGGGCGCACATCAAAAAGCGGATTGCATCAGTCATAATAGTTCACACAAATTGGGCTAATGACACCCAGCAGTCACGGTAAAAGTTAAAATTTACAGTTCCACGGGTAAGCCTGTTGTCAATTTCTTTACACAGCAACAGTTCCAGCAAACTCAAAACCGGGATGCTGAAATTTGACCTGTTGTTCAAAGCGCAACATGATCACAACAAGGCAACTTTTCATTATAGGTTTCTTGGGCCATTAGCCACAAGCCCCGCCTAGGGTTAAAACCCAAGGCTCATAGCTGAAGTGGGCTAAAGCCCACTCATTCCGGAACCCGTTTTAACGGGTTTGAGCGATGAGCCAGGAACTTCAGTTCCTGGCGGTTGAGTTGGAAACGCGCTCAGGGCATCAGTTTCATCATTAAGTTGATGCCCCTACACAATCAAGGCTTAAGCCGTCACCAATTCCGGTGCATTGGCGGGACGCTTGCTGTTGCGTACCCCTTCGATGGCCGTGGCATAATCAGGAGCCTTAAACACCGCAGAACCAGCCACGATCGCATTGGCCCCCGCTTCGAGCACCTGCCAAGTATTATTGGGCTTCAAACCGCCATCCACTTCAATCCAAGGATCTAAGCCGCGCTCATCACACATTTGGCGCAGTTGGCGAATCTTGGGCAACACGCCGGGGATAAAGCTTTGGCCGCCAAAACCGGGGTTAACACTCATGATCAACACCAGATCGCACAACTCTAAAACGTATTCAATCAACGCCAAGGGTGTAGAGGGGTTCAGCACCACGCCGGCCTGTTTGCCCAGTTCGCGGATTTGGCCGAGGGTACGGTGGAGGTGGGGGGAAGCATTGTGTTCGGCATGGACGGAGATAATATCAGCCCCGGCTTTGGCGAAATCCGCCACATATTTCTCCGGTTCAACAATCATCAAATGGACATCTAAGGGCTTTTGGGTGTGGGGACGCACCGCTTCCACAATCAGGGGGCCAATGGTGATGTTGGGCACAAAGCGGCCATCCATCACATCCACATGAATCCAATCCGCGCCCGCCGCATCAACGGCACGAATTTCTTCCCCCAACCGGCCAAAGTCCGCAGAAAGGATTGAGGGGGCGACGACGGTGTGCTTTTGGGTCATGGTGTGGCTCTCCGGAAACTATGGAATTCTTTGGTATCTAGATTAACAAAATTTAACGGTTTTTCATAATCATTCTGTTTTGGCGAGGAGGCGATCCGCCCCAGCGCACCCATCGCCTAAATCCAAAATGCGATGGGCCATGGCTAATTTACTTCCCGCTGGCAGGGGAATTTGTTGCTGGGAAGTTAACCAAATCCCCTGATTGGTATCACTGCCAAAGCCTGCGCCGGGTTGATCAATAGGATTCGCAACGATCGCATCTAACCCCTTCTTTGCTAATTTGCCCAAGGCTGGGGGGATAATTTCCCCGGTTTGGGCGGCAAACCCGATCAGTTTTTGGTGGGGTTGTTTCCGTTGGCTAAGGGCGGCGATTAAATCCGGGACTGGATCGAGGGGGAGAGCTTGGGGTAATTCTGCCTTGGCTAACTTGTGGGGGGCGGTGGTGGCGGGGCGCACATCGGCAACGGCGGCGGCCATGAGGATCATCTCAGCTTGGGGAAAGTGGCGATCGAGTTCCGTTGCGAGTTCCGCCGCCGTGGTGATCGGGATTTGGGTGAGCTTCTCGGTTTGGGGGAAAGTCGGGGCAAAACTTAAAGGGCCATGGATCAGCGTCACCGTTGCACCTCTGGCCAAAGCAGCTTGGGCCAAAGCAATGCCCATTTTTCCCGTCGAGGGATTGCCAATGAAGCGCACCGGATCGAGAAATTCCCGCGTACTCCCGGCGGTAATTAATAAATGTTTCCCCACCAGATCCCGCTTGCCCCCCGTGATGGCTAAGGATTCGAGGGCAACTTGAAGGGCCTCCGGTTCCGCCATCCGTCCGGGGCCGAGGCGATCGCAAGCCAATTGCCCCACCCCTGTGGCTAACCCGTGGTAACGGGGATCTGCCTGCACCTGTTGCCAATTGCGTTGCACACTCACCTGTTCCCACATTTCCGTATTCATGGCGGGGGCCAGGAGGACAGGGCAGCGGGAGGCGAGGATCGTATTCGTTAAAAGATTATCCGCCATGCCCTGGGCCAACTTCGCCAACGTATTGGCCGTTAACGGCGCAATCAAAATCAGATCCGCCCATTCCCCCAATTCAATATGTAAGGGCCGCCCCTGATTCCCCTGCCAAAAATCAGCATCGGTATAGGCGCGATGGCGGCTGAGGGTGGCCACGGTGAGGGGGGTAATGAATGCTTGCGCCGCGTCGGTGAGGAGGACGCGCACGGCGATCCCCGCCTTACCCAAACTGGAAATCAGGCTACAAACTTTATAGGCGGCGATACCGCCGCCTATAGCAATGAGGATATGGCTATCCGCCAATGCGACCATGGTTGTTAACCTTCGTCAAACGCTTCAATATCCAGAAGATAGAGATAGGGTTCCACGAGATCGGCATTGTGGAAGGCGATCGCCCGCAAAAAATGCCAATCCTTCAAGGCTGCAAAGGGAGTCGGATAATCATCCTGCTCCAAACGCAAGGCCAAGGCGGCCACATCTTCCGCTGTCACTTGGGACAGATCATCGGTCATCGAGACAGTTGCAGTCGTCATAACGATACCTCCCTAGAGGGAATTCCTCTAGCTAACCCCACCCCCATCTTAGGCAGGGTCAATCAGAAAAGTCAAAGCGACTGTTAAGTTGGCTTAATCTTCGCCCCCTAGAATTTGCGGCACACGGAAGAAATCCCCCTCTGGGGCGGGGGCTTCTTGAAGCATGGCCTCGCGGTCTACGGTGGGTTGGAGTTCATCGGGCCGGAGGACGTTGCTCAGTTCAATGGCGCGGGTGGTGGGGGTTACGCCTTCGGTGTCGAGGCCGCTGAGTTGCTCGAAATAGTCGAGGATGCTGCCCAGTTGGGTGGTGAAGGCGATTTCTTCCTCTGGGGTGAGGTTGAGGCGGGCTAAGTGGGCGACTTTTTGGACTTCGGCGCGATCGAGTTGGGACATGGTGGGTTAGGAATGGGTGGAATGTTGGGAGGATCCCCCTCAGTCCCCCTTAAAAAGGGGGAAGTAGATTGTTTGGGAGGATCCCCCTCAGTCCCCCTTAACAAGGGGGAAGTTGAGACTAGAAAAAGACATCCATTTCGGAGCGGCCCGTGGTTTTCAGCCAGTTTTGGGCTTCGATGTAGTTGTTGGGGGCGATGCGGATCGCTTGTTTCCAATATTCAGCGGCGCGATCATAGAGGGCTTCCGCTTCGTCACCATTGCCCGCTTCCCGGGCCTGCTCCCCTTGGTAGTGGTAGATCACCGCAACGTTATTCAAGGCCTGGGGCATTTGGGCGTTGAGGTCGATCGCCTCGTGGTAATACTTTAAAGCCTCTTCATGTTCGCCGTTGCTGGTGTGGATCAGGGCGATGTTGTAGAGGATATAGCTGCGATCGCCCGCTTCATCCTCCAAGCTCAGGGCCTCATGGTAGTTCTCCAAGGCCTCAGCATATTCCCCATCGGCTTGGGCAGACATCCCATCGCGGTAGTAGGCAAAGGCTTCTTTGGATTTCTGATT
>JAABSU010000137.1 GCA_011390265.1 Spirulina sp.
CCCAATATTGGGCAGAACTTGTGCTAGCCATGGGAGAAAGCGACCATGGCCATGAAACCCTCTACGCCTTGCTGTTACAACATCTCGCCCAACTGGCAGCCCTCGACCCCCAAGCCCGCCTTGCCGGCCCCGTGGCCCAATTGGTGCAGGGCATGGTTCACCTCCTGCAATGGGGGGGGATGGCCCCTCAATGGGATCACTGCTGCCTCACGGGGGCAGCCCTAGCGCCGCCCTTGGATCAACCCAGTTGGCGGGTGGGGGTCAGTTTTGAGTTGGGGGGATTGGTGGCCCTGCCCCAACCGAGCCATTTGGAGCCGGTGCGCCTCAATGCTTATCTCGGTGGAGCAGAAACCTATTTGTTGCAACAGTTGAGCCATAACGCGACGGATTTGGTGGAGCCGCCGCAGTTGGGGGGGGCGATCGCCTGGCGCAGTTTAGAGCGAGTGCTGCGCCACTATAGCCAATATCACCTCGGCCAAGGGATTCGCTCCGCCACATTACTTGATACCTTATTTATAGAGGAGTTTTAACCGCTCCTGAGCCATTACCCAATTCCTATGCGTACTCTTGATGAGCCAGATTCAGTCTGCCCCCCCTTGGCACCATCGCAACCGCCGGTAGACTCCCCCGAAGGCGACCATGCTCCCCAAACCTCGGCGGATCACCACGGCCCCGGCTTTGGGCCAGTACTGCGTAATCGTCGGTTTCTGGTGCTTTGGACTGGGCAAATTTTTTCCCAATTGGCAGATAAAATCTATCTGGTTTTAATGATTGCCCTGATTAGCAGTCATTTTCAGGTGGATGCGGACTCAATTAGTCACTGGGTTTCAGCGGTAATGATTGCCTTTACGATTCCGGCGGTGCTGTTTGGCTCCTTGGCGGGGGTCTATGTGGATCGATGGGTAAAAAAGACGGTGCTGGTGCAGACAAACCTCTGGCGGGGGGCGCTGGTGTTGGGGATTCCGCCATTACTGTGGCTGACGGGCAACATCGGGCCTTGGTGGCAGGTGCCGGTGGGGTTTATCGGTTTGCTGGTGATTACATTTTTGGTCTCGACACTGACCCAGTTTTTTGCCCCCGCTGAACAAACGGCGATCCCGCTGATTGTGCCTCGGGGCCAACTGCTGCCGGCCAACTCCCTCTACACGACGACGATGATGGTGTTGTTAATTGTCGGGTTTGCGGTGGGGGAGCCGTTGCTGGCCTTTATCCATCAAAGCCTGCGGGAGTTAAACCCCAGTTGGACGTTTGGGCGGGAGATTTTAGTGGGGGGAGCCTATGCGATCGCCGGCCTGATCCTCCTCTGCCTCCAAACCGGCGAAACCGCTGCCTCCCTCAAAATTGAGCGGCCCCATGTGTTTCAAGACATTGCCGATGGGGTGCAATACCTGCGCCAAAACCATCGGGTGCGTAACGCCATGGTGCAATTAATTATCCTGTTTTGCGTTTTTGCCGCCCTAGCCGTGTTGGCAGTCCCCCTTGCCGCCGGGATTCCGGGCCTAAAGCCGGAGCAGTTCGGGTTCCTCCTCGCCGCTGGGGGCGCGGGCATGGCCATTGGTGCGTTTATTTTGGGCCATTGGGGGCAACGGTTCCGGCCCCTATACCTGACCGTATCCGGGAGTTTAGGAGGGGCGATCGCCCTCTTCAGTCTTTCCCTGTTTAGTGACCATTTAGTCCCCGCCCTCGCCAGTACCGCCGCCCTGGGCTTTTTTGCCGCCTTCATCGGTGTGCCGATGCAAACCACGATCCAGGCAGAAACCCCCGAAGCAATGCGAGGCAAAGTCTTTGGCCTCCAAAACAACGCCGTCAATATCGCCCTCTCCCTGCCCCTCGCCCTTGCCGGGTTAGCCGAATCGATTTGGGGGCTGTCGGCGGTGCTCAATGCCTTGGCTTTGTTGGTTTTATTAGGAGGACTGTTGAGTTGGACGATTTCGCGTAAAGCCGTGTTAACATCAACATCAACAAATATTACAAAACGGTAGGGAACCGCTTATTCCCCTTCCCTGCTCATTTTGTCCAATCCTCTGAATGCATGCATATCGCTTGGCTCGGCAAAAAAACCCCTTTTTGTGGCAATGTGACCTACGGTCGGGAAATCACCAATGCTCTCCTGGATCGGGGGCATCCGGTTAGTTTCCTCCATTTTGCCCCTTCAGAGCCGGGAGAGGCTGAACCCTTGCAACCCTGTGCGGAAGTAACCCTGCCTTTTCTCTACAAATCCCAGGTTTACACGATCCCCACCTTGCAATCGAGCCGGGTTCTGATGCGATCGCTCCGCCATCTTAATCCCGATGTCGTCCATGCCTCCCTCACCCTCTCCACCCTAGATTTTCGCCTTCCAGAAATTTGCGCCGATCTGAATATTCCCCTTGTCGCCACATTTCACCCCCCCTTTGACAGCAAGCTGCGTAACCTTAAATCCAGCACCCAATTCCTCACCTATCAGGTTTACGCCCCCTGTTTGAGCAACTACGATCGCGTCATCGTTTTTGCCCGTCTTCAAAAAGATTTATTGGTGCGTTTAGGGGTTCCTGAAGAACGGGTCAGCATTATTCCCAATGGCGTAGATGTGGAGAAATATTCCCCCGGTTTATCATCCGTAAAAACCCAACTCCAAACCGATCGCCTCTATGTTTATATGGGCCGCATCGCCCCAGAAAAAAATGTTGAGGCGATGCTCAAAGCCTGGAAACTCACGGAAATGGGCAATCATAGCAAGCTGTTAATCGTCGGGGATGGCCCCCTAGCCAGCAGTCTTCAGCAACTTTACGGCCCCCAAGATGGCATTATCTGGCATGGCTATGAAGCGAACGAACAAAAGCGCATTGATATCCTCCGGGCTGCCGATGTGTTTATCTTGCCTTCCTTGGTAGAGGGGTTATCTTTAGCATTGCTTGAAGCCATGGCCTGCGGTGTGGCCTGTATTGCCACCGATGCCGGAGCCGATGGGGAAGTGCTCAATGAGGGGGCGGGCCTGGTGATCGACACCAGCGATGTCACCGCCCAATTAAAAACGCTGTTGCCCATCTGTCGGGATCAGCCAGAATTGACCAAACTTTTAGGCCAAAAAGCCCGTAAACGGGTCTTAGATCGCTATACCCTCGGCCACAACATCACAAGGTTGGAATGTCTTTATCAGGATGTGGTAGGCATGCCAACGGTGGGCTATAACTACAGCCGCTGGGCTTCCTATTAAATCTGCAATCCTCCCTCACCCGCTTGGGTAGGGGAGGATCTTCCTCAAGAAGAGGCCAGGAAGATTGCTGCCGGGTGGGTCGCCAGGGCAAGACAGCACCGGCAAACCCAACTGCTCTGGGATCAGCCCCCCGCCAATGCCTGGGCCAACCCGATGAAAATGGGTATTCCTAAGGCCAGTGCCACCGGTGTGCCGACGGCTGTGGATGCGCCGATGTAGGCGGAGGGATTCGCCGACGGGATACCGGCTCGTAAAGTCGGCGGCCCCGAGATGTCTGAGCTAGAGGCAGCAATGACGGCTAAAATCACAACGCCGCCAAGGGTGAACCCTGTGAGCCAATGGGCAATCATGCCGAGGCCGAAGGCGATGAACCCATGGAGCAGTGGGGCCACAAAGGCATAGAGGGCGTACCACTGGCCCACTTTGCGCAACTCGTTCAGTCTTGCGGTGGCTTCCATGCCCATGACCAACATCAGGATGGAAAGCAGACCCCGGAACAGGGGATCGAAGAAGCTCTCATAAACACTTTCCGGCCGGGTCAACAAACCTAGCGCGAGGCCGAGCAACAGTGCCGATAAAGCAGAACCTTGGAGGCTTTCTTTGACAATGGGCCAGATCTTCACCCGATTGTTGCCGCTACCGCCCTGCTTGCGGGGATAACCGCTGGCAATAATGCCTTGATCATTGGTATAACTGCCGACGGTAACGGGCTGCTTACTCAAAGATTCCTCGCCTTTGAGATATTTGTCCCGTTGCTTGTTGGTATAAATACTCGCCAAAACAATGGCAGTGACGAGGGCTGGGATGTCCATGAAGGGATAGAGGGCAGCGGCCCAGGCTTCATATTCCACGCCTTCTGTTTCCAGTAGGGTGAGGGCGGCGGCGAGGGTAGAACCACTGACGGCACCGAACAAGCCCGCTGTCGCAATGGCATCGACGGTTTTGACGTTGGGCAACTTGGCCAAGGTGTAGCGCCCGATGAACACGATCAGGATTCCGATGATCACGGCAAACGCTGCGGGTAAAATCATCTCCAGCAGATTGGCGTTGCGGATAGCAATACCGCCGCTCAGGCCAACTTTGATGAGCAACATGAAGACGATGAACTTATAAACCGGGTCGGGGATTTGGAGGCGGCTATTAACGGCAGCAACGACCATCCCGCCAATCAGAAAGCCGAGGGTTGGGGATTGTAATTTCCCCAGGAAGAGTGTTAAAAAATCAGACAAAAAATCCATAAATACCTCCGGTTGTCTCCTTGGATGGGGAGTGATTAGTTATTGTGATCAGTGGGTGAAAAAGTTAAAGACAGTAGGAATGAATTGCTTCATCACTAGGTACAGGCATTATGGAAATACCCGGTAACAGGACGTTTCGATCTCCGAACGGGGCTTGAAGGTCTTGCTATCTTGCATTACCTCCTGTAGATCAAGATCTGTTAAGACCCGAATTTCTATGTGGTTCAGTCTATCCCTAAAGCCATCCCAATTCGCGATCGCGCTCCATGGAAATGTTAAATTTAAACCATAAGTTTTACTTCTGCCCTCGGAAAATACGGATATCTGCGGTCAATATCATCCGTTGTCAAGGGGCTGTTCAGGGGGGCACAGCAATGAAAAGATAAGTGTTTTTTATGAAGGGCTTCCGCTAATCTGAGTTTATTAAGGGTAGTGGAGTCGCCAATATCTGGCATAAACTTAAGGGTATAGTCCAAAGCAAAACCACAGCGTCTTGCCTTGAATAATCACACCCAAAGGAAGAGATAAACCAGATGACCCAACAAGCCAGTAAGCTCGTTATTGTTACGGAAAAGTTGCTACTCAAACAGATCGCCCAGATCATCGATGAAGCCGGGGCTACCGGTTACACGGTGGTGGATGCTGGCGGTAAAGGGAGCCGCAACGTGCGATCGTCGGGACAACCCACGGTTTCTGATACCTGCGCGAATATAAAGTTCGAGGTGCTCACTCCCAATCGGGAGATGGCGGTGAAGATTTCCGATGAGGTTGCATCGCAGTTTTTTGATAATTATTCGGGCATTGCCTATCTCTGTAACGTGATGGAGGTGCTGCACGCGCACAAGTTCTAATTCCATCACCCCTGATCAATTCAGGAATTGATCAGGGGTCAACTCCCCCATTGCCTCAAGTCCGGCGTATTTCCCCCGGAGCATTGGGCGAATGGGGGCGAGCCTCGGGGGTTAAGGCCCCTTCTGGGTTAATTGTTGGTTCTGTTGTTGCACAGTGGCCATCAATTCCAAGAGCAGGGCCGCCAATTGGCCCAATTCATCTTCCCGAGCGGCGGCGAGTTCTAGCACAGCGGGATCAACGGGGTTCCCAGGGTTTTCGATGGCGGCGGCCACATGGGCGGCGATCGCATAAATTTCCGCTAAGGTTGCCTCGGTTTGCCGTTGATTTCGCTCTAGGGCATCAATGACCTGGTTATAGCGGGTGGCAATGTGGCCGGCTTCGGTGAAGGGTTCAACGGGAACCCGTTGGCTGAGGTCAAAGGTGCGGGCCTGGTAGTCCATGATTTCAAAAAGATCATAGGTTTCGGTTTTGGCCTGGTGCTCAGTGATGTTTAGCCCCAAAGCCTCCGCCTCCGACGTGACCCGCAGGGGCCACAGGGTATTGATGATTTTAAACAGTCCCCAGGTGAGGGCAAAAGACCAGAGGAAGCAACACCCCACCCCCAGAAGTTGTACGGCGATCTGGGCCCACCGTCCCCCAGCTAAAAGGGATTCACTGTCACCAAACAGGCCCACTGCCACCGTTCCCCAGAGGCCCGCGCCACCATGGACGGCGATCGCATCCACCGCATCATCGATCTGCCAGCGTACCAACAGCCAAGACACCCAGAGCATCGCCCCGGCCCCCGTGGCTCCAATCACCATCGCCAGGGGCGTGCTCACCATGTGGCAACTGGCGGTAATCGCCACTAACCCGGCAATGGAACTATTCAGCACGCCATCAACTTGGACATAGTGATGCTGAAGCCGGGTGATCAGAATCCCGGTGAGCATGGCCGCTACGCCGGCCATAACCGTGTTGAGGATAATGCCAGGTACGCGATCGTCTAGGCCCAAAGTGCTGCCACCATTAAAGCCAATCCAACCAAACCAGAGGAGGAACCCCCCCAGGACGGAAAAGGGCAGGTTAGAGCCTTGAATTTTCACGGCTTTACCCTGCTCAAAGCGGCCATGGCGAGCCCCAACAATTAATAATGTCGCAGCACTCACCCAGGCCCCCACACTATGCACCACCGTCGAGCCGGCAAAGTCAATGAATCCCAACTCCCGGAGCCATCCCGCCTCATTCCAAGTCCAATGGCCAAAGAGGGGGTAGATCACGCCGGACACCCAAGCGGCAATCAGGAGATAGGCTAAAAACCGAACCCGCTCCGCCAGTGCCCCGGAAATAATCGTCGTGGCCGTGCCGCAGAACATCGCTTGAAAGAGAAACATGACGGCCACATGGGGGTCATCGGCATCGGGGCCAAAGCCATCCATGCCCCACCAGCCTCCGTGCGATCGCCCAAACATCAGGGCATACCCAAACCCCCAAAACAGGGCCACGGACAGACCAAAGTCCGCCATATTTTTAACCGCAACATTAATGCTGTTTTTGGATCGGGTCAGGCCGGATTCCAAGCACATAAACCCAGCTTGCATCAGGAAGACTAACCCTGTACAGAGTAATAACCAAAGGGTATCAATCATCTATTGAGGATGGGCTTGTTAACAGTCAAGCACAGCGAGAAGGAACCAGTTGCCTATCTTACGGTGAAAGCCGATGGATAAACAGTGTTCTATGTGGCGAAATGGCTGAAGAAAAAAATCCCACTCTGGGCAAGAGGGGGATATTGAGATGATGAAGTTCGTTGAGTCTTTGCGCCTAGGGAGCGGGGGGCTTAGGCATTGGCGGCGGCTTGTTTTTGGTCGCGGCGTTTCTTGAGGAGGGTGCCAATGCCGAGGGCTGCACTCGTCCCTAAGATCGTGAAGGGTTCGGGAACATCTTCAACATCGTAATCAAAATTGGCTTGACCGGTTGCGAGATCCACCTTCAGTTGCCCGGTGGCAGACCCCACCCCGTAGGCAATGTTGCTGGAGTTAGCATCCCGAAAAACCGCATCCCCCTGGATATCAATGAGGCGAAAACTGCCAACGACCACATCTTGGTTAATGCTGAGGTTGTTCCAGTCAATGCTGAAATCAGCAGCAGAGATGAAGTTGGTGATCGCGCTCACCGCCCCAAAGTTCACATCCTGGATTTTGAGGTTGTCGTAGGAGTCAAAGGGGGTGGTACTGAGCACCTTGTTCACGGTCATGGAGCCGCCAGCGCCCCAAGTGCTGTTAAGGGTATCGTAAAAGTCGAAGTCAAGGGAGGTGCTGGCATCCCCGTTGATCTGGAAGGTGGAAGACCCGAAGAGGCGATCGCCAGGACTTAAGCTAAATGCCTCGGCGGGAGCTGCTAGGAGCGTCAGTGCTCCCAAGGCTGCTAGGGGGGCGAGGGTGGCAGCGGATAAAAATCGATTGACCATGATCAAACCTCTATTGTTTATCTATGTTTATCTATGTATTTCTACGGAATATTCGTAGACTTACTTACCCTTAATTAGCGGTATTTATCCGTAGATTGCCAAGAGGGGCGGCGATTCTTTATTAAAACTTCACAAAGTCTTAGGGTTTTATCAAGGCAAGGTGAAGTGGTAGCTTGGGGCTATCCGTAGAATTGCGGATATTTGTGAAGATATCGTAAAGATAGGGCCGCATCCCCGCAAGGGTCAAAATTTTTGATTAGAGTGGTAGGCATCACGACAGGTCGTAAATTTACTGAATGACTCTTGGTGGTGATCAGACCCATCTGCTGCTCCCCAGCGGCGATCCGTTGTTGAGACCCGTTGACACCTTTGCTTCACTTACCCGCGTTTAATCATGGTTGAATTTAATAGTCTCTTTTGGGCTGGCTCCCGTCCCTTAGCCACCCTTAGCTCTCTCTGTTTATTGGGAGGGGCGATCGCCCTAGCCCCCATCTCCGCCGCCGAAGCCTTTAGCATCCATGACAATGGCTCCATAGATGTCTTCCGTACTGCCGCCGATAATCCAGCGGGCAAGAGTGACATTGGCCGTTGGTTTGATGTCAGTGTGGACGGGAATATCGACGGTCAGGATTATGCCGGGTTATCTTCCCTGTTCCGGTTTAATGTCTCCGAGTTTAATGTGGGCGGTGGGATGAGCACCGTGATTTTAAACGTTGAGGGCTATGTGGGGATGTTTGACGACAATGTTGAGCTCTTTGAAGACTACCGAGCCAGTCTATTTGGGTTCCAAATTGACCCAAACTTTAGCGCCGTTGATGTAACGGGGGCTTTTAATAATGCGGTGGCGGGCAAAAATATTACTGCCAATGGCGGCATTGATATTGATGTCTGTTTCAAACAAGGGGGCGGCCCGAACTGTAATGGGGGAACGAGTGGCGGCATCTCGAAAGGGGAAATGGGAACCTTTCAAATTGCGCTCAATTTTGATCAGGAAATTGACTCCTTTAATCTCTCTAACTTTGGGGTGCGATATCAAGATGTGAATAGCGAACATTATGGTCTTCGCCGTGATGGTGGCACAGGGACAGGGCAGGCGATTCCTGAACCGTTGACGATTATCGGCACAGGGGCAGCCTTAGCGTTTGGGGCGTTGTTTCGGAAGAAGCTACAAGCGCAGGCGTAATCTCCCCCGAGGGAGGATCTCCATTTTGCTAGCGGTTGATTAAACTTTGATGAGCTAAAAAAAGCGAATGTCTTTCACTCTTCCATCGACGATTAGCGATCGCCCCCGGTTGTTGCGCTGGCTACTGCTGGCGATCGCCACCGGCCTCATTGCCATTCACCTCACCCTGCTTTGGCGCATGGATAACGCCAGTTTTTGGGGGGTGAGTGTGATTTTTTGGGGCGTGGTGGGGTCGCGGCTCTGGGAGCAGCGGCACACCCTGCCCCTCAAGAGTGATCCCCTCTCGATGGCGATCGGTCTCCTGGTTTTGAGCGTCGTGCTGCTGAAAACGACGGCCCTGCCCACCTCGAATTTTTTAGCGGTTTATCCCTTTTTGGTAGGGGTGGCGCTGTTGGGTTTGGGGGCTGGCTTCGGGGCGTGGCGAGACTACGGCAAGGAGTTGCTGCTGCTGTTTGTCTTGGGGGTTCCCAAGGTGGTGCTCAGTCCGATGCTGGATTTTTCCCCAGTAACGGCGCGGCTGGGTACGTTTTTGCTGTGGTATGGCGGCGTAGATGTGCAGCGGTGGGGGACGTTAATTCAGTCTCCGGCGGGGATCGTCGATGTCAATATGGGCTGTTCGGGCCTGGAAACCATTTTTTATCTGTTGGGGTTATCGATGGTGGCCTTGGTCATGTACCCGCTGCGATCGCCCCTATTGCGGATCATCACCCCAGTGATTGCCGCCCTACTGGCCTTTGTGATTAATGGCATTCGTGTTGCCCTGTTGGCGCTGTTATCGGGCCCAGCCCAAGCCATCCCTTTTAAATATTGGCATGAGGGGGATGGCTCGCTGTTGTTTGCCCTAACGGCGGTGTGTCTGTTTGGCGGCTGTTATTGGGTGATGATGGAATGGGATCTGCGGCCTGCGCCGCCCTTGGTTACGCATGATCGGGAGACTTTGAGGTGAAAAAATGGTTCAGTTTACGATTAGGGATCCTGGGACTGGTGGCGCTGGCGGTGGGGGGGGTGTGGGGGCGATCGCTCTGGATGTCCCTCGAAACCCCCAGCCCTGAAGCCTTTATCTTTCCCCCTCAGCCCGGCCCCTGGCAATGGCTCGACAGTGGCCCCTACCATCCCCCGGAGGCAGAAAATGCCGAACTGCCTGGGTTTCAGTATCGCTACCATCGGGAAGATCTGCCGATCACCGCAACGGTGGTGTATGTTACTCATCCCCATGTTAACGAGAAATATTTCCGCAGCTATGGCCCCATTTTGGCGAATACGGAGATTCGTGATGATGGGGCAGGGGGGAGTTATAGCCTGGTGACGGCGGGG
>JAABSU010000138.1 GCA_011390265.1 Spirulina sp.
TGTTTGACGGCTCCAAAATCGACGAGGAAGAGGCGGCGATCGCTCCGTTGCCGCAAAATATTATCGGGTTTAATATCGCGATGAATTACCCCCTGGCTATGGACAAAGGCCAACACCGTCAGCACTTCCCGCAACAGGTGCAGCACTTCCGCCTCGGGCCACCGCTGCCCCGATGCCAATTCTGCCCCGAGGGTGGGGCCATCAATAAAATCCTGGACGAGATAAAACTCTTCCTCTGCCTCAAAATAGGCCAAGAGGCGAGGAATTTGGGGATGATTGCCCAGTTTTTCTAAAATCTCTGCTTCCGTTTCAAACAGACGGCGGGCAGTGGGCAGTATGTCGGGATCATTGCTGGCGGGGTGAAGATGTTTCACCACACAGGCAGGTTGGCCCGGCCGGCGCAGGTCTTCGGCTCGGTAGGTTTGACCAAATCCCCCCACTCCCAACACCGACTGAATCGCATATCGACCATCGAGCACTTGCCCCAGCATCGTCCCCTCCCTTAAAAAACCGCTTTCCCATTTTACGCTAGGGTTTGGGTTGACTGGACTCCCAACAGGCTGAAAATGCCGCCTGTGGGCTGGTCGGAGCGGATTAACGGCCGCCTTCGGCCATTCAACAATCCATCCCCTAAGGGGTCAGCCGTCGCGCTGGGTTGCACTCCAGGAGTAGAGATTGATCTTCAGGGGTGACGGGTTCAATGGGGTGATAACCCATTAACCCTAGGGGGGGTTTCGTGACTTGGGTACTGGCTACCAAAGTTTGAGTCGCGCGGGGAATGGTATAGGTAAAGCGATCATCAGTGGTGCGATCGACGATCAACAGGGCCAGGTGATCCGGATAAATGGTGGCGGTAAAGCAGTGATAGCTGGAGTTGGGTTGGTAGATCATGCCATGGATGCCCCGTTGCTCCACCGTTAACAATAGGTAGGTTGCGCCAACTTGCTCGCGATCGCGCCCTTCGCCGTAATGGTAAAACCCCTGCGGCAGTTGCCCCGGTTGGGCTGTGGGCTTGGGGGCCTTATCAAGGGAGGCGATCGCCTCGCCACCGCCGATCATGCCGGCCATGATCACCAAAAATCCAAAAATCCCAGAAAAACGGAAAATCATGAGTCCACAAGCTGAATGAAAAACACTGTTTAAGTCTTCCACTCTTCCCAATATGATCCGTAATCTTACGGATTATCTTTGTTTAAATAACGGGTAAACACGGATGCAAGCCAGATGATTGGGAGAGCGACACGCTGCGGGCGAGAACAACTCACAGACCCTAGAGCGATTCTTTCCTCTCCCTAGGGTAAACAAAATCTGCCTGGATCAACCACAGCCTAATGACGCAATCCTCTCCGTGTTAATACTTGTGCCTCAGTGATCCATTGGCGCACCGTGGTTAAGGTGGGGCAGAGATCCCGCCGCTGCATCGTGGCCACATGGAGGCGGAGCAGTTGGCCATGGAGGCGGGGGGCGGGGGTTTGGCTCAGTTGCACCACCGAGGCAATGCCGCCATGGAGCAAGAGGCCGCAATGGCCACAGCCCACCGTGGGGACACGGGCGAGATCCGCCATGGCCAGCCATTTGCGCAGTTCAGGGATGGCCATCTGGAGGCGGGGGGCGATCGCTCCCTGTTGGGCGGGGGTTCGGCCTTGGGTTAATAGGTCAGCGGTGGTGTGGATCCCCACCGCTGCCATGGCGGCCGCTTGGGCCGCCGGTAGCCCTGGCAATTGCGCCACAGGCCAACTACAGGATCGCAGGGTTGAAGGAGCATTCATTAAGATCAAACCGTGAGCGGTTCTCGCTCGAAACTGGGAATACAATTTTGGTGCATGAACTGATGATAGGCGGTAATTTGGCGATCGCAATCCTCCCTCGACCAGCCGCAATAGTCCTGAGCCACCTGCGCCAATACCCCCAAGGCCGTTAACCCATAGCCATCCTGGAGGGCGATCGTTGTCCGCCGCCGCAGAATATCCTCAAACGTCACTGCCATTTCATGTTCCAGGGCGTAGACGATCTGGGCTTGAATATCCGGGAGTTTGCCCGTAATTGGAGCCGCTAAAGCCGGATGTTCTTTCACCAAGGCCAGCACCCCATCAGCCTGGGATCCGTAGAGCGTGAACAAATGATGGATCGTTTCCGGGGAAAGTTGGTTTTGCTCGCTATCAATGCGGGCTTGGATGCGGGGATCAGTAGGGAGAATGCAGCCGGGTAAAGGGGTGGTTAACGTCGGACAAGGGGGGGCCACTTCTCCCCGTTTGCGGTAGATTTTATCCACCAATTCCTCCCCCACATGGCGATAGGTGGTGAGCTTACCGCCAAGCAACGAGATTAAATTGTGAATTCCCTCTTTTTGGTGGTCAAACAAAATATGTTTGCGGGTCAAGGCCCCGGGATTTTTTCCTGTTTGATAGGGCAGGGGGCGCACGCCCGCATAGGTAAACGTCACATCAGCGCGGCTGAGATTCGCCGTGGGGATAATTAAATTCGTTTCCGTGAGTAAATAATCCACCTCTGCATCATCCGCTTTCAAGGGATCTAATTCCCCCTCAAAGCGGATGTCTGTGGTGCCGATGAGCACTTGGCCGAGCCAAGGGACGATAAAGAAGGGGCGGCCGTCGGTTTTCGCTTCCACATAGAGGGCGGTTGCCGGTGCGCCCGGGAACGGCTCAACGACGATATGACTGCCCTTCGTGCCGCCAATTTTACGGGGCGATCGCACCTCCTTCGGCGTTAACCCCAACACCCGATCCACCCAGGGGCCAGCGGTATTGATCACCATGGTTTTTGCATGGGTTTTGAGATTGTAGGTTGCACCGCTGCGTTGATCCTCACAGGTGAGGCCGGTAATGCGTTGATCCGCCACGGCGAGATCCGTCACCGCCATGTAATTACACACCGTCGCCCCCGCCGTTTGGGCTGCAAAAATATTTTCTAAACAGAGCCGCTCCGCGTAGGCTGCTTGGGCATCGTAATATTGCGCCGCCCCCAACAGATTTTCCTGATCCAAGCTGCGGAACAGTTGCTGACATTCCGTTTTCGGCAGCATCCGGTGTTTCGGCACAGATTTGTCATAACTGAGCAGGTCATACAGGCACATCCCCGCTTGAATTTTCCAGTAGGGGCGCGATCGCTCCCGATAAATGGGAACCGTCAACAGCAACGGCTTCACCAAATGGGGGGCCGTTTGCAACAACACCTCTCGCTCCCGCAGCGATTCCCGCACTAGGGGCAATTCAAAATATTCCAAATAGCGCAGGCCCCCATGGACTAAACGGGTTGACCAGCTTGAGGTGCCACTGGCAAAATCCCCCCGCTCCAACAGAACAGTTTTTAAGCCGCGCATCGCTGCATCCCTTGCAGCACCGGCCCCATTAATCCCTCCCCCAATAATGATCACATCAAAGGGGGTTACTTCCAGATTGGCAAAGTTTCTCATCGTGATTGTTTATGCTGTCAGGGTGATCACGTTCCCTGGCACCTTAGCGCAATTCCCCCCCAGGCGTATCTTTCTGTAGGTTGAGTTCTGAGCGACTAACCATTTGACCCCTCTGGGTTAATCCTCATTGTCTCCCCCTTGCCATTGCTGAATCCCTTGACGGGTCACACCCAAGACTCGTGGTAAATCCACCGTAACAACCTGCCAAACCACATCCAGATCAACATCAAAATAGGCATGAACAATTCGATTTCTCATCCCAACAATTTCACGCCACGGAATCTGTGGATAGGCGGACTGGCAATCTGGAGAAACATAATGGGCAGCTTCGCCGATGATTTCAATCAGGCGAATCAATGCCAGAGCGAGCATTTCATCCTGCTCTAAATCCTCGCGAGTTCTCTGGTTAACAAAGGCGATCGCTTTGCTCGCAGCATCACGCATGTGCCGAAGACGGGTTAAATCATCCACCTTGCTCATAAATGGGTAACGCCTCCTGTAACACTCGATCCCGAAAATAACGGCTCAAATCTCCAGAGGTGCGCAAGTCCACAACTCGCCCGAACAAATCGCTGAGTTCATCCGCAATGGTGACGATCGCCAACCCTGGCGTTTTTCCGGGCAAAAACTGTACCAATACATCTACATCACTTTTTGAAGTAAAGTCATCTCGTAAGACCGAGCCAAACAAGGCTAACCTAGCAATGTGATGTTGCTGGCAAAATTCCTTGATCTCGGATTGCGGTAGGGGGATTGGTAATATTCTCATCGGCCCAACGGCTTAAATCATCTGCCCTCAACGCCCATTCTACAGTCTCCTGATGGAGCCTCGCTCATTTTCAGGGCGATCGCCTGGCAACTTTTGCAGGATTGATTTAGTCTGAAGCAAAAAGCAGTTTTTAATCAAGAGGGGCAATGATTCGCAAAACAATCTGCTCCCTGGGGGGATTAAGCCTCTGGTGGGCTTGGCATGGGGCGATCGCCCTTGCTCAACCCCTCCTCACCCCAACCCCAGAACCGACCGGAATCGTGGGTGAAAGTTTTGGCGACTTTTTTCGTCAAGCCTTCCTCGGTTGTACCCTTGATCAAGGTTTGTTAGCCGGGTTAGAAGATCCCGCCGCTTTAGCAGACCAAGGCATTGGCTCGGCGGGTTGGGTTTCCCAAACGGAAATGAGTCAGCCGAGTTTGTGGTGGGCGCGGGAGCAATTATTTGGGCAGCGGCCGGCGGTGGTGGAAAATTGGCTGGTGTTGCCGGAGCAACAGCGGGTGGAATTAATCGTCAATCGTGCCCAATGGGCCCAACTGGATAGCCTGGAGCAGTACCGCATCGTTAATCATTTCGGCCAAACTGCCCAACGAGCGGGCTATCAACTGCGGGTCTTTAACGGGGCGGCTCAATGTGTGGCACTCTATACCTGTAGCCCAGAGGCGGAGGCCGTGAACCGCTGTACCATTGATCTCGAACCGTCCCGCCGCGACCCCTTTGGCTTCGTTAGTTTTTCCCAGAAGATGCCTTGAGCTTTAATATTGACCGCTATGCCCATTTGTGTTCCCCCCTCCACCGTTGGGAACCCCGCGCCAAACTGATCGGTTTGCTGGCTTTAATTTTTGCCTTTGGCTCGGTGCAGAACTTGATGCTGTTGCCGGTGATGGTGGCGATCGCCCTCCTCCTCTACGGGCGATCGCAGCTTCCCTGGCGGTTTGGTTTAACCCAATTGCGCTATCCGGGGATCTTCATCGCCATGGTGGTGCTGTTGGTTCCCTTTGCGGGGGGGGAAACGGTGCTGTGGCAGTGGGGGATGTTGCGCCTCAGTCAGGAGGGTTTGTTTACGGTGCTGCGGGTGGGGGTGCGGTTTTTTTGTATCGTGACGCTGACGGTGATTCTGTTTGGCACAACGCCCCTAGCACAAAATTTGCGGGCGATGCGATCGCTGGGCTTGCCCCCCCTTTTGGTGGATATGGCTTTGCTCACCTATCGCTATTTACAGGAATTTGATGGCAACCGCCGCCGCATGCAACAGGCCATGGCTCTGCGGGGGTTTGGCTACCGGGGGGGCAAGCGCCTCTCCCGGCGGACGTTGCGGTGTTATGCGCAGTTGGCCAGTAGTTTACTGATTCGCAGCTATGACCAGGCGACGCGGGTTTATCAGGCGATGATTTTGCGGGGTTATGGGGTGCAGGGCCAGCCCCAACAGATCCCGCGAATTTCCCTAGCCAGTTGGGGGGGGACGGCGATCGCCCTAATCGTGGCGGGGGGGGTGGCGATCGCCGGCCGTTAGGTGCGAAAAAAATGGCCAAAAAAAAAGAGAGCCACCTTGGCGGCTCCCCCAATCATCAGGGTGCATCTACAATTCTTACTATAGCACCCTCAATGAGGGGTGTCACCCCCCACCCCAGATTTTTTTTAAACGCCATGGCCGAGGCTGTCCTCGATTTGTTGCCGGATTTGGGGGAATTGGGCGATCGCCCGTTGCAGATCAGCAATTTGAAACTCCGTCGCATAGACCGTCAACTGCTCGGTATAGGCGAGCAACTGCGGACAATAATAGGTTTTGCCCAAACCCTCTAACCGTTCAATAAATTGACGAATTTCCCCCATAATCAGGGTTTTGGAAATCTGCACCCAAGCGGTCGCTTCTTCTTCATAAAGTCGGCAGAGCAATAACTCCTGCTCCCTGCCAGAAGTAGCAGCAGGCGGTTCAAACGTGAAATCATTGTGGCTATATTCCTCCGTGTCCATGGCCAAGAGCGCCGGAAAGGGTTCTGGTGTCGAGAGGCAATGGGCAGCAGGGACTTCGACATGGGGGAAAAGCACAATAAATGTACTGCCAACATCGAGGCTACTGGTGAGGGTAATTGTGCCGCCTAACATCTGGGTTAACCGTTGGCTAAGGGCCAACCCTAGCCCCGTTCCCCCATACTGCCGGCTGTGATGTCCCTCCACTTGGCGAAAGGCATCGAAAATAATCTTTTGCTGTTCCGGAGCAATGCCAATGCCCGTATCCTCCACCGTGATTTCTAAATCAATGGCATGGGGATGATCGCCGTGGGGTTCGGCCCGAACTTTGAGGATGACAGTGCCCGTTTGGGTAAATTTGAGGCTATTCCCGACGAGATTAAAAAGAATTTGGCGCAGGCGTGTCACATCGAAATAAATTTGCTCCGGGAGCGTCGGGGCAAGATCGAGGCTAAAGGCGAGGCCCTTTTGTTGGGCAGAGGGGGCAAAAACGCGGTGAATTTCGAGGATGAGCGATCGCAGCGCCATCGGTTCATAGTGAAGTTTAAGCCGATCAGCTTCAATTTTGGCAAGATCTAAAACATCATTGAGCAGGCGCAATAAAGCATCACCACTGCGCTCCATCAGCGTTAAATTTTCCCGCAAATCCTCCACATCAATCTGCTCAACATCTTGATTCATAATTTGGCAGAACCCCAAAATAATATTTAAGGGGGTGCGAATTTCATGGCTCATATTAGCGAGAAACTCACTCTTGGCACGATTCGCCGTTTCCGCCGCCAGCTTGGCCTGCTTCAGGGCCTCATTTTGCGCAATCAATTGACTCGATTGGTGTTGGAGTTGCTCTTGAGAATGATGGAGATAGTCAAAAATGCGTTGCCGTTCTGTGAGGGTGGCGGAAAGGACAAGGGCCGTCACGCCAATAATACTTAAAAACCCTTGCAAAAACAGTAAAGAATTAATCAAATTCGGCTGAGAGGCTGCCTTCACACTATCAACAGTGCCCAAAATGGCGATCAGGGCAATCAACAGCAATAACGTGCTGACCCCCAATTGTCCCCAGCGAAAGGCGGCAATGATTAAGCAGGGAATGAGTAAATAGTTAACCGGGTATTGTTGAACAAAAGCACCATAACTAATCAGGATAATTACGGCCAACATTCCTATCACTTCCGCGAGCCACAACAGTTTAGAATGGTGCGGACTTTGTAACACTAATTTTAACTGCGCACTCAGCCACTGGTGGGAAGCATTGCGTCGGTTGATCAACCACCGTAGGGCATCGGAGCTACTTAAACAAAAAGGCGTGAGTAATAATACACCGGTCACATTGGAAATCCACCAGGTGCGCCAATCCAGCAGACCCGCTGTGAGGCTGATGGGCTTACCTAAACTCACCCCCAGCATCCCCCCTGTGGCATGGATGGCGGTTCCGGCGATGGCGGTAATTAAAATGAATAAAAAGACATCCTGGGGCTGATTGAGGGGATTACGACGACCAATTAAGCGGCGTAGCCCCTGAATACCGTAGTAGGTTCCAGCGGTGTTGGTGGTGGCGATGATCGTGATTTGCAAAAGACCCAAGGCCCAGATGGGCTGATCGGTCATGATCATCCCCCAATTGGCCAGGATCGAGCCGAGGGCAATCCCCGGCAAGAGACCATAGCCAAAGAGCAAAATCATCCCACAACCGAGGCCGTCAGGAAACCAAACTGGCGTGATTTCCTGGGGGGTGCTTGCTACATAACGACAGAACAGTGAGAGCAAGTAATAGCCCAGAGCTAGCGCGACAATTGCGATCGCCTGCTGCCAAGGGTGGGGTCGCCAGGAAATTTTCATCGGAAAAAGGGTGCTGTGAAGGGACGAGAGCTAGGCAAAGGTGGAAAAACCGCCGCCAGTGGGGGGCACATCTTGCCAACGACCTGGGCCGACAGCCCGCACCGCTTCCCGCAAGTCTAGATCTCCGGTGTAGATTGCCCGTCCGACAATCATGCCCGTTACACCGTCGGGTTCCAGAGACAGCAGACTGAGGACATCGGTGAGGCAACTCACGCCCCCGGAAGCAATGACGGGAATCTTAACGGTTTGGGCTAATTCTAGCAGTGCCTCAAGATTGGGGCCTTGCATCGCCCCATCGCGGTGAATATCGGTGTAAATAATCGCGGCTGCTCCGATGTCATCCATGCGTTGGGCTAAATCTGTGGCGGCAACAGTGGAGGTTTCTAGCCAGCCCCGCGTTGCCACTTGGCCATTGCGGGCATCAATGCCAACGATGATCTGTCCCGGAAAGGTGGCACAGAGATCGGCGACTAAATCCGGTTTTTCGACGGCGATCGTGCCGACAATGCCCCACTGTACGCCAAGATCAAAGAGGGCTTGGATGCTGTCGCGATCGCGCAGGCCGCCCCCCACTTCAACGGGAATCTCAATGGCGTTAACAATGGCGGCGATCGCCTCCCGATTCACCACCGATCCCGCCTTCGCCCCATCGAGATCCACTAAATGTAAGCGGGTGGCTCCGGCAGCTTCCCAGCGTTGGGCCACGGCGACGGGATCAGGACTAAAGACTTCGGACTGTTGATAATCCCCTTGGTAGAGGCGCACACATTGCCCCCCTAACAGATCAATGGCTGGAATAACATCCATAGATTCGGTGCATCGCTAACTTTCAACCTTTGCAGCATAGCGGAGATCGATCGCCCCCGCATATTCCTTGCAGGGAGTTTAAAAATCCCCAAGCTCACGGTTCCCTAGGGGTTTAACCCTCTGAGGGGTCATGCACTGAGGGTCCTTGGCAAAAAATTTGCCCCTGGGGGTGACAATGGAGATCCTGCCGAAGCAACCCCTGCAACGGGCATCCAGTTCAATCTAGGGGTGGGGAAAAGGCGATCGCCCCCGCCCCCTAGTCAAGAATTCCTGAGAAACGTTAACATTAGTTAATATCCCGACCGTTAACATCGACGAGATCCATAAAAAAATAATCGCCATATCGCCGGATCTCTGGCCACCTGTGGCTTGTAGCCCGTGAGCATTTAGCCCACACCCCTATCATTCTCTAGGAGTTCAACCGCGTGAACAACAGTAAAAATAAAAAGTGGCGCAACGCCGGACTATACGTCCTCCTTGTGATCGTCCTTTTGGCCCTTGGTTCGGCCCTCTTTGATAGCCCCCGTGAAACCAAAGAAGTGTGGAAGTATAGCCGCCTGATCCAAGAAGTCCAAACCGGCAAAATTGAGACGATCAAACTCTCCTCCGATCGCACCCAAGCCCTCGTCACTTCCCAGGACGGCGCTCAAATCCTCGTCAACCTCCCCAACGACCCCGAACTGATCAACATCCTCACCACGAACGGCGTGGATATCGCCGTCCAACCCCCCAAAGATGATGGTGTATGGTTCCGGATCCTCAGTAGCCTCTTTGTGCCTGCGCTGTTGCTCATCGGTTTGTTCTTCCTGGTGCGCCGCGCCTCCAGTGGCCCCGGCTCCCAAGCGATGAACTTCGGCAAATCCAAAGCCCGGGTACAGATGGAACCCCAAACCCAAGTTACTTTTGGGGATGTGGCGGGCATTGAACAGGCGAAGTTGGAACTCACCGAAGTGGTGGACTTCCTCAAAAATGCTGATCGCTTTACCGCCATTGGCGCGAAAATTCCCAAAGGCGTGCTCCTCGTCGGCCCGCCTGGAACCGGGAAAACCCTCTTAGCCCGTGCCGTTGCCGGGGAAGCGGGTGTGCCTTTCTTCAGTATTTCTGGCTCGGAATTTGTGGAAATGTTCGTCGGCGTGGGGGCCTCCCGTGTTCGCGATCTGTTCGAGCAAGCCAAGAGCAATGCCCCCTGTATTGTCTTCATTGATGAAATTGACGCGGTGGGTCGCAGTCGCGGCGCAGGCCTCGGCGGCGGTAACGATGAACGGGAACAAACCCTTAACCAACTGCTCACGGAAATGGATGGTTTTGAGGGCAACACCGGCATTATCATCATTGCCGCCACGAACCGCCCCGATGTC
>JAABSU010000139.1 GCA_011390265.1 Spirulina sp.
GGCGACAACATACAGCAACATCAGCGAATCAGGTAGGGACTGTAACCCTGCTCAGGATGATAGAAGCTTTTTTAAAAATGGCCGTAGCGTTTCGCCAAATTATAGGCAATTTGACGATGGCGCTCCACCAACAGATCCGGCGCTAAAACTTGGGCATGGCTCGCATACCGCTGCACCCAAATCCCAAACTCATCGAGGGAACGAGGCGGCAACATCACCTCATAATCGAGATACTGCTTTTCCTTGTGCCACCGCATCACCTGGCGAGGATGGCGCGTTTCCCCCTCCGCAATAAACACCGCCACAGGGGGAAAAAAACGCACCTTCGCCCGCACCAACGCCAACGACCCCGCCAACTCAGCCCGCTGCTCATAGCGATCGCCTAACTTCAACCCCCAACCCTGATCCAGCAATTGACCCACCTCCCGCAAACTCCGTTCTTGGGCCACAATTCCGCGACCATCGGCATTGACCACCTGGCAATGATTACCAAGGCGATCCATCCGCGTAATCCCAAAACAGCCATCCTGACAAGACTCATGCACCAGATACCAAGCAATATCGTAGTAGAGCAGTTGCAACGGCCAAATGGTCATCATGCCGACTTTGTGGCTTTGGTAATGATCCACCCGTTGGGAAACTTGAATGGCTTGACCTTGGGCGATCGCATTCTCTAACACCGTAATCTGATGAAATAGCGTCTCTCGCCTCGTCCCCTGCTCGATCATCCGCGTCGGGTCTGTCCAATGGATAGCGCGGTTAAAGATTTGGCGCACCGGATAGGAAAGGGGCAAATCCTGGCCCCATTGAAACCCCCGTAGGCGTTGCTCTAGGGTTTCGTAAATTTGGCGGATCGTCGGGTCGCCTTGGTTATGAGCCTGGGAGCGCAGGGCATCAAGGGCCGCCTTCAGTTCCGGTTTGCTCATCACCCCCGTGCCGAGATAATAGCCCCAACGGTACATCCGCCGCTCCAAAATGCCCCATTCCCGCAGATAGCTCAGGTCTTTGTTGAGCGTGGCCACGGCGGGATAGGCTTCGGGCCAGGTTTGGCCATGGGTGGCGGCGACTTGGCGGAGTTGGTGGCGTAGGGGGGCGATCGCCTGGTGGTGCGTGGAGTGATGGCTCCGCATTGCGAGGGGCTGTTCCGGTTGACCAATGCCCGGATAATCCAACAGCGTGCGAATCAAGAGCATGAGCCGCGTGAAGGCTTTCGGATGGGCGTAGGGATGGGACAAGTTAGGGGGTCAGTGCTTTGAGAAGATGGTGATGAATGACGGGTAACAGGGCCGCATTCTGAAATGTACCAAATTTCTGCTCTGTGAGTAAATTCAAACATCGTAACAATCGCTGTTCCCACTGTTCAGCATTTTTCACCCGCCAAGCTTCACACAAGTCATCCTGAGAAATTCCCCCTAAATAATGAGATAATTGATTGCGGCGATCTTTCGCTTTCCTCCGCCATGCTTGAAAATCTAAATCATTGCAAACTTCCGGAACGACACATTCAAAAATTTCAATATTTAACCAAGGTTCTAGCTTCTTATCGTCCTCACCTTTAAAGTGTTTCTTCAAAGATAAATACTCTTGAGCAATGGAGATATTGACCTGACCATAATCAAACTTTTCACCTCTTCTTGTGGCTTTTGGAAAGTGTTCAAAAACCCACTCAGAAAGCAACCCTTCCACGGCTCGAAAACTATGGAGCATGGCCTCGGTACTGTTCCCCTGTTTCAAACGCACAACGGCGGTGTAGCCTTGCTCGTAGGCTTGCCACCAATAGGTTTTGGTTTGATTTTTTTGGGAGCTATCCAGTTTAAATTTTGCCTGTTCATAGAAGGCGTTAAACTGGCCCTGATTCCAGATTTTGCCTGCTTTGAGGAGGGCGATCGCATTCTCATCAATCAACAGATCGCTTTGTTGAACCAAGTCCAACGCGCCGCTGTAGTTATAGGCTTCGACCAATTGCCCCAACTTTTGCCGATCAAATTCCTGCCGCAATACCGTCACATCGGTTTCAAAAACCCGCTCCTGTCCGGGTCGCATCCGTTGCGGGTCGCGCACTTGCCACACTCGCCCCTGAATCGCATAGCCGGCCGCCTGCACAATACTGAAGGCAGACTTCATCGCAGGAGTGCCAGATGAGGCATTAAACTCGATGCGATCGCCCCCCTTTAACTGCGCTTTGACAATCTCCAACCCCCGCCGCGCCTCTTCCGCCGCCTCTCGTAAATCCGTCGGGTCTTCCGAAAGTTTCGCACTGGTGGGAATCAATTCCACTTCAAACTGTTGAAGTCCTTCTTCCGAAGCCAGCCAATCACGAGTTTCTTCTGCTCCAATTAGGGTGTCTGTACTATACAGTAGCACCAGTTTTTTAACCGCAATCTGCCGCGCCATTAATTCCCGCAATAGCGTCACAATAGACCCTTCTTCATTCGTCCGATTCGAGGTCGGATCTTGATTACCCACAAACGACAATAAAATACTAGCCATGGTTTTTAGAGTTTTGTTGTTGAAGATTAGGTGAAAGGGAAAACTTGAATACAGTTTTCAGATTGACTCAATTTTTCGCAAAAATCAGTACGCGGATTATTTAGATCATTGTCCACCCCAAAAACTGTAACGACATGATAAAGTTTATGATTTGCGATCCAGATCGGTGATGGTGTTGCACCCCGCGATACACCATGGGTAACATCAGATTCTGTGAAACCACATAAATTTTTGATATCCCCAATTAACTCATTTTTTCGAGATTGTAGCTGTCTTCTTTCAGTGTGGCTTGAATTTTTAAGTTTTTCCTTAACTTCCTTTAACTCATCACCAAGCTTATGAAACTGACGGTGTAGATCTTTGAGTGCATCCGGCTTTTGACCGATTGGAAGCTCTTGCGTGATGACAAAAATTCTAGCATGGGTATCTAATGACTCTCGCCATGTATATTTATCAGGAGTGAACAGTGATGGTTTTAAATCACTTGCACTCAAGCAATTCAATGCTTGATAAAATGACCTGATTCTTTTTTGTAATCGAATTCCAAATTGATTTGCATCACGAGGAATTTTGAAAAAAGGCTTCGTTTCTTCATCTTTGCTAAAGAGACTCACAGAACTGCCCCGATACCAGGGGGCGTGATTTCGTTTGTACATCGGTCGCCTCGCGCCTTGACCCACTCCACCAAGACGAAATGCAATCCAGATCAGAGATTGAAAAAGTTGTTCTATGGTTTTCTGGGTTTTTTCTTGACAGGGGACAGACTCACTAAAGGCAAGATAAAGGATACCAAATTGCCGACCATTTTTTTGTCCTTGTCCACTTCTGTCTAACGGGGGTGAAGGTTCATATTTGTCTTTATTTTCAATGGTAGAAAAACGAATCCAGCCCAATGTAGCTTTAGGTTGAATTCCACCAAACAAATTTAATTCAAGACGTTTTATTTCTTGAATATCAATCTTGCCCAGAGCTAAAACCCTAAACCAATATCGCAACATTGATTTAAATGCGATCGCTCTCACTTCATCCTGACTAACTGGCCTTTCAGAAGTATTATCAATATCGTCAAATTCTTGTACTCCATGAATCAACTGACCTTTTAAATCAAAGTTGATTTTCAAGAAACTGGAATCCAACAAACTCCTTGTAGAAGTGACCAGTTGACCATAGCCCGAATTCACTTGGGAACCAATCCCAGATTCTAAACCATCAATAAGCCATTGCTTAACCTGTTCAAGAATTTCTGTTTTTTTGCTGTGTTTTGATGTTAAGGATAGTCCAATCAAAAATTTAGTTTTTGTCAGCGACAAAAATGTATTTGGATTTGGTTTATAAACAAGTTCATTATTTTTCCAATTCCAAATATTATTAGCCATGTCCATTGCTAAAGTACATTCTTCAGCAACTGGGTAAGCATCTAAAAAGATAACCTTGCCTGCCTGATCGGGCGCATCTGCTTGTAATGAGCCAAAGTGCTGAACAATCAGTGGGTCTTCGGATGCCGTTTTCCAGTCACAAGCCTTGTTGCGCATGACTTGACGGACGGCCTGATTCCGAGCCACCCCCCGCAACGTCGCTGAAGGAATATAAGGCATTCCCAATGCATCAAAAGCCGGTAACAGCGTACTTTCCGGGCCACGATGCCCCCCGACCCGAATCCGCCACGAACAAGAAACTTCAAAAACTTCCCCTTGACTCGATTTAACGATCTCATGAGTTCCTTTATTGCGGCGATTAAGATGTTTAGTATAATCCGCATTTTCTACCGCAATTTGGAGAATTTGATTTTTTGTGCCGGGGTCTGTCCGATCATTACCCTCACGATCTGGATTACGATTAGGTTCACGCATCCAGCGCAAATACTCCACAAAACTCGCGGTTGGATGGGGATCAGGCTTATTCGCTGGGTTCAGCCAAGGAGACGGCTGAGAATTATCCCTGCGGCTTCTTTCGCTGTCCTGCGATCGCCGTGCTGCTGGGGGTGTATTTTGAGGCTTTTGGGGTCGTTTCCAAGCGGGAGTATCAGGCATGATGGTTTAATCTGTTTAAAGAACAAAGGATGTGAGCAAAACCTTTAATCATTCACTATGGCCGGTAATATCGGGATAGATCGCATTAGCCCAAAAAGCAAACTCATTCGCCAATTCAATCGCTAACCCGGTTAGCCCTAAATATTCATTGGCATCCACTTTAGAGCATAGATGTTCTATAGCATCGTTGGTTTCTTTAGCGGTTAATTTACCGTGATGAGCCTCCCCCGCAATGATTTCAAGTTTACTGAAAAATTGCTTCACAACCTGGCGTTTCTGTTCTTGCTCTTTGCTAATCGCTTTTTCTTCTGCCTTGAGGCGCATTAAACCCCATGTTGAAATGTAGGTGTAGAGTTCTTGGGCTTGATTTTTTTGATGTTTCAAGCCCTTTTCAGCATCCTCTTTAGTCTTGCCATTCTCATAGGTTTTGCGTAAATGGCTCAAGGCTTGGAAAGCGTATGTGTTGAGAGTGCGGGGGTCAAAATTTACGGGCATAGTGTCTCCAGGTGAATTAAATAGTGAAACTCTGTACAAAACCACGGCCTAAACTTTCCTGGCCGCCAATTTGCAAAATAGGCTCATTTTCCAAGATTTCCTTGAGCTTGGCTTCAGAGTCTGCGCCAGTCTTGTTAGATTGTGACGTTAAACCCCAAGGGAAATACATCAACGTATCAGGGGGAATCGCCTCCTCATAGCGAAACCCACCATCTACAGTTTTGTTAGAGTCGAGCTTGATTTTAACCTGTCGCCATAAACCCATTTGGATAATTGTGGCACAGTGCTGATCTTTTAAAATTAAGACCCGCTCAATCCCTTGAGCCTTTGCCCCTGGAACCGCTTGTTCCCAATCCGACCATTTCGTTAAATCCGAACCCTTAAAAATGGCATCCTTGAGATAAATCTGACTTGTACTGTCACTAAAACTACAGAAACCCGGCTGAATCTCTAGGGTTTTTCCCGCGATTCGAGCATAGCGTTTCAGCAACAACGGGCAACTAATCCACACCACGCCATGACTTAAAGAGGGAATCGGCAACCATAAAATGGAACCATCCCCGATCCAGATATCGCCTTGGGTGAGACCGTCACCGCTGGATGGTTTGCCATTGTCTAATTCATTGCCAAAGAGTTGTTCTTTTTGGACTTTATCCGACTGACTAGAGCGGAGTTTGCCGCGAATGGTGCTGGAGGGAATATAAGGGAAATTGGTGTGGGATTCGCGGGCGATGCCGAGGAGGTTGCCCTCTTGGGTTGTGCCGCCCGTGTGGAGCGGTGCGATCAGATAGAGATGTTGGAGGTTAATTTTCATGGATGGTTTAGGGATAAGGTGCGTCAATCAATGAGGCGCTCCGTTTAGAGCGCAGTATGGGGGAGCCAAAGCATTTCCGTGTAGCCGAGTTTGCGCCAGCGGTGGGGATCGGCTTTGGCTTGGGTGGGCGTGTCTTGACGGAGGGGTTGGGGATGGTTGAGGTAGTATTGTGTGCCGGCAGGGGCGGCGAAGACTTGGGGGGCGGGGATGCTGTTTTCGTGCTGATCGCGCACTCTCCCACTAATCGCAGTCGGTTGGCCCGTCGCCACACTCACCAGGGGGCCATCACTGTGGGTGAGCTTCCATTCCCAAGGCCAGGCGCGACAGGTGGAGCGGATTTTGCCCCCTGCCTGCCTTTGGGGATATTCAAACACGCCGGGGGTGACAAGATAGGCGATCGCCCTCCCCCCTTCCTGCTCCAAAGTTTGGAAATTGGCCGCCGATTGCTTTTGAATCTCCTGCCATGGCCCATCAAGGGCGCGGCAACGTTCCAAGATGGCGCGGTGGCCTTCCCCACCGAGACGCAAACATAGGGGGGCGGGGAGTTCCTGAGTGAGGGCGATCGCCAAACTCCACCCCGCCCGTAGCCGCACCGCCTTTTCAACGAAATACCCATCCGCCAGTTCCACCGCACGGCCCTCCGCTTGGATTTTGTTATGGGGGCGGACTTCTTCAGTCCAAGGCTGTTCGTCTTCCTCTTCAGGACGGAGCCAATCCTTCGGGGTGAAATGGTGGGTTTTGAGGTATTGCAAAATAGACGAATGGGGAAGATAGCGGCGATATTTAGGCTTAGGTTTAGATTTGCCATCCTCAGATTTGGTGTCCTCGTCATCGTCATCGGGGGGGCGATCGCCCTCAAAAATCAGGGGGCTGGGTTGATTTTGGCTGTAGATCGAATACCGGAGGGGGCTTTCCTCCTTCCAAGGCAGGGGGATCAGCGGCACACCTTTGACAAACCCTAAAGGGTTGGAAAAATAGAAGCTTTTTTCATCTTTGCAAAGAAACGGGCCGGTGATGTCTAGGCTCGTCTTAGCCCCAAGGGCCGCCTGAATCGCCCCCGCAATTGTCGAGCCGTGGGGCGGAAAAACACCCTGCGCCCAAGCCCGTTCGCTAGGGCTGAAGGGTTTGGCATCCCGGAAGAGGAGAACATCAAAGGGGGTGATTGTGTACCAGTGGAGGGGAAGCATGGTTAAAGGATGAAGGATGAAGGCAGAAGGATGAAGTAGAAATGTATTAATGTAGGGTGGGCAATGCCCACCAATGGCCTAGGGGGATTCGAGATAGCGGATCGCTCGATTGCGTTTTACGAAGGCGGCAAGTTTGCAGCCGTTGCGGAGTTCGTTAGAGATTTTGGCTGGGTTGTTTTTGTCCCATGTTGATTTGATCCAGGTTTTGAAGGCTTCGATGAAGGCTGCCTGTTGGTCAGGGTTGAGTTTTTTTAACTGTTCACGGCGATCGCAGAATCCCCGCACCCAAGGCGCGATCGCCTCCTCTGTGGGGATGGGGTGCTGTTCGAGGGTTTGGGCGGCCTGTTCAAAGAGGGAGGGGTCGAGATCCGTGAAGTCGAGGAGCGATCGCCACTGCTCAAAAGTATCAAACTTACTGGTGGCCACAAGGCTGTTCCCATTGCCATAGAGGACGCGGGTTTGAATGGCATCCTTGGGTTGTCGTTTACCTTCCCCATTGTCGTAGCTATGTTCCTTTGCGCCTTCTTCAGCGGCCCAAAGGTTTTCGAGGGCGATCGCCAACGGTACAGACTGATGGGCAATCACGACCCCAAAACTAATCGTTGCTTTCTGGCCCAAGGTAAATAGGGGCCGCTGGGTGATGTCCGGCGGACAGGCTTTTTTAGTA
Organism: Spirulina sp.; assembly: GCA_011390265.1. Classification (GTDB taxonomy): domain Bacteria; phylum Cyanobacteriota; class Cyanobacteriia; order Cyanobacteriales; family Spirulinaceae; genus Spirulina. The sequence goes on from JAABSU010000139.1 coordinate 7,684, forward strand.
TCCCAGCACCAATAATCCCCGGATGCCTTAAACTCTTCACCGGGATCAGGCTTACCCTGAAAACATTGCTGCACATCCCACAGCCAAGCATCCCACTCCCACAAGTTCGTATAGGCCAGGACATCATCACCGCCGCCATAGATGAGGCGGCCAGCGTAGCGGGTTTCTGTCAGGTAGGGGAGGAGTTGGTTGGAAAAGTCCAGGAGAGCGCGGGAGAGGGCGGCATGGGTCGCCGGCCCCATCCGTTTGTTTTCTTGGCTGAAGTTTTGGAACGGTTCGCGCAGTTTGGGCGGTAGTTTTTCGACTTTGGGGGGGAGTTTATCGGGAAAATAAGCATGATACTTGTCCATTTTTGCCCCCTTCAGCCAACTGCTCATGCTGTCGCCATCCCCAGCGGCGAGAACATACCAATCGGTAGGATTTTGGCCAGCGGGGAAGGTGGTTTGGATGGTGGTGCGGAGTTTTTTGAGTTCTGCGGCTTTCTCCTGTGGATCGCTGCTGGTAAAGTCTTCAATCAACCAGCCCCCATTGATCAGGCGTGGATGGGGTAGATCGCCGTGACGCTTTGCCCAAGGAATGCCCCAGGTGTAATCCTCGTTGGTTTCGCTCCACGGGCAAGCCTGATTAACAGCGTTGCAAGCTTGTAGATATAAGGTTTTGGCCTGTTCGGGTTCAGGATGGCAACACAACCAGCCCGCCACGCCAGCATTGAGGTCGGGGTAATAAAATTCAGCCTGCTTAATCTTTTTGGGTAAGAGGCCATCTTTAAGAATGCGACTCAGGCCGCGCTTAACCACTTCTGTAGCGTTGAGGGCTTCAATGCCATCGAAGAGGCCAAGATTACGCCGCTGCCAAATTTCTCTGGTGTCCCCTTCTGTGATCCAATCCTCGCCCCCATGCACCACTGGGCCAATCCCGGAAATCGTCGATCGCGGCCCGAAGGCGGTGGGAATCGTCCAGTTTCGCGCATTTTTCATCGCTGCCAATTGTTCCCGCAGTTGGTCGAAAATGTAGGCCCACCAAGAGCCAACATTCAGGTTGGGGCGGCAAAACCAGAGGGATTGCTCAGTACCGTCGGCCTGAGAAGTGGTTTCATAGGTTGCTTTGAGAAAGGCTTGCTCGGTGGGGATGAGGAGATCGTTTTTAGGTTGGGCGATCGCATTTTGATGCGCTTGCCAAGTTTCGTAGGGGGCCGGGTCGGCTTCTCCTTTAGGCGGGGCATGGCTGAGAGCCATTTCAGGATGACCGATGGGTGTAGCAACCCAATAGATTTGCCATTGGGCCTTAAGCCAACCGTCCCAGGTGGTGGGGTTGAGGTTTTTGATCCAGTTTTCGTTTTTACCTTGGAGATCTTTGAGAACGCGATCGCCTAACCCTTGCCAAGTTTCTTTTAAGGCACTTTCCGCCTGTTGCATCGCGGCGCGTACCGGGTTTTTCTCCCCTGGTGTGCCATTGTCCGGCAGGATGCAGGTGATCACGTTGGGAAAGCCAGCGGTGAGGAGGGCGCGATCGCTTGGTTGCTCAATCCATTCTGCAAACTTTGGGTATTCTTTCAACAGCCAGGCATCAATCAAGGGCTGCTCATACAAACAGGGATAGACAAAAATATCCGGCCCATATTTCCAGGCCAATTCCCAACAGACTCGCGCCGATAGGTAATGGAGCAGCCAAGACCCTGCCCAAAAATCCCGCATTTTCCGGCTGGCTTTAATCAATTCCTGGACGGGGGAAAAGGTGAACGCCACTAAATGGGGGTAGGATTTGGGATATTGGGCATCGGGTTGACGCTGTACGCCTTTGCCTTTGGGGGGATAGCGATCGGGGTCGCGGTGATAACCGGCCAAGGCTCCGGCTAAGGCGCTGGTGGTGCTGGTGTGGCTCCAGAGGGAGGCATCGGGGAGCCGGGTTTCGGCGGGGAGGAGGGGGAGCATTGTTTCTGGATGCTGATCACTCAAGGCTTTCGACAGGGCGACGGGATAGCAGCGCCACAACCACCAATAGACCTTACGCGGATCAGGCCAATCCTTCACCGTTGCTAAAACAAATTCCTCCACCTCTTGAAGCCACTTAGCACGCTCGTCCCCTATTACCGTGTCGTGCCATTGGCTGAGTTTAATCTGTTGTTTTGCGCCGGAGAGGAGATGGCAAATTTCGAGGCCCTTCTCGTCATAGTCGATCGCCGTGTTGGGGAGGCGGCCAATGGTGGCGCGATCGCTGGCTGAGGCTATCAGGTCGCACAATCCCACATGATCCAACCATTGACGGGATTGATTCGTTGTCAATGTCCCCGATTTTTTGGGGGAATGCCACCCCTCCATACAGGCCAAGGTTTTCCAAGGCCCCTCGTCGCCGCGTCCGCTGCTGTTGTGGAGTCCTTTGAGGGCGGGATCGTGGAGTAGGCCCCAGATTTTAGCTTGCCAGTAGGGTTTGGTCATGGGATTGAGGGAGGGGGGTTAAGGGT
>JAABSU010000140.1 GCA_011390265.1 Spirulina sp.
TCACCCCTTGGGGTACAACTAAATCATAGTAACAGGTGAAAATATCGCGGGTTGATTCATACCAATCTCCATCGGCATGAAGGAGGGCGATCACCTCAATTTGATCCCGATACTGGGGTAAGGTATCCGCAAATAAACCTGCCACAGGTACGACATAATCACTCACCCCCAAGGCAGCACAAACGACAGCTAAATTTTCTGCGATGGGGGCTTGAAGCGTTCCCACACCAAAACCCGTCGCATTAGCCTCAATACCTTGATGTTTATCTGCATCCGTGGGTTCAGGCATTCCGACAAAGGTATCAAAAGCGTACACTTTTCGAGGTCGTAAAGAATAACGGGCGATGACTGCTGCTAATAGTGCAGTTGCCCCACCGCGCCAAGCGCCACATTCAACAATATTCCCCGGTAAATCATCCAAACAAATCGTTTTTGCTAAGGTGTAAAGTGATAGCAGTCGAGCATCACTTAACATCGTGTAAGGGCGTACCGTCGCTAAAAGTTCTTGAAATTCTTGACCAATGTAGGGGGGGTGATTGCCATTGCTGTTATTGGCGAGGGACTGATGGTATAAGCTGGCTTGGAATTGCTCAGGATTGCCGGTTCCCGCTAAGGCGGCGAGGGTGCGATGGGCAATGCGAGAGGTGGGATGGAGTTGAATGAGTTGGTTAAATTGGCTTTGTGCTGTTGCATCATCGCCCGCTGCTAAAGCGGTGGCTGCTTGCTGATGAACGTCATGAATATGTTGTTTTTGCTCAACTGTCAGGTATTCAGGACTGGGGGCAGGCGTAGGATTGATCGCCAGTAATGTGGTGAGGAGCTTCTCAATTAAAGGATTCTCGCTTTGTTGTGATCCTGTGGGCTGGGTTTTCCCGCTGACGCGGTAGCCTTGGAGGTGTTCGGGGAGGAGCCAATCAATGGCAGGATCGGGTTGATGCTCTATGGGTTGGACATTGCCCCGCCAGGCGATCGCCATGATCTGCATGGTTTGATACACCAGGGTTTGCCAACCGCGATCGCGCAGATAATGCAACCCTTCCGCTACTGCTGGGGAGGCGAGATCATGAAAGACAATGAGCGCATCTTCTTCGGCAAAGGGTTCACAGGCGATGGCATCTTTCAGCGGCCCCGGCGTTTCATGATCCCCATCGATGAAAATTAACGACCAGCGCCGCTGTTCTTGTTGGGCAAGCTCCTCCACCGCTTGGGGACTATAACCAGGAATCAGGTTCACCCGCTCCAACACCCCCGCCGCCGCCAAAGATTGAGACACCGACCCCATCCCGGCAGGTTCAGCCAAAATCGGATCAATCACATCCAACTCCACCCCCGCCAACGCCAAATGACAGGCCGACCACCCCATCCAACAACCAATTTCTAAGGCCCGTTTGCCTGTAAATTGCAGGGCCAAATTGTAGAGAATATGTGCTTCATCCCGACTCAGAAAACCGATGGTAGGTTGGCGACCATCTACATACCAATGATGGGGAATTTCCCGCCGTAAATAAGGCCAATTACAGGTTTTAGGATCGCCGATGACCATGTTAGGAAAAGCAGCATCGGGATGTACCGGCTTTAAGCCTGGTGAAACGTAATCGTGGGGGGTTTTGAGCGTTTGTTGAATCACGGCGAGGGTCTCCTGTAACATCCGGGCTTCGGTAAAATGGGCGGCGGCGCGGGCTTGGCAGGCTTGGCCAATTTCGGCCCGAAGCGTGGGGTTTTCAGCCCAAGCAATGAGGGTTTTGACTAAATCCGCGACGGTTTGGGTGGGGTTTTGTTTGGGATCGGCTAAAAGTTGCCCCGTATCTCCCAATTGTTCAGGAATGCCACTCACCGCCGTTGCAGCCACCGGTAACCCCTTGGCCATCGCTTCCATGACCCCAATGGGCATCCCTTCCAATTGGGAAGGAAAGACAAAAATATCAGCGGCGTTGAGCCAATCGGCAACGTTGGCAATTTGCCCCAAGAATTTAATGCGCTCGCTCACCCCCAATGCTGCCAAACCTGCTTTTAAATCCAGTTCTAACTGGGGTTCAAAAAAGCTTCCCCCCGCCCACACAAAATAGAGTTTTTCCCAAATGGGATGGGTGCACAGTTGGCGGATGGCTTCGAGTTGGAATTGATAACCTTTGCGGGATTCAATGCGGGCGGCGGTGAAGCAAACCACGGCATCATCGGGAATACCTTGCTGGGTGCGGAGGTGCGATCGCATCTCTGCATCCACTGGCGTAAAATATGCCGGCGGCCGGCCATAGTGGATCACCTGGCCACGACCGGGAGCGAGGCGAAAAAACTGCCGCAACAGTTGCAAATTATCCTGGGAAACGGCGATCACCCCTTGGGCGTGGGTGTAGTGGTAGGCGAGGCTGTCAAGATAGGCGGCGTTTGCTTCAGCAAGATGAGGTTCTACCAGTCCCTCGATGATCAGGTAAGGAATGCTCTGCTCAAGGGCGATCGCCTTCAACGTAAAGTTGGCAAAGGGACTGGTATTGCTACACAGGATTAAATCCGGCTTGTTCCCCGTCAGCCATTGCCGTAGACTCTCAACATCTTGATCATTGATCAGCACGATTTCCACTTGGGGATAGCGATCGCGGATCAAATCCGTATCCAGGGGTTCCCCATACTGGCCATAGGTGACGCTAAATCCTGCCTGGAGCAATCCCCCCAAAAGCGCGTGGTTATATTGCGCCACCCCCCCCACACCGGGGTCAGGGCTGGCCAGGAGAATGCGGGGAGATGCACTATTCATCAGGGGTTTCCACCGTACCGTTTTCTAAGACTGCCTTGAGGGTATTGAGTTGATCTTTTAATTCCTGATCTTCAGGGTTGAGTTCAATCAACTTTTCAAAGGGAGCGATCGCCCCCGCATAATCTTCCGTTTGGATGTGGATGGCGGCGATCGCCTTGAGATATTCCTGATTATCCGGTTGCATCGTACTCAACTGTTCGAGAGGAGAGAGGGCTTCCTTGAGTTTGCCCAATTCAATCCGGGTCTGTACTAACCCCTCCAGAGCAATGGGATTTTCCGGCTCCCGCTCCAACACCGCTGCATAGCCCGCCTCTTGGGATTCCAACTGTACCGTTTGGGAATCTTCTGCCGCCGGAGCTTCCTCCGACGGTGCAGGGGAAGAAGACGGGAGACTGGTCATCATCGAAATGCCCATCACCGCCGTCCCCCCCAGGAAAGCCACCCCAGAAAGGATAATTAACACTCGTTGAACAATGCCGCGCTCTTGACTCATAGGTTTGGGAAAAAAATACCGGGCAACCCTTGGAATTAGGCTACCCCAGTTTTTATCTTAAGCGATCGCCCCAACCCCGGCCGACAGGGCCACCACCATAAAATAATGATGCAACCCTAACCCCATGGCAAAACCCCACAGGCTCACCACACCAATCACCGCAAAGGCCGGCCATTCCCCATAATCCAACCGCTGCAATTCAATGCGCGTCAACGCCCCCGCCGCCAGCAGCACTAACACCCGCGTAAAATAGGTAAACCAAGTCCCCGCCACCACCACCGCAAAGGCAAGGATAATCACCGACACAAAGGCCCGCGAATCGGAACGGAGCACCCCCACCATCACCCGCCGCACCATACTACTGGGGGCGGTAAACACCAAGGCCACCAAAATAATGCAGCAGGCCGCCAAGGCCCAAAACAGCAGCCGCGATGTGCTGCTGGCAAAATTCCAGCCAAACACCGCATAGATCAACCATAGGAGAATGAGGGAAAGGATCGGCAGGCGCATTGTTCTGACTGGTGGGCAATGCCCACCCTACGGCTGAATAGGTAGGGCGGGCATTGCCCGCCACAGAGGCATGAAATGAAATCTATGGCGTAGGGGCGTTGGCGTAAGCCTGCCGGAGGCACAAAAATTTTTCGCCCCCACACCGATCCATTCTACCAACGGATTCCCAATGAAAAATCTAGCCCTCTGATGAACTGGTGGCCAGTTGGAAGCCCATGGCCTTCTTTTTCATGGTTTGGAAAATGTTGTAAAAACCATTGGCCCGAGAAGGGGTGAGGCTGACATTTAACCCCATGGTTTCTATGAAATCGGGTTCAACGGCTAAAATTTCCACTGGGGTGAGGTCGTTGAGGCCCTCAATCAATAACGCCACCAATCCCTTCACCAGTTGGGCATCGGAATCGCCGTGATAGGTAATTTTTTCGCCGTCAAAATCGGCGGTGATATAAACCTGGGAAACACAGCCGTGAACGCGGTTTTCTGGGGTTTTGGCGGCATCGTCCATCGCATCCAGTTTGTTGGCGTACCAGAGTAACTGTTGATAACGTTGCTTCGGATCAGGGCGGCGTTGGAAGCGTTGGACGATTTTTTCTAAAGCGGGGGGGAGGGAAGCGGCCATGGGCAAGCAAGGAGAGTCAACAGTTTTGATTTTAGCAACCCTTAGTCTTGGGGAGCGCCATTTTTGGGGAGGGGGCGGTTTTTGACGGGGGCGTAAAATTTGAATTGATTCAGGGCGGCGGCAGCGGTTTGCACGACGGCGGGATCTTGATCCTTCAGGCTTTGCTCTAACCATGGGATGACGCGATCGCTCTTGACCTGACTTAACCCTAGCAGGGCCGCTTGTCGTACCTGGGGATCTTGATCCTGACTGAGGCAGGCGAGATGATTAAGCCAGGGTTCCGAGGCGGCGCGGTAGGGAGCAGCGGCGGCAAGTTCCCCTAAATAGGCGGCAACGCTGATGCGAGTCTGGGGATCTGGTTGGGCGAGGGCTGCATTGAGATCCCCAGGGGCAAAGCTGAGGGGGGTAGGGGATGTGGGGGCTGAAACGGCAACGGGTGCAATGGGGGCAGCGGCTAAATCGGCAACAGGGACGGCGGCAATCACGGGTTGGAAGGCGGCGAGGGCCTCCTGATGGCGACTTTCTAGGGCTGCTAGGGCGGCGGCCTGTTCCCGCTGGAGTTGGGCGATCGCCCCCTGATGTTCCTGGGTTAACCCCGCGATCCGGCTCTCATAGGTTTGGGATACGGCTTGGATCTCACCTTCGATATGGGCTTGCTGGCCGGATTTCACCGATTCCACGGCGGTTTTGATCTGCAATTCGTAGTCCTGGGACATCGTTTGCCGTAAGCCATTCAGTTGCTGGTGATGGCGGTTTTCTAACCGCTCCAACCCCATACGATTACGCCACACACAAACAACCGCTGTTGCCGCAACACCGACCGTCAAACCAGCAATAAATTCCATAGCAACTTTAACCGGGCAAGATCACCCTATATCCTACGCCAAAACCTTCAAAATTCAACCCGCTAATCCCTAGAATCTTGCGCCTCCTATCATGTTTGCGTCAATTTGCTGTAGTATTGTTGTAATTCTCAACAAACCCCGGGCCAACCTGATGATCACGAACCCCCATGCTGCCGATCTTGCTCACCACGTTGTGATCGTGGGGGGCGGCTTCGGCGGCCTCTATGCTGCCAAAGCCCTCGGCAAATCCCCCGTCCGGGTCACGCTCATCGATAAGCGCAACTTCCACCTGTTTCAACCCCTGCTCTACCAAGTGGCCACCGGCACCGTTTCCCCAGCGGATATCTCTTCGCCGCTGCGGTTGGTGTTAAAGCAGCAAAAAAATGTCCAGGTGATCCTTGATGAGGTAACAGACATCAACCCAGAGGCAAAAACGGTTCATCTCAAAGATGGCGATTTAGATTATGACAGTTTGATTGTGGCGACGGGGGTGAGTCATCACTATTTTGGCAATGATCAATGGGCTACCCATGCCCCCGGTTTAAAGACTGTGGAGGATGCCTTAGAAATTCGGCGGCGGATCTTTTTGGCTTTTGAGGCGGCGGAAAAGGAGAGTGATCCGGTGAAGCGGCGGGCTTGGTTGACGTTTGCGATTGTGGGGGGCGGGCCGACGGGGGTGGAGTTGGCGGGGGCGATCGCCGAAATTGCCCACAGCGCCCTCAAGCAGGATTTCCGCACCATTGACACGACCCAAACCCAAATCCTCCTCATTGAAGGCCTCGATCGCATTCTCCCCCCCTATCCCCCGGAACTCTCGGCTAAGGCGCAAAAATCCCTAGAAAAATTAGGGGTGACGGTGCAAACCCAATCGATGGTGACGGCGGTAGAGCCGGGATGCGTCAAGATTCGCCAGGGGGAAACGGCGTTAACCCTGGAAACCCGAACGGTGCTGTGGGCGGCGGGGGTGAAGGCTTCCCTTCTGGGGGAAGTGTTGCGCGATCGCGCTGGGGCTGAATTAGACCGGGCCGGTCGGGTCATGGTTGAGCCGGATCTGAGTCTGGCCCAGTACCCCAATATTTTCGTGATTGGCGATCTGGCCCATTATGCCCACCAGGGCGATCGCCCCCTCCCCGGCATTGCCCCCGTCGCCATGCAGCAGGGGCAATACATGGCAAAACTGATCCCCACCCGTTTGGCCGGGAAATCCACCCGCAACTTCCAATATTTAGATTTGGGTAAATTAGCGGTAATCGGGCAAAATGCCGCCGTGGTGGATTTAGGCATTGTCCAGTTTTCCGGCTTTATCGCCTGGTTAATTTGGGTTTTTGCCCATATTTACTATTTAATTGAATTTGATAATAAGCTTGTTGTGATGTTCCAATGGGGTTGGAACTATTTCACCCGTGGCCGAGGAGCGCGACTGATTACCGGCGAAAGTGTCTTACCCCTGATTCGGGAACTCGAACCCCCGGAACGGGCCAAGGTTTAGGACAAAAACCTTAAACTAAGCACCCTCGTGACGGGGTTTCACCCCGTTCACGCCCCGGGGAGGCTCTGCCTCCTGAACTCACAAATTTAATGCCCATGATTGCCATCCCCCATCATATTAGTCCGGCTGATTATTTGGCCCTGGATCGCCAAAACCCCATCCGCCACGAATACCGCCGTGGTTTGGTTTACGCAATGGCGGGGGGGAGCGATCGCCATTCACGCATTGCCGTGAATCTTTTGAGTTTGCTCAATCCTCACCTCGACGACACAGCCTGTCGTCTCTACAACGGTGATGTTAAAGTCAATTACAAAGAGGAGTTTTATTATTACCCCGATGCGTTCGTCACCTGTGATCCCCGCGATCGCCAAGACCGCTATGTTAAACGGCATCCTAAATTCATCGCTGAAGTCCTCTCAGAAAGCACCCAAGCCTTTGACCGAGATCTCAAATTCACCGACTACCAAAACCTCGAAAGCCTCGAAGAATATGTGCTGATTTCCCAAGACCGCCAGCGGGTTGAATGCCGTCGTCGCACGGCTCCCCACACCTGGGAAACGATCATTTATAAGGAGGGCGATCGCGTTACCCTCACCAGCCTCAATCTTGAGTTTCCCATTGAACGGCTCTATCGCGGTCTTGACTGATTCAACTACAGTGCAATCCTCAAAAGCTTAAGAGAGATTATCGTGCAAACTTCACCTACGATTTAAAATGATGTTAAGTGCAGACGCACTCAGTTTGCGGGAATTTATGAATCGTGAATCTTTGCCCCTGGCTACTTTACATGGAGCTATCTTTGAGTTTTTGCGCGATCGCCAAGATGTTGTCGTTTTTGGGGCGCAAGCCGTCAATGCCTATGCAGGGCAGCCTCGGATGACTCAAGATATCGACCTGATGGCACTACAGGGCGCAGCCTTAGCGGAGGAGTTGCGCTCCCATTTGAGCGATCGCTTCTACATTGCGATGCGAGTAAGGCAAGTGAAGGAAGGTGTGGGCTATCGCCTATATCAAGTCCAAAAAAATGGGAATCGCCATTTAGTCGATATTCGACAAGTTGAAGCTTTACCGGAAAGTCGTTTGATGGAAGGGGTCTTGGTAATGGCTCCTGAGGTGTTGGTGGCGAGTAAAATGATCGCCTACTATCAACGACGGGGAAAACCCAAGGCAGGGACAGATTGGCGAGATATTGCTCTTTTGCTGTTAACGTTTCCCGATTTGAAAACGAGGTCTGGTGTCGTATTGGAACAATTACAATCTGCCGATGTCGGGGAGGCGGTTATCTCGCTGTGGGAAGAGATTGTCGCTATGCCGATTGTCATGGATGATGAAGATGATGATTTTTAGGAAATTTTGAGTGGGTTGAAAGCGAAAAACAGGCGGCGGAGCCGCTGAGGGGCTATGCCATGGCAGAGCCATGGCACGAGATTTAAAGATCTACCCTAACCGAAGCGATAGCCGAAGCCCCGCACGGTGATGAGGTATTTGGGTTTACTGGGGTCGGGTTCCAACTTCTCCCGGAGCCAGCGGATATGCACATCAACAGTTTTGGTGTCACCGAGGAAATCCATGCCCCAGATTTGCTCGATCAGTTGTTCTCGTGACCAAACCCGGCGAGGTGAACTCATGAACAATTCCAAGAGGCGGAATTCCTTGGGAGAAAGGTTAATTTCAGCCCCGTCAACGGTAACGCGGCATTCCTCAGGGAAAAGCGTAATCCCCTCAAACTGCAACACAGAAGCAGCGGGAGCGGCGGAGAAACTTTGACGGCGCAACAGGGCACGACAGCGGGCAATCAGTTCTCGCATACTAAACGGCTTCGTGAGGTAATCATCAGCCCCCACCTCTAGCCCCAAGACGCGATCGGTTTCGCTGGCCTTAGCACTGAGAATCAAAATCGGGATCGTATCCCCTTGATAACGCAGCAACCGACAGAGATCTAAACCATTGACCTGGGGCAACATCAAATCCAGGATGATCAAATCAAAGGCCAGTTGCAAGCTCATTTGCGATTCTTTGAGCAAGTTCAGGGCCACACGCCCATCCGTTGCCGTCACAACATGGTAGCCCTGCTCCTGAAGGGCAAGGCTAACCATCTCTCGAATCAAGTCTTCATCCTCAACAACCAGAACACGGGTAGTCGTCGTAAATTCTGGGGTTGTGCGGCTCTTTGGTATATCGAGCGACAGCATAAATATCACAATTAGTGCTTATAAGCACAGATATACACTAAAACGGGGTCATGTTGCCGTGAAGATTCTGTTAAATCTTGCCGGCTGCGATGCCAGAAAAGTATTAATGTATTGTCTCGTCGGAATATTGCTAATGATCCGAGAGGGACGGGCTGATCAACGGTTTCATGTTTTGGGCTACGGTGGTGAGGGGAACGGTTGTGAAATAATCGTGGCGGAATTGGGCCTCGGCGATCGCCCCCCACAACCTTTCGACAACCTGATCCGCATCGGGCCGACTCTCCCCATAGCCACGGATTTTCACCCCATCCGCGCCTATTTCCAAATCAAACCCCATGGCGGCTAAGGCCTCTAAACTGAGGGCCAACTGCTGAGGATTGACCCCTAAGCGGGCTTGGAGGTGCGATCGCGCCACCTGCTCCCCACGGGTTTGTAATGTCTGGGCAACTTGAATTAACTGCGCTAGATAGTGGGCGGGATCGGGGAGATCTGGGGCATCGTAGGCTAAGGCTAGGGGTTGGGCTTGGGCGATCGCCCTTTGAAACCCCTGCTGTACTTCCTCCCACCCTAGGGGGCAATCCCGCAACGCATAGGCCAGGGGGGGATCGACGGGCCGAGCCTGCCGCCAATCGAGAATCGGGGTTGCCGTGGGCAGGGGCGATCGTGTCCCCGCTAAACGCAGATCAATTAACCGCACCTCATAGCGTTTTTTGTAGGTGTTAGAATCCAACTCCACCACCGCATCGTAGGTGGTATTTTCGGCAATTTCATCCTGATAATGCCCCCACCACACCCCCGGAAAGCCTTCGGGCTGACTGGCATCATAGATCGAAAACTCGGTTTTAATATATTTAACTTTATTGCCTTTGCGGTCTTTAATATTCGCGTTTTTGATATCCCGAAACCGACAATTTTCTAATAGCAATAGCGGCGCAGGGTTGCCCATGCCACAGGGTTCTAAAACCTTTAACTCTGTAAATAATGCCCCCCCTAAATCCGCCACTGTCACCCGTAGATCAATGGTAATTAACGGCCCTAACAGGGACGGATCGGGTAATTTACGCCGTAGGGCTTGGTTAATCCCTTCAATAAAGAGGGGTAAATTTTCCTGCTTTAAACTCAACCCCGCAGCAAAGGGATGACCCCCGAAGCGGTGCAGTAAATCCTGCTGACTGAGTACCAATTCATAGAGATCAATGCCATGGGTAGAGCGGGCGGAACCCCGCGCATAACCATCGGTT
>JAABSU010000141.1 GCA_011390265.1 Spirulina sp.
GGGGTTGACCAGTTGCCGACCGATGCCATAGGCGAGGGCGATCGCCCCCACACTGTACAGGGCATTCAAACTCCGCAACGCCTCCACCCCATTCCCCCACAGCCGCAACCAGAGATGTTGCCCGAGGAAAAATAAGGGTGGGTGGGGTTCCCCCATCAGACCCCGCAAAAACTGGGTAACGGTGGCCAGCATATCCCCTAAGCTTTGCTCTGTGGGGAGTTGTAAAAGGGCGGTGTATTGTGCCAAGGGTAGGGGTAAGCTGCGGGGGGTTTGGTAGGCGGTTTTTTGCCCAGTGGTTAAGAGCAGGGATAATACTTCGTCATACCAAAGCTCACGGCTCCCCAGATTCAGAAGGCGCAACAGCACCGCAAGGGCGATCGCCATCAGCAATAATCCCAAGGGCGAGAAAATGCGGGCGGGTTTAACCATGGGGGCAACGTCAGAACATCCTCCTGATCATGGCACAGCCTTTTGTTCCCTCAGGCTTTCCCCCTGCTTCAGCAACAAAAATCAGCAAATCTTGAAAACTATGGCAGATCAACCGAGGCTCTTTATCGGCATTGATGGCGGCGCAACGAAAACCATTGCCCGTGTGGAAACGGAAGATGGAGTCTTATTGGGCATCGGTAAAGCTGGGCCGGCCAATATTCGCCTTGATCCCCTCGGGGCCTGGGCCTCCATTCAGCAGGCGATCGCCGCCGCCGCCCACCCGATCCCCCTCGCTGATCCCCAATATCAATGGCATTGTGGCGCAGGCCTGGCGGGAACCCAAGTGCCAGAAGCCTGCGATCGCTTTCTGGCCCTTAACCATCCCTTCCCCCACATTTACCTCCATTCCGATGGCTATACCTCCTGTTTAGGGGCGCATCGAGGGGCAGATGGGGCGGTGATTGCCATTGGTACGGGGGTGGTGGCCTACCAGATTGAGGGGGAGCAGGTGACGCGGGTGAGTGGTTGGGGATTTCCCCAGGGGGATGAGGGCAGCGGGGCTTGGTTGGGCTTGGCGGCGATCCGTTATACCTTGCAATGGTGGGATGGCCGCCGCACGGAAACGCCGCTGATTGCCGAAGTCTTTGCCCATTTTCACCGGGATAGTGAGGCCATGATTCGCTGGGCCAACGCCGCCCAATCCCAGCAATTTGCCGAACTGGCCCCCCTGGTGATTGCCGCTGCTCAGGGGGGAGATCAAAGGGCGATCGCCCTCCTCGGGGATGCTGGCAACGAAATCGGCAAAATTTGGCAAGCCTTGGTGGCCCGGCAACAGAAACCGTTGCCCTGTAGCCTTTTGGGGGGTTTAGCCACACCCCTAATGCCCTATTTACCAGCGGAACTGCGATCGCACCTCGTCACCCCCCAAGGGGATGCGGCCCTCGGAGGGGTTATTTTCGCCCGTCGGGAGGCGAGTCGTGCAACTGCCTGAGGAGATGGCTCACTTCCGGGAGGATGAGGTGATCGAGGGCGAGGGCAATGGCTTCGGGGGAGCCGGGTAAAACAAACACCAAGGTTTTACCCATCATTCCCCCCAAAGCCTGGGAAGCCATGGCCCGAGAACCCACTTCTTCAAAACTCAACATCCGAAACAATTCCCCAAAACCGGGCATGAGCCGGGTGAGGAGGGGGGAGATCGCCCTAACCGTGCAGTCCCGGGGGGCGATGCCCGTGCCGCCATTGGTAATGATCAGATCAATCTCAGCATCATCGCCCCAGGCGATCGCTTTGGCGCGAATCTTAGCCGGGTCATCGGCGCAAAGGTGATAGGTGGCTATGGTATGGCCCTGGGCCGTCAGGCGGTCTTGAATCGCCTGGCCGCTGGTGTCGTTTTCCGGGGTGCGGGTATCGCTGATCGTCAGTACACCACAGCGGGCGGTAATGGGGTTGGTGTCGGGGTGGGGTTGGTGCATAGGAAAAGGAAAAGTGATCAGGGTTAAAGTGCCTTTATTTTTGCTGCTTTTGCCCTTTGCCTTTCATCTTCAGAGCCGGGCGTGGGCTTGTTGGTAGGCTTTGAGAGTATCGGTAGCAATGGGTTGCCAACAGAATTGCGCGGCAATGGCTTGGCAACGGTGGGCTAAAGCTTGATAGGCGGCGATATCGAGGGTGAGCAATTGCCGTAACTGATTGGCCATGGCTTCCGGATTGCCGATGGGGGTGAGGAGGGCGGGATCAACGGGGGTGAGCATCGTTTGGGGGCCGGGAATGTCGTAGGCTACTGTGGGAATGCCCGCGGCCAGCTTCTCTAAAATAGCAAACCCAAACCCCTCAATGTAGCTGGGAAAAGCTCCAACGGTGGTCTGGGTCAGTAATGCGGGTAGGTCTTCGCTGCGGTAGTCGGGGATGATCGTTAAATTTTGCGTATCAGGGAGGGCCAATTCCCGCAAGATCACCGATTGGGGCGATCGCGTCCCTAAAAATTGCACCTGTAAATCTGGCAGGGTTGCCCACAATTGGAGGAGGAGCGATCGCCAATCTTGAGAACCTTTCCTCACGCACCAAGTGCCGATAAATGTCAGTTGGGGATGCTGTAGACGAGAGGCGAGATGTCGGGGCGAGAAATTTTTCGCCCCAATCGTCGCCAAGGCCTGCCGCCGTTCTGGAGCTAATCCAAAGGGGAAAACATGGCACTTTTCCCCCACGCCCAAGGTTTCCTTTAAATAATTTGCTTCCGCTGGATTGGGAAGATTGATCAAATCCGCATGGCGAAAACTGGTGAAGCAATGGCGGATCTCCTGGCGATCGCGCCATCGTAACAATTGCCGCACTAACCAACCTCGCCAGGTCAGTTGGGGGGGCTTGGCCCCATGGTCAAAGGCCACATAGAGGGGGTATAGCCCCACCGATCGCACCACTAACAGGCCGCGATAACGGAGATCCGCCTTTGTAAAGGGCAAATTCCCTTGATGGGCATCAATGACATCAAAGCGATCGCCCTCCGCCTCGATAAACTGTCGCGCCTTACTGGCAAAGGAGGGTTGCCAAAAGGGGGCCAGCAACGCCTTAATCAGGGCAAAGCGATCGGGCCGGCGTGATCCCACCTTCGCCCCAAAAGCACGCACCACATCAAAATACTCCACCTCATGGCCCAAACTGCGCCACACTTCCCCCAATTCCAACTGCACCCGCGACCCCCCAAAATTGCGATCGAGGGGGACGTGCAACAGGATTAAAATGCGCAGTGGTTGAGCAGAATTCATGATCAAGGCAATTGTTCAATGCCTGGGGTAATGGTTTGGGCGATCATCGGCTTGCCGTCACGAATTTGCACAATCACAATACTTTTGACCGGATCCCCTGTACCCCGGAACCGCAGTGTACCACTGACACCGGGAAAATCGCGAATACTCTGGAGACCCCCTTGGATCGCCTTGGCATCGGTGCGACCTTCCCGGCGGATGGCTTCGATCAACAGGCTAAGGGCATCATAGGTGAGGGCAGCGGACACATTGGGGGCGGCATCGTAGCTTGTTTCATAGGCAGTGACAAATGTGCTGATCTGGGGATCATCGGGATCGGCATACCAATGGGTGGCGTAGTAGCTCCCTTCTAGGGCAGGCAATTCATGGGTGGGACTATCCCAAGCATCAGCACCGAGGAAGGTGGCGGTTAAACCCAGTTCCCTGGCTTGGGTTGTTTGGCGTTGGATTTCCTCGGGATAGTTGGGTAAGAAGATCAGATCCGGCTCCAGGGTTTGGATGCGGATCAGGGCGGGGCGGAAGTTGGTTTGTTGATCGGTGGTGTAGGTTTCCTGGGCAACAATGTTGCCGCCGAGGGTGGCGATCGCTTCCATAAAGGTATCCGCTAACCCCTGACTGTAAACATTAGCAATGTCATAAAGAATGGCTATGCGTTCCGCTTTCAGGGTTTCCTGGGTAAATTGCGCCAACACCTGCCCCTGGACATCATCCGTAAAAGCAGCCCGAAAGACGTAATTTTTGCCAGCGGTGGTGTCTGGATGGGTGGAGGTGGTGCTGATCAGGGGTAGGGGGATCGTTTCGGTGAAATTAGCAACGGGAATGGCAATGTAGCTGAGGGGAGCACCGACAATGGCGATCACCTGATCCTGAAACATTAATTTCCGCACCGCCACTAGGGCTTGATCGGGGCGATCGCCCTCATCGACAAAGATCAATTCCACCGGCCGTTTCACCCCATAGACCTCTACCCCACCGGCCCCATTGACCGCCTCCGCCACCAATTGCGCCGCTTGGAGAGCCGGTAAACCATCGGTTACACTTAATGCCCCCTCCAAAGGGAGCAAAATGCCGATGCGAACAGTATCTGGAGGGGTTAAAGTGGGTTGGGAAGAATTGCTGGGTGTGGAGCGGCGACAACCCCAAAGTTGGGTGAGGCCAAAGCCGATGAGCGCAAGGACAGAGCGGCGAGACCAGGACATGGGGGAGGTAGCGATCGGGACGCTAAAACGAATCGCAGGATTGCGGTGGCTGACAACGGGTTTAATCATCGGGGGCATGGCCATGGCGACGATGGGGATTACTCCCTGGTCTCTCTCCCCCTGTTATGCCACAGAATGGGCAGAAATTGAGGCCAGGGGGAAACTGATTGTGGCGGTGAAGGATAACACCCGCCCCCTGGGGTTTCGTGATCCCGATGGCAGGATCCGGGGGTTTGAAATTGATCTGGCTCGGCAATTGGCTTTGATGTTGCTGGGGAATCATGCCGCTGTGGAGTTGATCCCGGTGAGCAATCGCGATCGCCTCGATATACTCCATCGAGGGGAAGCGGATCTGGTGATTGCTGGGTTAACGGTGACTCCGATGCGATCGCGCCAAGTGTATTTCACCCGCCCTTACCATTTCGACAGCACCAGCCTGATCACCCGTCAGGCCGGCATCACCCAATTGGCGGATCTGCGGGGGCAACGGGTGGCCCTGTTGCGGGGTTCCAGTGCGATCGCCGTTCTGCGCCATCGCGCCCCCGATGCGATCCTCCTGGGGGTGGACTCCTATCAGGAGGCCATGGCCTCACTGGCAACGGGAGAGGCGGCGGCCTTTGCGGGCGATCGCACCATTCTCACCGGTTGGAGCCAAATTCACCCTGAATACCGAGTTTTAGGCGATCGCCTCTCCGCTGAACCCTTGGGGGTGGCGATCGCCAAAACCGCCAATAGTGGCCGATTGCTCATCGCCCTCAACCAAGCCCTACGAGAATTAGAGCAGTCCGGTTGGCTCGCTGAACATCAGGCCATCTGGGGGCTAACCCCAGAAGTCCCCTGAATCCTCACCCCTTGGAACAAAATCGCCATGGCTGTCCTGAAAGTTCTGTACTATGGTAGGAGGAAGATCCTATACCCAAACCTGATCTATTGGGGTGCGTCACGGCTACTTATGGAAATCCAAATTTACACAAACACCGCAATTTGGCTTCCTGAAGTCTGGCGCAGACGGTAGGAGATCGATGGATGAAGTCTCAGCAACGTAAAAAGCCGAAAATATTGGTGGTTGACGATGAGCCAGATAACCTCGATCTGCTCTACCGCACCTTTCACCGAGAATACAAAGTCTTTCGCGCCGACAGTGGCCCCGCTGCCCTCGATCTGTTGACGCAGGAGCCGGACGTGGCGGTGATCATCTCTGATCAACGGATGCCGATCATGACCGGCACAGAATTCCTCAGCCTCACGGCGGTGCAGTACCCGGATATTATTCGGATTTTGCTCACCGGCTATACCGATGTGGATGATCTCGTCGAAGCGATCAACAGCGGCAAGGTGTTTAAATATGTCACCAAACCCTGGGAAGCGGATCACCTCAAGGGCATTGTTCGCCAAGCCCTCGACACCCACAACGTCCTCAAAGTCCGCACCGAAGAACTCTGCCGCTCCCTCAAACGGGAAACCCTCCTCAACACCGTTACCAATACGATCCGCAATGCCCAGCACGGTCGTCGGGGGGAATCTCCCCTGCGGGAAGTGCTACAAACCATCGTCAACACCGTTGGGCATTTGCTCGATGTCGATGTTTGTATCCTCCGCACCCGTGCCGATGAAGATGGCGAAGGCGAAGTTTTCCGCTATCAAAAAACCACTGTCACAACCCCCTTAACCGTGGAGCAATGCGCCACGATGGTGTGGGAAACGGAAGATGTGACGGTGATTCAGGATGTCCAGGCAGATCCCCACTGTAGCGGTGAAACGCCAGAACAGGAGGAACGCCGGGCGGCCTTTACCGCTGCGGGGGTGACTTCAACCTTAATTGTGCCGCTGATGGCCCAGGCGGATTTGGTGGCGGTTTTAGCCCTGCACCGCTGTGAGGTGGATCATCGTTGGGAGGATGATGAAATTCAATTGGGGGTGATGGTGGCGGATCAGGCGGCCCTGGCCATTTCCCAAGCTCAAGCCTATGAAAAGGTTCAGGCTTTGGCGAAGCGGGAAGCGTTGATTAATACGATTACCTCAGCGATCCGCTCCACCCTTGATCCCCAGGAAATTTTTATGGCGATTACCAAGCAATTGGGGACGACGTTGGAGGTGGATGGCTGTGCCCTCTCCCTGTGGACAGAGGAAGATGAATATGTTCAATGTGTCGGCCTCTATGATCGCCACGCTACTGGGCAAACCGTCGATGTGGTCAACCCCAATCTGCCCCAATCCCTGGCCCCCATTACCGGCAATCCGGTCTTAAAAACCGTCTTGCAGACAAAAGCGGCGGTGGTGATTGAGGATATGGAAACCCAGGCCCAGCCCAGTGATGAGTATGGCAGTGATCTGCCGTTGCGATCGCCCGCCCGCGCCCTGCTCCTCGTCCCTTTACTCGTCGATGGCAAAATTATTGGCAGCATTAGCCTCCGCCAAAGTGAGGCTCCCCGGATTTGGTCCAGTTCTGATCTGGAGTTGGCTAAATCCGTGGCCTCCCAGGCGGCGATCGCCGTCCAACAATCCCGCCTCTATCAAAAAACCCGCCAACAAACCGAGCGACTCCTGGAACTCGATCGCCAAAAAAACGAATTTTTCCAAAACATTTCCCACGAATTCCGCACCCCCCTGACGCTGATGATCGGCCCCCTGGAGGCCGCCACCCACCGCCACCAACCCCTGCCCACGGATCAAACCCAGATCGCCCTCCGCAATGCCCGCCGCCTGTTGCGGTTGGTGAATCAGCTTCTAGATCTACAACGTCTCGATGCTGGGCGGATGCAGCCCAAATTCCGCCCCTGTAGCCTTACGGAATTTGTCGAGCAGATTTTAGAAACATTTCGGCCCTATTGCGATCGCAAAAATATCCAATTGGTGAACAACCTAACGCCCTGTGAAGGGGTGTATTTGGATATGGAAAAATTCGACAAGGTGGTCTACAACCTCCTCTCCAACGCCATGAAATTCACCGAGGCCCAAGGTCAGATCACCGTCACCGTCAAGCCCGCCGGAACCTACGTCTGCTTAGAAGTCGCCGATACGGGGATCGGCATTGCCAATTCCCAGATCCCCTACCTCTTCGATCGCTTTCGCCAAGCAGAAGGCTCCGTCAACCGTTCCTACGAAGGAACCGGCTTGGGGTTAGCCCTCGTGAAAGAAATTGTCGAAC
Organism: Spirulina sp.; assembly: GCA_011390265.1. Taxonomy (GTDB): domain Bacteria; phylum Cyanobacteriota; class Cyanobacteriia; order Cyanobacteriales; family Spirulinaceae; genus Spirulina. The sequence continues at coordinate 7,536 of JAABSU010000141.1, forward strand.
TCCACGGCGGCCAAGTTACCGTTCAATCCATCCACCAAACCACCCTCCAACCGGGTCAAACCGCCGGAACCACATTCACGATCTGGCTCCACCAAGGCGCGACCCATCTTCCCCCTGACCAAATCCTCGAAATCCCCAGCGAAGTCCAAGTCTCTCGCTCCGAAGTGGAACTGGCAGATCTCGCAGTGGAACTTCAGGATGAGCAAACACCCTTGCCGGATCTCCCGACGGAACTCTCCACCGAGGCAAACCCAGCGATGGTGGCGCTGACACAGAGCACCGCCCACAATCAACTAATCCTCGTCGTCGATGATAATGCCGACCTGCGAAGCTATGTGTCTTATATCCTGACATCGGCGGGCTATCCCGTTTGCACCGCCCGCAATGGCGCAGAAGGCTATCAAGTCCTCGAAGCCCAACGGCCAAAACTGATTATCAGTGATTTGATGATGCCGAAGGTGTCGGGCTTAGATTTGATTCAGATGGTGCGGGCCAATCTTGAACTGCGGGGGACACCGATTATTTTGTTGACGGCGAAGGCCGATGAAGGGAGCCGCATTGAAGGCACAGAGCAGGGGGCCGATGCCTATTTAGCCAAGCCCTTTAACGATCGCGAACTCCTCGCCAGTGTGCGCAATATGCTGGCCCTCAAGGCCGATGAGGCGCGGATGAAGGAAATTAATGCCTACCTCACCGAAGCGGTGTTAAAACGATTCTTACCGCCGGAAATGGTGCGACGGGCGGCTCAGGGGGATATGACCCTAGAGCTAGACCCAGAACCCCGGTTGGTGACGATTTTATTTAGCGATATTGTCGGCTTTACCCAACTGTCGAACCGCTTGGAATCCCGGGGCATTGCCCAGTTACTCAATGAATACCTGGAAGCCATGACCCAAGCGGTGTTTGACAATGGTGGCGTGGTGGATAAATTTATGGGGGATGCGATTTTAGTGCTCTACGGTGCGCCGGAATTTCTTCCCCCCGAGGAGCAGGCCCGACGGGCGATCGCCACGGCGCGGGGGATGTATCGGGTCTTGGATGGCTTGAATGAGCGGTGGCGTGCTCAGGGGATTATTGGCCCCGATGGGCCGCCGCCGGTACAGTTCCGCTGTGGTATTCATCAGGGGGAATCGGTGGTGGGGATGTTTGGCAGTGAGCATCGCGCTGACTATACCGCCATTGGCCCGCCGGTCAATATTGCCTCCCGTCTCCAGGAAGCCGCCCAACCCAACAGCATTCTCGTCTCTGAAACGGTGGCGCAATTACTCGCGCCCACGGAGGTGGAAAAGTTCCAATCCCTGACGCTGAAGGGGATTGATCAGCCGGTCTTGGCCTATTGGGTGACGAAAGAATCTTAGGCAACGCACCCAGTTGGGGCGATGTTTGCCAGCGTTAGGGAATCCATTGGGGATCTAGACCGGCGGCGTAGCGTTCTGGGGGAGCCAAATCGGGGAGACTGGCCCCCTGGATGAAGTCCGGCAGGGGCAGGATCCAAATACTCCCAGGGGGGATCTGGCTGCGGCTATTCTCCTGGGGAGCGGATTCAATCACCTGATCAAAGGCTAAATGACGGCCATCGGGGGCCATGGCCATGCGGACGTTGAGGTCATTGGTTAAGGCGACGAGGGGGACTTCCCGGCCGTTTTGGACGTTGATCAGCGTGACAAAGGGGGTGATTTCCGTTTGTTGGGGGTCGAGGCGCTCCGCTTGAAGGCAGTAGAGCAGGACGGCTTGGCGGGGTTCATAATGACAATCTAAAATTAAGCCCGTGGTGGTGATTAACTCCCGCTCCCGGCCTTCGGCGTTGATCACCACCAGCGATCGCCGCTGCTCATCCTTGCGTTTAATCATGATCTTTTCCCGATAATCCCGGGGGGAAAAGGCGATTAAATCTTCATGGGTGGGGAAAAATTCTCGACTGGTGGCGGTACTGGTGAGGGGTAAAATGGTCACGCCATTGCGATTTGCGTTGGCGAACCCATCGCTCACTGCCACCACCTGACCATCGAGGGAGATTTGGAAGCGATCGCCCTGAATCCCCAGGGGACGCAGATCGCCGTCGGGGGTGAGCAACCACAGGCCGCTATCGTTGGGGTTTTGCCGGTTGACCCGCTCAACCACGACGGCATCATTCCCGGGGGCAAGGTCAAATTGGATATTTTGATAGGTTTGGGCATCGAGGAGACGGCGGACTTGGCCGGGGGGTGGGTCGTCGGCGGTGAGGCGATCGCTGGCGGTGGTGGTGCGGTAGAGTTCTTGGGCGTTTAAGCCGTCGGGGTTGCCCTTGTCAAAGGCGAAAAACAGGAGGCGATCGCCCCTCCCGGTGACTTGAAAATTCGTCACCACCAAATCCGGGGGGGTGAGGATCTCCTTCTTCTGGCGGGTCAGGTTAGAGAGCACCAGGCGGCCCTCTTCTTCCCCTTCAACACCGATATAGGCCAGGAGG
>JAABSU010000142.1 GCA_011390265.1 Spirulina sp.
TTAGCCCCAATCATGTAGGCATCGCTGAGATCCGTCCACCGCAAATCCGTCTCCGACATATCCGCCCGGGCCAACATCACCCCCAGATCAATCACCCGCAACCCCTGGATCCGATCTTCAGCATAGCCCCCCTCCCCATCGAGGATCGCCCGCCCTAACAATCCATCCCGTTTGAGGGGGGTGACGAGCCGGGATTGGGATAAAAACCGGAGAATTTTCGCCTTCCCGGAGGCATCGACGCTACTGAGAATCGCCGCTGTGCGGCCTTCGGCAAAGGCCCGCTCCTGGGGCCAATCTTCTAATAACCCCTCATCACTGAGGGCCAGATCAGAAATGCCTTGAAAATAGGCATCGATGGTTTGCTGTTGGGTGATCGTGTTTTGGCGGATGGTGAGGTCTTTGGAGATTACATATTGCTGCCAGGCCACATAAACGGCAATGACGGCAATCATAATCTGCCCCACCGCCCCAAACCATTCGGCCCAGGAGCCAAATTCATCCCATTTGGCATTAATTAACCATTGGTTCAGCCGTTGATACACGCCGAGGATTTCGCCAAAGCCGGCGATCGCCCCCAAGCTCCCCAATACCCCCAACAGAATTTGCCGTTCATCGGGGGTTAAAAACCGCGCAAACCACCGGCCCATCGCTGGCAGCGTCATCCGCAAGGCCACCACCAAAGCCACCAACGCCCCGCAAAACAGCAGGGGATTAAACCGGAACAACCAGCCCAAAACCATGATTCCCAAGGCCACAAGCATCACAAACCCGTTAATGGCTGAGAGGTTGATTGTGATTTGGGGTTGGGGTTCAGGGATGGTGAAGGGCTGGGGTTCTGTGGGGGTGGGCAGGGAGTCGGCGGGTTCGAGGCTGGGGGGCGTGGGCATAGAAAGAATGAACAACGGAGGCAATCTGCATTGTATTTTAGCGAAAGAGGGAAAAACCCACCCCGCCCCACCGAGAAGCCATGCCATGGCAGGAAATTAACGGGGATGATTCTCGATCTGCGGCTTTTCGATCGCCATAACGTTTTGCCGGGGAATTGATCGGGTACAATGGCGGCAAGTTGATCGTCCCGAGTGAGAGTGCTAGAAATCTGTGCAACCGCAACGCTTTCCTGAATGTAATCATCCCACCGTGAAAGCCCTGTTTCGCTACAGTGACCAGGACTTGCTCACTTTGTTTCAGCGTCATCCGGAACAGGGCAAGTATTTTGTCGCCCTGTTTTGTCGGTATCACCCGATTGTTTATACGCTAATTGCCCATGCGGCGCGATCGCCCGTCCAAGGAGATTACCTCTTTGCCCTCACCTGGCGACATGTTTTCTATGAAATGCGGGGCCTAGAATTGCGGGGGGCAGCGGCCATTGAGGCGACTTCCTTTCAAAACTGGCTGATCAACGTCACCGCCCTCTGCATCAACCAGGCAGAACTCCCCCCCGTGGAATCGATCACCTACGACCTCAAAAGCACCTCGCCCCCCCTGTGGTGTTATTTAGAGCAGGCACTCGATCGCCTCCCCCCGATGATTCGCCTCATCCTCCTGATGGCGAAAACCTTCCAATGGAGTCCCACCCGCATCGCCGCCTACCTCCAAGCGGAAGGGGATATGCTTTCCCCCGCTCAGGTTCAGGATTATCTCCAGGAAAGCTATCGGATGGTGACGGTGAACCTGCCGGAGGATATGCGGGAAATTTATTTAGGGAAAACGGTAGGGGTGGAAAATGGCGCGTTGGCCTTGAGTGATTCCCGCTAAGGTTGAGCCTGGGTGCTGCTCGTTGTACAGACCCTAATTCAAACCGGGGGCAGATCCGCCCGAAAAACGTGGGATAATTGCCTGGTTCTATGTAGATCAATCTCTATGGTGGCCCATCAGGCTCGATGGTTGCAGTTTTTTCAGCGTCCTTCCCTGTCGCGGCAATTGATGATTGTCGGCCTGGGGATTACGGGGGTATGGGGGGCGATCGCCCTTCTGGCCCCTCTCCTCGTGCAATGGGGCCTCCTGGCCAGTCCCCAGGAATTCCTCGCCAACCCCCTCCACCAACCCCCCAGCGCCGCCCATTGGTTGGGCACGAGCCGCCAAGGTTATGATGTTTTTGCCCGGACGCTGTTTGGCAGTCGGGCCGCCTTTCAAGTGGTGGTGTTAGCCACCAGCCTCTCCCTCTCTATTGGTGTGCCCTTGGGGTTGATCAGTGGTTATTGGGGGGGGAAGGTCGATCGCGCCTTGGTGTTTTTGATGGATACGGTGTACACGTTGCCGGGGTTGCTGCTGTCGGTGACGTTGGCTTTTGTGGTGGGGCGGGGGGTGTTGAATGCGGCGATCGCCCTCAGTATTTCCTACATTCCCCAATATTTCCGCGTCGTGCGCAACCATACCACCAGTGTTAAAACGGAGCCATTCATCGAAGCCGCCCGGGCCATGGGGGCAACGCCGGCCCATATTCTCCGCAAATACCTCTTTTTGAATGTGATTCAAAGTGTGCCGGTGCTGTTTACCCTCAATGCTGCCGATGCCATTTTGATCCTCGGCGGCTTGGGCTTCCTGGGTTTAGGTCTGCCCCCGGATATCCCGGAATGGGGTTATGATCTCCGTCTTGCCCTTGATGCCCTCCCCACCGGCATTTGGTGGACGGCCCTGTTTCCGGGTTTGGCGATGACGACCCTCGTGACTGGGTTATCGTTATTAGGAGAAGGGTTAAGTGAAATCTTTAACCCCCCTACCCAGCGGGGAATTTAGTCCGGAAATTCCGCCCCCGCCCTTGAGGAGACGTTAAAACTTACCCCCTTGAACCCATGTCCGGAATCCATGCCCAAGGTGAATATATTGGCGATCGCTACCAAGTTGTAACCGTCTTGGGTCGGGGGTCGATGGGAACCACCTATGCAGCGGTGGATCAGGAAACGGGGGCGCGGGTGGCGATTAAAGTGGTTTCCCTGCGGCAGGTGGCGGAATGGAAGGTTTTAGACCTGTTTGAGCGGGAGGCGCGGGTGTTGGCGACGTTGAAACATCCCGGCATTCCTCAATATGTGGATTATTTCCAACTGGATACCCCCGACGATCGCCGCTTCTATTTGGTGCAGGAGTTGGTGGAGGGGGAATCTTTGGAGCGGGCGCGATCGCAGGGGTGGCAGCCCACGGAAGATGAGGTGAAGGTGATCGCCTTTCAGGTTTTAGAAATCCTCACCTACCTCCACGGCCTCATCCCCCCTGTCATTCACCGCGACCTCAAACCGGATAATTTAATCCGGGATCCCAACGGCCGAATCGTGTTAGTAGATTTTGGCGCAGTCCAGGATATCTATCGCACCACCCTCAGCCATAGCGGTACATTTGTGGGCACAGTGGGCTATATGCCGCCGGAACAGTTTCGCGGCCAGACCCAACCCGCCTCTGATCTTTACAGCTTAGGCGCAACCCTTGTCTTTCTCCTCTCTGGCAAATCCCCCGCCGAACTGCCCCAAAAACGGATGAAGTTGGATTTTCGCGGTGAAATTAAAGTTTCCCGTCCCTTTGGGGATTGGTTGGGAAAAATGCTCGAACCGGCTCTAGAAGATCGCTTCACCAATGTAGTAGAAGCCCAAGCCACATTAACAGAAAACATTCCCCTCGCCATCGTCCGCCAACTTCAGCCCAGCCTCAACCCCCAACCCCCCCATAGTCAAATTGTCCTCACGAAAACTGAAACCGATCTCAGAGCGGATATTCCCAGCGGGACATGGTGGACGGCGGGGCGGTTTAGTTTGTTGGTGATGAATTTGCTCTGGGGCTGTACGGGAGGATTAGTAGAAATTTTCCTGATTCTCATGGTGTTCATCACCCTGTTTGAGCCGAGTAGCGATTGGGGAGAAAGGATTATCATTTGGTTATTTTTAGCCTTACCCATCTTCATTTTGGGAAAAATCACCCATACACTCTGGCGGCGACTGCGCCACCTCAAGGGGGATGAAACGACGCTAACTGTAACCCCAACAACGTTCAAAATATCCTCGAAATTCTCCCCTGTTGAGGAAACCGCTGAGATTCCCCTTGATCAAGTTTTGCTTTATCAAACCCATAACCCCAAACATCTAGAAGTTCAATATCAAGGTGGGGAAAAAGCCGCGAAGCGATCGCGCTTTAGCTACCCTTGGAAAACCGCCAAACCCTTCCGGATACCTTTCGGCCACAGCCTTACCCCAGAGGAGCAGGATTGGCTTGTTCATGAGGTGAATGCCTTTCGCGAAGAGATCCTAACGCGCCCCTAAGCAACCCCCTAAAACCCCAACGCCCTCAACTTCTCCCGCCAATCTTCATCATGGCGGAAGACGATCACCTGATAATTGGTGTGATATTTGAGATTTTCCCTGGCGAGGCGATCGCGTTTTTGTTGCTCTGGATGATCATGCACTGAACCATCACAAAAAATGGCGATATTGGGATTGTGGTAGAGAAAATCGGGCTTAATATCAGCCTCTGGAATTAACGCTTGGGCCGCGTCCGGTAACTTCAGACCCTGGTGATAGAGTTCAGCGAGGAACTCCCGCTCAAAGGCTGAATGGGGATCCGTCTGCCCCCTTAATTGTTGGTATTGTTCCTCACGAGAGATCCCCAGCCCATGGCGTTGGATCTGGCTTTTGGTCAATTGCTCCAGGTATCCACGGATGATGTGGCGATCGAGGCGGGGATGATCAAATTGATTGCGGTAGGAGAGCAAACAGTCATAGCAAGCCTTGATACAGGTCTCCTTGGCCTCGACAAAATGGCAGATCTCCAAGGCTTCCCGCGCCAAGGCCTGGAATGCGGCCGGATTCTCCAGGATTTGAGAGAGCACACCCGCCCCGCCCTCGGAAGCCTCCCAAAAGAGAAGATATTGCCCCTGTCCCAGTCGCTCCGAGGCCAGTTCGTTCTCTTCCAGTTTGTAGACCGCTTGGATCGCCCTTTCTAGGGCATATTGCAACGTTGCGAGAAACTGATCCGCGATCGCGTACCCATCCGCATCCTGGGTGGGGATGTGACTCGCTTTAATCAGCAACACATTGCAGACATCTTCAACCATAAGATAAACTTCGCGGTGCAAGGTATCCGCCTGGTCTTCACTGCGGGCATCCCCCCAAATTCCCGTTGTACTATCAACCTTAAACCCTCGATCTAGACTACTCCTTAAGCCTCGGTTGAGCCGCAAAATATTGGCGGTGTCGCCATAGGTAATCTCTAGGAGGGCTGTCCCATCTGCGGCGATCACTAAAGCACGTTCTTGTTTTTGTGGATCAAAACGGAAGTGAGTGGTGACGTTATAGCCATATTTGAGCCGTTCTTCCTCATCGCAGGTGATCCGCTCCCGTCGTCGCGTCAGCATCGTTTCCATCTGCAAAACATGATTGAGTTTTGCCGGATTGCCACAATGATCCGGGGCAATTTTGCCTTGGCAGTTGTCGCAAAGATGATGATCATAGGCATCCCCTGTATGGAAATAGCCACAGTGGGGACAAACTGCCACCCGTTGATAGCCGCTTTCAATCCCCTTGACAGGAATACGAGTTTTGGAAATCTGGAATTTGTTGCCCTCATAGTAAAGAACATTCTGGGGGGCAAATTCTCGAATCGCTACCCCCTTGGGACGGGAGACAAATTCTCCGTCTTGCCCGGCTTGGATATAGGCTCGGACGGGGAGACGGGGGAAATTATAGCCCGGCAAGAAGCCCTCAGCGGCAAAGTAGCGATAGGGGTAAAATTCTAACTGGGATTGATTGCGGCCTTGATGGGTTTGCCCCACCAGTAAATCAATTTGGCGTTTGGCTTCCCGCTCCTGGGCCTCGGCATGGCTACGCTCCTCAGCGGAAATTAAGCCCCCGGTGACTTTATCAATGGTTTGCCGGGCGGTTTGGAGTTGGATATCTGCATCACGGTAGAGGTTACGCCAGCGATCGCACCCCTGATCAAAACTGGTCAGCGCATCCTCAATCACGCCGCGAATAAATTCCTCGTTGTACCAACTAGCCCGCTCTAAATCTTGACAACAGAAGTCATCCTCTAACGTCACGCTCGCCGCCTCAAAACACTGCTCCAAAACATCGGGGGAGAGGGTCAATTGACTGCGGATCGAATCTTGGAGGGGGTAGCCCTGTTGGGATAAATCAAGAATCTGATTCATGGAGCTTTCCAAATAAAGCCCGGTATGGGCCAACCAGAGGGAGTGAATATGGGATTTGATCAGCTCCCGGTTGCCTAGCTCCAACTTGGGCGGCACTACCACCCCCGCCACCATCTGATCCGGTCGTCGGAAGAAGTATTGATCATGACCACTGCCCACAGAGGCATAGGTGATCACCAAAGCCTCCTGGCCACTGCGTCCGGCTCGGCCACTGCGTTGGGCATAGTTGGCGGGGCTGGGAGGCACATTGCGGAGGTGAACGACATTGAGATCGGCGATATCAATGCCAAGCTCCATCGTGGGGGAGCAGAACAATGTGGCCAGTTTGCCCGACCGAAAATCGGTTTCCCGTTGTTGGCGGTTTTCATTTTTGACTTGCCCCGTATGCTCCCGCCCTTCCATGTTGTGGACGTTGGGGCCGCCAGTGCCATAGAAGGCCTGGAAAAATGAGTTCACGGCTAACTGGCGATCTTCACTGCCGGGCAATCGTTTGGCGGTGAGGGGATCGGGCTGAATATGGCTGGCTTGCGCCGCTTTCCAGAGCATCGCACTAATGCGCAGTTGCACCTTTTGCCCCGATCGCAGCAGATACCCCGAATCCGCCAGGATCGTGATCAGGGTTGCGATTAAACGGTCATAATCCGCTTCACTCAGGTTCTCATTGAGCCAGGGCCAGGCTTGGGGGGAGCGCAGAAACCGACCGATTTTGCTGCGGGCGGTGAGTTTAACGGTGTCTTTGCCGGTATTTTTGCCGGTATCTTTGCCGGATTTACCAACGGCGGTGGAAGCCCATCGCGCCTCATGGAGTTTTTCCTGGCGATCAAAGCACCATGGCTCTTTAATCAGTTGCTCCACGTTTTTCTTCAACTCCTCCAATCCTGAAGATTGCAACAGTACAGCATCGAGGGCTAAATCCTTCCGCAACTGATCCAGGAAGGCACAGATGGCGGCGTACCGTTGGGCGGGGCTGGCTTGGAGCAAGATGGCGTGGGGATATTGCGCCCACAATGCCGTTTCGCCACAGATGGCTGCTAAGCCCTCGTATTCAATTTTCAACAGGCCGCATTGCTCAAGGTTGGGTTGGACGATCCGCCAGCCTTTTCTCAACTCTTGATAGAGGCGATATTCAATGAGATCACGAAAAACTTTTTCGTTGCGGGTTTTACCTGGCCCATAGTTTGCTTCCTGTTTAGCGTAGTCCGCCTGGGTGAGTTGCATCTGCTCGACGACGGCTGGGGCGAGATGCTGATGGGTGAGTTGTTGTTGAGCCTGGATGGCGGCGTTGAGGGCAGCGCGTAACAAACTGGTTTGCACAAAGTCGTTAAAATGGCCCGCTTGCAGTGAGGCATCCTGACGGTTATCGGTGAAGCTGAGGATTTTTTGGGATGCGGGGGGGATCGCGCCGCTGGTTTTGAGGCGATTGACGGTGGAAAGACAGAGTAACGTCGTGGCGGTGCTGCGCCCTTCACTACTGAGGCGGGAGAGTTTCGTAAATTCCCTTTTGCGTTTGTCGTGGACAACGCCACATTTTAGGCAGGTGAGGAAGGGTGAGGGGATAAACCAAAAGGCTGTCCCCTCGCTGAGGGAGGGAACGATGCGACCATTGGGCAGGATTTGGTGCCGTTTGGGCACGAAGGGCTTGTATTCTGGCTTAGGAGATCGCCCCTCTCGCTTCGTTTCTTTAAACCAATTCTCCGGCAACTCACTCTCTCCCTCCCATAATCCCGGCTCATCCAGGGTTAAATACCCCGCTTGGTGATCCTCATTATCGGCACTTAAGGCGGTGGGGAGGAGCGGTTGGACGGTTTGTTGCTCCTGATCCCGATGCACCAAATAATAATCTTGGCCACATTCCCGACAAAAAACGAGGGGATAGAGGAGGCGATCGCCCGTTGTTGAATATTGCCCCTCCAGGGTCAGCAGGCGTTGCGATCGCCCCTCTGCGGTGGCGTAGACGCTGCCCCCTTGGGAAATGAACTGATGGAGGCGGAAGGCTAGCCCCCCCGTGCGACTGCCCCAGATCAACATCTGCTGGAGGAGTTCCTGACAATGATCAACGGTTGCGCCCGTGGTGTCTGCCAGTTGGGCCGCACCATCGGCCAGGGAAATGGGGGTACGGCGCACCCAATGGCCCTCTTCTTCCCGTAGCCCAAAGGTCATCTCTAGCCAAGGGGCGAGGGGATGGGCTTGGAATGCTGCTAAGGTTTGGGCCGCGATGGGGGGCAACCCCGTTGCTACTGCGGTGCGGAGTTCTGCCGCCGTCGGATCGGGCCGTTGGATTGTCCGCTCTAGGGTTTCATCAATGACATTTTCCGGCGGCACTGCCACGCCAAAGAGTTTACTGGCGACCTCTGCCACGGTTTGATTGCGATCGCTCCGCGTCCCCTCTGTGGACATCGTGGCACTGGTGCCAATGCAAAGTAGTTTTTGGCCGCACCGTTGGCGCAATTTCCGAATCAGGATGGCCACATCTGCCCCCTGACGGCCCCGGTAGGTGTGCAATTCATCGAGGATGAGAAATTTGAGGTGAGGGGATGCCACAAGGGCCTCTTCCTGATTACGACTGAGCATCAGTTCGAGCATCATGTAGTTCGTGAGCAGGATTTGGGGGGGGTTGTTTTGGATTTCTGTTTTTTGGGTGAGGCTTTCCTGGCCGGTGTATTGGGCAACGCGAATGGGGGAATCCGGTACACCTGCGAGGAATTTTTTAAACTCCTCTTTTTGGGAGTTGATCAGGGCATTCATGGGATAAACCAAAATGGCTCGGACTCCCTTGATGCCAGGATTGCGGAGCAGGTCATCAAAGATCGGCACAACATAGGTCATGCTTTTACCGGAGCCGGTGCCGGTGGTGAGGACGTAGGGTTCTTGGCGTTGGGCGAGGCGAAAGGCTTGGTCTTGGTGGAGGCGAAAGCGGTAGCGGGAAACATAGTCGGGGAAGTAGCGATCGCACTCCGGATGTAAAATGCCTTCCCGTACCAATGTGGGCAGATCGCCCCCTGGGGGATAGGTGGGGTTGAGTTGAACGAGGGGGTTCGGCCAGAGTTGCCCTAGATCAAGTTCTTGATCTACAAAGCTTTTAACGTGGGGGTCGCGGATTTTCAAAAAGCTTTCGATGTATTGGCGATAATCCTGGACGACCTCATTGCGGAGTTTGAAAATATCGAGGTTGGGGGAGGCGGGAAAGGATGAAGGGGGGAGGGAGGGAGAGGGGGATGGGGTGGGGGTGCGGCCGTGGCGTTGATCCAGCCAGGTGAGTAATGATTCGGTGAGGCTGTCGCTTAGGCCGGTTTCGATCATGATTTCCCAAAATTCGGCAACGTCCCAATGGGCAGGGGTATAGGCAAAGAGGCGATCGCACTGGGCCGGTGTGAGGGATTCGACTCCGGTGCAGTCGATTTGGGCATGACCCTGGCCAATGAGCATTAAAAACGGCTCTAGGGTGGCATTGTCTTCCTGAAGCAGTTCCCGTAACTGGATGGTGATTTTCATGGTTTTTGCCAATGGGGATGGCTGAGACGGTTTAAAAAGGTGGAGGGATGGGAGTGGGAACCGCAGAGGAGGAGCGATCGCATGGCGCGGGAGCAGCCCACATAGAAGAGGCGAAGCTGTTCATCGAGGGTGGTTGCTTGTTCTTCTGGGGGGAGATCGGCGTTGAAGTGGGGGAGGATGCCTTCTTGGAGGCCGGCGATGGCGACAAAGGGAAATTCCAAGCCCTTGGCAGAATGGAGCGTGAGGATTTTAATCTGGGTGGCGTTGATGTCGATATCGTTCCCCGTGACGAATTGGGCGGTGGTT